>CAYSIR010000132.1:0-11179 GCA_964431105.1 uncultured Leptolyngbya sp. | reverse complement strand
ACAGACGATCGCACCAGATCTTCACCATCACTGCCCGATTCATCCACCACATCACGGGTGCTATCCACGATGTAGATGTCATTGCCATCCCCACCGATCAGGACATCACCACCGCCACCGCCATCCAAGGTGTTGTTGCCGTCGTTCCCTTGAATCGTGTTGGCAAAATCATTCCCGGTTCCGTTGATGTTGAGATCCGGTGCATCATTCCGCAGAATCAGACGCTCCAACTCTGGGGCAAGGGTGAAGTCAATCTTGGCGAGTACCGTGTCAAAGTCCGTGGCTGGGCCAGTTTCGATGATTTCATCGAGTTCGTCATCCACCACGTAGGTATCATTGCCCGCATCGCCAATCAGGACATCGGCTCCTTCACCACCATCCAGGATGTTGCTGCCGCTGGTACCGGAGATGCTGTTGTTCCGGTTATTTCCAAAGCCATTGATATCGGGAGTGGGGCCGTCTTCGGTCAAGATCAAGTTCTCAACATTGGCTCCGAGGCTGTAGGTGACATCAGCGATAACGGTATCAAACAGACCACCGCCCGCTTCTTCAATCACCACATCGTTGCCGACATCCACGATATAGGTGTCATCACCAGCGCCGCCCACCAAGCGGTCAACGCCGCCGGAACCATCCAGGATATTGCTACCGCTGTTGCCAAAGATGGTGTTGCGACCGTTGTTACCACCGCCATTGATGTTGATATCGGGGCCGTCTTCGGTGAGATACAGGTACTCAATATTCGGCGCAAGGGTAAAGCTGACATCCGAGAAGACGCGATCGATACCCGCCCCATCGGACACCGTATCGCCAGCGTTATCCACAAAGAAGGTGTCATCACCCGTACCGCCGCTCATGGTGTCTGCACCTTCACCACCGACGATATAGTCGTTTCCGGCTCCACCGCTGATGATGTTCCCGGCTTCATTACCCAGAATGGTGTTGTTCCGTCCATTCCCGGTTCCGTTAATAGCTCCGGCTCCAGCCACCAAGGTCAAGTTTTCGATCGCTTCATCCGTCAAGATAAAGCTGGCTGAGGCTTCAACCAAATCCAACCCATCGCCGCCATCAACGACTTGATCCGCTGAACTATCCACACGGTAGGTATCGTCACCATCCAATCCTTGGAGGAAGTCACCCAGGGTGTCTGCGCCGCCATCCAGAATGTTGGTGCCGCTGTTGCCGATGATGGTGTTGTCGAGGTTGTTGCCCAGCCCGTTGATGTTAATGTCGGGGCCGTCTTCAGTCAGAATCAGGTTTTCGAGATTGGCACCGAGGGTGTAGGTTAGATCCGAAATAACGGTGTCAATGTCGGTGGCTGGCCCCGCTTCAACGACCACATCGTTGGCATCATCCACAAAGTAGGTATCATTGCCGCTGCCGCCAATCAAGCGATCGCCCGCTGTGCCGCCATCCAGTCGGTTATCGCCCGCATTACCAAAAATGGTGTTGACGAATTCGTTACCGGTTCCGTCGAGGTCATCTGTCCCTTCCAAGAACAGTTGTTCAATCTCGGATTCTGGTTCCAGCGCAAAGGATGCGGTGCTGAAAATCACATCCAAATCACCCTGACCTGGAGCATCAATGACGCGATCGCCACTATCGTCCACAAAATAGGTATCGCTGTCTAAACCACCGGTCATCGTATCGGTGCCAGCACCACCATCAATGACATCGCTGCCGCCTCGCCCGTTGATGACGTTATTGCCCGAATTGCCCGTAATCGTATTGCCAAGATTA
Organism: uncultured Leptolyngbya sp.; assembly: GCA_964431105.1. Taxonomy (GTDB): domain Bacteria; phylum Cyanobacteriota; class Cyanobacteriia; order RECH01; family RECH01; genus RECH01. The sequence goes on along the minus strand of CAYSIR010000132.1, from coordinate 9,439 downwards.
TTTCCGAAGCCTGCAATATTGCCGGTTCCATTGAGAACCAAGTTATCGACATTCGCACCAAGGGTAAACGAAGCGGTTGCAATCACGAGGTCTAGTCCACCGCCACCCGCATTCGTCACGGTCTCGACTGCCTGATCACCACTGCTGTCAACGATGTAGGTGTCGTCCCCTATGCCGCCATCCATCGTGTCGTTGTCGCGACCGCCATCAATGTAGTCGTTGCCACCCAGACCAAAGATGACATCATTGCCGCCTAAGCCCAGAATCGTGTTAGCGCTGTTGTTGCCGATCAGCGTATTGGCATCATCGGTGCCGACAAGGTTTGCAACCCCTGCCGCATCATCCAGAATCACTTGCTCAATATTGGGCGTGAGCGTAAAGGACGAGTTGGTAAAGACGGTATCAAAGCCGCCGCCCGATTCTTCGGTAATCGTATCCAGTGCGCTATCGACAAAATAGGTATCGTCGCCAGCGCCGCCGGTCATGTCATCGTCGCCTGTACCGCCGTCAATCACATCATTACCCAGACCGCCGGTGATCACGTCGTTGCCGCCCAGACCGCTCAGGGTGTTGTCTTCGCTATTGCCCGTGATGGTGTTGTCTTCAGCATTACCAATGCCTTCGATCGCCATTCCAGTCAGGATCAGGTTTTCGATATTTGCCCCCAGCGTGAAAGACACACTGGACTGCACCGTATCAATGCCTTCATCGGCATCTTCAGAAACCTCATCACCGAGGTTATCCACAAAGAAGAAGTCGTCACCATCACCGCCCGACATGACATCAGCACCCAGCAAACCGTTGATGATGTTATCCCCGTCATTACCGGCGATCGTGTTATCGAGTTCGTTACCGATACCGTTAACATCGCGGGTTCCGGTCAGCGTCAGGTTCTCTAGATTGGGCCCAAGAGTAAAGGCAACGGAGGAACGTACCAAGTCAATCCCGCCAGCCGCACCGCCTTCGGCTTCTGTAACGCTGTCACCTAACGAATCTACAACGTAGGTATCATTGCCGCGATCGCCGCGCAGCACATCATCCCCCGTGCCGCCGTTGAGGAGGTCATTACCAAGTCCACCAACGATAGTGTCATTACCATCGTCCCCTCGCAGGGTGTTGTCTTGGTCGTTGCCCGTAATGCTGTTGTCGAGGATATTGCCAACCCCGATCGCGGCTGTCCCCGTTAGTACAAGATTTTCGAGGTTAGTGCCAAGGGTGAAGTCTACGGCCGACTCCACTAAATCCACCCCATCTGTATCCGCTTCACTGACGCTATCACCCAGCGCATCAACGATGTAGGTATCGCTGCCGTTGCCCCCGATCATGATGTCGAGGTCGGTGCCGCCGTCGATGTAGTCGTCGCCGTCGCCACCTTCTAAGCGATCGCCGCCCGCAAAGCCGAGCAGTGTATTGTCGCCACTGTTGCCTAGAATGGTGTTGGCCAGACCATTCCCCACACCGTTGATGTCTAAGTCTGCACCATCATCCGTCAGCGTTAGGTTTTCAAGATTCGCGCCAAGGGTGAAGGCCACATCAGAAATAACCTGATCAATGCCCGTTCCGGCTTCGGTAACCGCGTCACCCAGCGCATCAACGATGTAGGTATCGGAGCCATCGCCCCCGTCCATATCGTCGTCGCCTAGACCACCATCGATGTAATCATTGCCGCCATTGCCCTGAATGGTATCGTTGCCGTCTAGACCGAGGAGGGTATTATTGCCGTTGTTGCCAATGATGGTGTTAGCGGCAGCATTCCCTACACCGTTGATGTTGGGGTTCGGGCCAAGGTCAGTCAGAATTAGGTTTTCGAGATTCGCCCCAAGGGTATAGGCTACGTCTGAAATGACGGTATCTGTGCCCCCGATCGCATCCGGAATACTTTCGATCACCTGGTCACTGCTGACATTAACCACATAAGTATCGTTGCCCTCCCCGCCAGACATGATGTCGGTGTTCAAGCCACCGTCGATGAAATCATTGCCGCGATCGCCGTTGATCACATCATTGCCGCCCAAACCCAACAACGTATTGCTGCCCGTGTTGCCGTTGATGGTGTTGGCCAGGTCGTTACCGCGACCCACAATATTGCCCGTCCCTTGCAGCGTCAGGTTTTCCAGATTCGGTGCAAGGGTAAAGCCAACGGTGGAAATCACCAAATCGGTTCCCGTGCCCGTTGCCGTGACCTGATCACCCAAGTCATCGACCACAAAGGTGTCATTGCCGCCGCCGCCAATCAGCACATCCTGACCTTCCAAGCCATTCAGAATATTGCTGCCAGTGTTGCCGCGAATCGTGTTGTTGCCGGTGTTGCCGAACCCGTTAATGTTGCCGCTGCCGGGTGCAAGGGTCAGGTTTTCTAGGCTAGGGCCCAAGGTGTAGGTGACACTCGAAATCACGGTGTCGAATGGGTCAACGCCGGTTTCGATCACCTCATCGTCCAGGCTATCCACCACATAAGTGTCGTTGCCCGCCCCGCCGATTAGTTGGTCATCGCCCTGACGGCCGTCCAGTCGATTGCCTTCGGCATTACCGCGAATGGTGTTGTTTTCCTCGTTGCCGATCCCAAGGACAGCAGTGCCTTGCAGCGTCAGATTTTCAACGTTGGCACCGAGGGTGTAGGACACTTCAGAGTTCACCAAGTCTGTGCCGCCGCCGGGTTCTTCAATAACGCGATCGCTCTCATCATCTACGAAGTAAATGTCATCGCCATCGCCGCCTTCGAGTTGGTCAATGCCAGCGCCGCCATCGAGAATATTGCTGCCAATATTGCCAGTGATGGTGTTGTTCTGGGCATTGCCATATCCGTCGATGTCACCGGCATCTTCCGCCAAGATTAGGTTTTCGAGGTTCGCCCCAAGGGTATAGGTTTCAGAAGTGATGACGGTATCAATCCCGCCTGTGGTCAAAGGCACTGATTCAGTAACCACATCATCGGCTGTGTCAATGATGTAGGTATCGTCGCCCAGCCCACCAATGAGGGTGTCTATCCCCCCCTGACCGTCGAGAATGTTATCGCCATCGTTGCCGATGATGGTATTGGCACCGCCGTTCCCCACACCGATCAGGTTTTCAGTCCCCGTTGCTCCCGTAAGTTCGAGGTTTTCGATATTGGCAGCAAGGGTATAGGACACCGAAGATTCCACCGTATCCAAACCACCACCGGCTCCAATGGTTTCGCGAACTTCATCAAATTCCTCATCAACGATGTAGCGATCGTCGCCCAGTCCACCAATTAGTACATCTTCACCCAGTCCACCATCTAGGACGTTGTTGCCCGCATTGCCCGTGATGGTATTCGTGAGGTTGTTTCCGGTTCCGTTGATGTTGCCTGCGCCCGTCAAGATCAGGTTATCGACATTAGGGCTAAGTGCATAGGTGACTGAGGACGTAACTGTATCAATGCCCTCGTCAGCGGCTTCGACAATCACATCCCCGGCTACATCGACAAAGTAGCTGTCGTCTCCATCTCCGCCACGCATGGTGTCTACACCCGCACCGCCCGTGATGGTGTCATTGCCTGCCCCACCCGTCAGGACGTCATCCCCCAAACCACCGCTGAGGACATTGCCGTTGTCATTTCCGATGATGCTGTTGTTGAGGTCGTTGCCGGTTCCCTGGGTTGCGCCATCGATCAAAATCAGGTTTTCGATCGCAGCGAATGCAGCATCAGCCGCCAAACTCAGGTTGACACTCGAAATAATGGTATCGATGTCGGTTGCGGGCCCCGTTTCCACGATCGTGTCGCTGAGATCATTGATAACGTAGGTGTCGTTACCAGTTCCGCCCTCCAAGCGATCGACCCCGGCTCCACCATCCAGCAGGTCATTTCCAGCCCCACCAATAATGATGTCGTTGCCATCTTCGCCGAACAGTTCATTATTACCGTCATTACCGGTGATGGTGTTGTCTTCGATATTGCCCACACCGTCGATGTCGCCCGCCGCCGGATCTAACGTTAGATTTTCAAGGTTCGCGCCTAGGGTGTAGGTCACACTTGCCTGTACGGTATCCGTTCCGGCCGCACTGTCTTCGATGATGATGTCGTTGAAGGAGTTGACGATATAGGTATCATCGCCCTGTCCACCTTCGAGGCGATCGCTGCCAGCGCCGCCATCCAACAGGTTAGAGGCATCGTTACCAATAATGGTATTGTTGCTGGCATCCCCAACCCCAATGATCGCGCCATCTTCAAGAATTAGGGTTTCAGTATTGCCTGACAGCGTAAAGTCTGCGCTGGCAAAGACTGTATCGTTGCCACCGCCGGGGGCTTCTGTTACGACGTCGCTGCTGTCATCGACAAAGTAGGTGTCGTTGCCGATGCCACCAGTCATGGTGTCTGCACCGGCACCCCCATCGAGAATATCGTTGCCAGCACCACCGAGTAAGGTATCGTCGCCATCTTCGCCAAAGATGCGATCGTTGCCGGTGCCGCCGTTGAGGGTATCATTGCCAGCACCACCAAAGATGCGATCGTCTCCTTCACGACCTTGAATCAGGTTATTCCCATCGTTACCGGTGATGGTATTGTTGCCTGAATCGCCCACGCCAGTGAGGTTTTCGTTGCCAGTGATACCCACTAAAATCAGGTTTTCAATGTTGCCACCGAGGGTGAAGTCAATGTCGGCGAAGACGGTATCAGTTCCTTCTGAGGGTGCTTCGACTACCTCGTCGTTGAGCGATCGCACAAAATAAGTGTCATTGCCAGCACCGCCGATTAACGTATTTGCGCCACCGCCACCATCAATAACATCATTGCCATTTCCACCGATGAGGGTGTTGCTACCAGCATTGCCGATGAGGGTGTTGTCGAGGGCATTTCCAGTTCCGACTGCGTTTTCCGTGCCGGTTAAGGTAAGGTTCTCAACATGATTTGGCAGTGAAAATGATACGTTGTCTGCGATAACTTGGTCTATTCCTTCGCCAGCTCGTTCAATGACGCGATCGCTGATACTATCTACCAGATAAGTATCATTGCCAGCGTTGCCCTCCATTATGTCTGCACCGGCACCGCCATCCAGAACATCATCCCCACTGCCACCGATGAGATAGTCTGCGCCGCCGCCACCGCTGAGCGCATTATTTCCATTATTTCCAACAATGCTATTCGCGAGGGCATTGCCCGTACCGTCAATATCTGCATCACCGACTAGGAAAAGGTTTTCAAGATTGTCGCCCAGGATGTAGGTATCGCTAGCAACGACGCTATCAATTCCTTCACCAGCTAGCTCTATGACAACGTCGCCTGCGCTATCGACAATGTAAACATCGTTGCCCTGGCTGCCGATCATAACGTCATCGCCAGCCCCGCCGTCTAGGGTGTCGTTGCCATCGCCCCCTTCTAGGCGATCGTTGCCCAGACCGCCACTCAGCACATTGTCGCCCGAATTTCCGATCAGGGTGTTATCGCCTGAATTGCCAGTCCCGCGCAGGTTATTTTCGCCGCCCAGGATTAGCGTTTCCAGGTTCTCAACAAGCGTATATGACTTGAGGAACGACCGCACTGTATCATTGCCGCCATCGGGAGTTTCAATAATAGTGTCGAGAGTATTGAGAATATACAGATCATCGCCATCTCCCCCGACCAAAGTATCTTCACCGAGGCCGCCGTCCAGAATGTCATCTCCATCTTGTCCATCGAGGATGTTGTTGCCATCGTTTCCGGTAATCCGGTTATTGGATGCATTGCCGGTTCCATCAATGTTGGCATTCCCAACTAGGATGAGATTTTCGATGTTTGGGTCGAGAACGGTTGTAAATCTTGTAATAACGGTATCATTGCCGCCCCCCGACAATTCAACAATGGTGTCGCCAGCGGTGTTGATGACATAGGTATCGTTCCCGATACCACCGATTAACTGATTGTTACCTGATCCACCGTCTAGATAGTCATCACCCGCACCGCCATCCAGGATGTTGTCACCGCTGTTGCCAATGATGGTGTTGTTTAGGTCGTTGCCGGTGCCGTCGATCGCATCAGCACCGAGTAAGGTAAGATTCTCAACATTATCGCCAAGTGAGAAGCTAACCGTTGCGCGTGCTGTGTCTATTCCTTCATCTGCATTTTCAATGACGCGATCGCCATTGTCATCAACGAAGAATAAGTCATCACCCGCACCGCCACGCATGATGTCTGCCCCAAGTCCACCATCAATGAGGTCATCCCCTGCTCCACCATTGAGGATGTCATCCCCTGCTCCACCATTGAGAATGTCATTCCCTGCTCCACCATTGAGGCGGTCGTTGCCGGCCCCGCCTCGTAGGAGGTCATTGCCGTTGCCGCCATTCAGAATATCGTTGCCGGCATCCCCATTGATGATGTCGTCTCCGTTGCCGCCATTGATGCGATCGTTGCCGTTGCCGCCATTGATGCGATCGTTGCCGTTGCCGCCATTAATGCGATCGTTGCCGTCTTGACCACTGAGGATATCGTCTCCATCCCCCCCGTTAATGATGTCATCTCCAGCGCCGCTTCGGATGGTGTCATCTCCGCTTTTGCCATTCAGGACATCATCACCGCCGAAGCCTAAGATAAAATTGTTATTGTTATTGCCGACAATGCGGTTTGCTAAAGCATTGCCTCGTCCGTTAATGGCTAAATTGCCCAGTAAAACCAGGTTTTCAACATTGGCACCGAGGCGGAAGCTAATTGAGGATCGAACAGTGTCAAGCCCCTGCCCTGCCCCTTCAATGACGCGATCGCCCACGTTATCAACAAAGTAGAGGTCATTGCCAGCGCCTCCCTCCATGCGATCGGCCCCGTCATCACCGTTGAGAACATCATTGCCATTTCCACCAATCAAGCGGTCATTGCCAGCGCCGCCTCTTAAAGTATCTCGTCCATTGCCTCCGTCGAGTAGGTCATCGCCTCCTAACCCCAGTAATATATCGTTACCGCCCAAGCCAAACAGCCGATCGGCTTGATTGGTGCCCCGGATTCGGTTGTTGCGGGCGTCGCCTCTTATTGTTGCCATTGTTCAGTTACCCTCTACCAAGACCTACTTGTTGACTGATTGAATAAACAGAGAACTAAATCTCTAGAAATGAGCTAATGACTAGAACACGCATGACCTGTACTGCGACCCCGATCGCCCAAGCTGGATATGTGTGGGTCATCCCGCCACCTGAGCCGCGCCATTGATCCGTCATGCGTTAAAAACCAAATAAAAAACATCTGATATGATTCTCAAGAGCCGATTTAGGAACTTAGTCTGTTGGACGGCTCTTTCTGACTAACCAACCCGTATCGCCCGATTTCCTATGAACAATTGTGCTGAGGCTATATTTAAGAATGGCCGCAACGTAGGCAACCGTAAGGCAAGTCTGATGCTGCGATCGCTGTAAATCGCTATATATAGTAGCCCAAAGCCTTCAAAACCACCACATAAGCATGGGGGACACATCTTTGCAAGATGGTGCTGCTAGGCTCACCCATCCTTTGGGGCGCAATAGGGAATTAGAAGGTTGCCGACCCGGATGCACCCGATCTAGCTGTGTACTAGATAGTGATGCGCTGTAAAAAAAATGACGGGCGATCGCAATCGGGGCGTTCAAGCACTTCTGGCGTTGCTCTTCAAGCCTGGGTGGGTCAAACAACTGGGACAACGCTTAAACAAAGCCTAGGATAGGCTACCCGGAATGTCCTGGTTACTTAACACGCGCTAGGGTTCAACGACAGTTCTTGACAACGCTGGAGTGGCTGACTGAGGGCGTCAGGGTTGATACACTTCAGTGCCATGGCTAATCTGGGTTAATATCGACTGATGAGATGTAATGATGCAGCGTGCCGGATGGTCACGGGTTTTGTGGGGGCAGGCAGAAATGATTCTGACTCATGCAAGATTCTCTCGTCACCGGTTCAAAGTCAGCAAGGGAGCGATCGCGCAATTTTAGAGCGGGGCAAAGCGCTTTTCAGGAGTATTTAGCATCAAGGCGAAGGATACTCGATTTATCCAAAAGTGACCATTAGCCTTCCCAAAGCGTTCATAAACGCAGCGAAATGGCCTAAGCTGCTTTTGGCAAAGCATTGCCCATGGGTGCTATCTCAAGGGTAATGTTGACAATATCTGGGGGTTAATTGCCTAGGGATACATTGAGCATCGCCGATGTAAGAGCAGCAGGGTGGCGAATGCCGCAGTGTGGGGCGTAAAGCTGCGGAAGATGGGTGAACGTCGCCCTACCACTTAGCGCATCGTCTCCGTATTTACCAGCACAGGGTTGGTTTCCGTTGTTTCCTAGTTTCTATTGCAGGGACGTATCTCATCGGATGGGAGTTCCTGGGGCGAATGACAGACTCGTATGCCGTCTGAGTCGCTGTCGAGAAGCCGATATATTCGATCGCCCCATGGATTGTATCGTTCAGAAGCTGGATACTTGTCTTTCAACTAATGATTATTTTTAGATGCCATTTCACTCAATGGTGTCGCGCCTGTTGGAAATCAGGGTACTGCACATCTGGTCAAACCAGACGTCAGTGGTAGAATTTGGCTATGGGGAATTAGCTCAGTTGGTAGAGCGCTGCGATCGCACCGCAGAGGTAAGGGGTTCGAATCCCCTATTCTCCATGGAAACCGCACTTTCTAGTGCTAAGTGGCTCATGGGTTCGAGTTGACCAATGGTGCCATTATCTCAGTGCAGCACTCCAAGGGTCGTCCTCCATTGGTCTATGCATTACGCAAAAGTCGCCAGACCTTTTGCCTCACAACCTTTCTAAGGGTTATTCAGAATCCTCGTTTTTGAATCAAGGAATGCGGGTTTCAGCGAGATCTGCGTAATGGATAGCTCCACTGGTCAAGAGTTCGGGTGGCGTGGGCAACGCCCACGCCACCCGAACTCTTGACATGAAACCGCTCCAAGAACCTCTGAAACGTCCGTACTCTAGGTCACTCTGCGTATTGTTTCAGTTCATCTAAAGAGACGTATTCCAACGCCGATGCATGGGTGGCAGATAACACGACTGGCGGCGCTACTCCGGCATCCATGGCTTCTTTCCAGCGCGATGCACACAAACACCAGCGATCGCCCGGTTTCAACCCCGGAAACTGAAACATCGGCATGGGCGTACTAAGGTCATTGCCGCGTACTTTTGTGAAGGCTAGAAATTCTTCCGTCATCTGGGCACACACGACGTGCGCCCCTACATCGCCAGCGCCCGTATTGCACTTACCGTCTCGATAAAAGCCTGTCATTGGATCAGCACAGCAGGCTTCTAGCGATTCTCCCAACACATTTCTTGCGTCCATGCTTACCCCTTATACTGAATGCGCCTATTTTCAAGATGACACTTCAACCATTTTAGTAGCGGTTAGTGGCGGCTGGTGAGGTGGGTTATAACCTGGTTGATCTGTCATCTACAGCGATCGCCCAATGGCATGACTCGCCGCAATGTTCATTTGACATACTCCCCCGTTTAGAAAACGGGGGATTCTCCGGTCAAACAGCA
>CAYSIR010000131.1:9767-11282 GCA_964431105.1 uncultured Leptolyngbya sp. | reverse complement strand
TGGATTGGGGGCGCGGGATACCGACATTCTCAGGGTGTAGCGCGATCGCGGCGTATCCGGCCGGATGACGACCCTGAGATAATACAATCCCCTAGGCAATGCAGGGCGACGCGGGCTTTTATCATCATTTGCGCCAAGGCGGATTAACTCGATTCTGCGCCCTACGCGGATCGATCGCGCCACTATTTTCTGACGACGGTTGAACAAAGCGAGATCGACATTGCCCCGAAAGTTATATAAATCGGCATAGAAAAAGTTGCGCTGTAGGGGAGCGCGGAACCGGTAGGTATCAATGCGATCGCCCTGTCGGTTCAACGTGTCATTAAATTCTGTCAGGCGATTAATGACCCGAACCGGTTTGGACGTGCGGAATGTATTGCCAGGATCACTCATAACCAGGCTTTCTCCAAAATTTGAACGCCGGTAGTTACACGCTTACTCAAAGAGACAGCCCTGCAATCTGTGTTCTACAAAAGCTGCCTCGTTACTGAGATGATGTATCACGCAGCTTTAGCGAAGAGGGACACCCTGCCGCTGTAAAACTTCCTGCACATCTTGTCCTGGCGAATAGCGATAGCCAAAGTTGGACAAGTCAGAATCATCCAACACCTGCGGCGTGACTAATACAATCACCTCTTGGCGGGTGTTCTCACGATTCGTGCTTCTGAACAACGCACCCAAAATTGGAATGTCGCCCAGGATTGGTACTTTGCTGATCTCAACGCGATCGCTATCTTGAATAATTCCCGCCAAAATTAGCGTTTGACCATCCCGCATCCGAATGCGATCGGAACGAACCGTTCGCTCTTGCAGCAAAACAATGTCTCCCTGAAGCGTATCAAATGTTTGCGCCACAGAAGAAACCGTTGGTTCTACAGCCAACGTCACAAATCCGTTATCGTCGATGCGCTCGATAAAGATTTCCAGAATCAGACCCGCGTTTTTAATAATCGGCTCACCTTCTGAGTCAAATCCACCAAACACTTCTGAGGTTAACTGCACTCTGGCGTTTGACCCCTCCTGTACCGTTAAGGTCGGGTCAGTCAGGATTTTGGCATTGCCACTGACAACCTGAGCCTGGAGGTTAAACAAGAAATCATCAGGGTATTGATAGAGCTGCGGCAAACCAATCGTTACAGCACCATCGGCTTGGTCAAAATCTGTAATTCCGGGCTGCAGTGGATTGGGATCGGTGCCAAACGGCGGTCGAGCCAAATTGCCTTCCGGGAAGCGATTAGGATTCACAGGAACCAGCACATCAACCTCAATAAATTCCCCTGGATTGTTGGGGTCGGGCTGAAACGCCGTGTCTTCAACAAAGAAAGAATCTGGACTACCTGTGCTTTCATTAACGCCAAATGGTGCATTGGTTTGGGCATCAAGGAAGGGCCCGCCTTCAAAGCCTGGCGGAAACAGTCCCCCTGTAATGGGGTTATTCAAACGGCTTCCAGCCAAATCAGTCACGCTAGGCGGTCGCGCTTCTCCGTAGCGGACATCAGCACTACCGCCATCACT
>CAYSIR010000131.1:2199-9667 GCA_964431105.1 uncultured Leptolyngbya sp. | reverse complement strand
CTGGTGCTGAGGTCAATTTCATCGGTGGAGGTGTTGATTGTGGAAACGGCAATGTCGCCCAGTGGTGGGGCGATCGCCCGCTGTTGTAAAGGCGGCGTGGCTCGAGGGGCTTGGTTCACTGACGGAACGCCATCAATGTAAATTTCGGGGTTTGGAACCAGTACATCAACATTGGATGGCGTTGGGGCGGGGGGCGGCGGCGTCTGGGCTTGCGGCATCGGTGCGGGTGCAGGTGTCGGTGCTTGAGCCGTTGAACTTCCGGTACTGCTGAAGTCAAAGATAATGCCATTGTTCGCCTGACGTACCTGACCATTGGGTACGCCCCCGGTTGAAGATGTCACCGTCAGCCGAATGCTGTTGGCATCCAGTTGCGTAACGCTGACAGCGGCGATGCCCGGAGCAGGGTTATTTTGCAGGAACCCGTTTCCTTCTGGCAGTTGTAGCTGAGTGTTGATGATGTCGGAGATGAGGGCATTTCCACGGGCAATGGTGAATACCTGGGGGCGATCGCCCTCTTGAGTTTGCAATAATACTTGAATGCCGTTCTCCGTCTGGTTAACTTGCACCCCCGTCACGCGGGTTGCCTGAGCCAGCACAGGCTGGGCGGCTGTCATCATTAGGGCGCTGCTAGTCAGAATACTGCCCAATCCCAAAAGTCGTTTCACTATCCCCTCCTCCTTCAATCTCTCAAAATTTATAGTGTGAATGAATCGCTAGAACAAACTGATTTCGCTAGGTTCGATCAAAAACGGCACTTGGCTCAACCCGATGCATGATGGCGCTGCCTTGAACAAAGCCTCTACCCCTGAGAACCGCTCATTTATTGACTCTCCTCAGCGGCTTCCCCCTCTTCCGGCGGTGGTGCAGTGGCTGCTTCATAGGTGCCTTCTGGAGCAGGCAGCAATACGCTGAGCTGAAATGATGTATCGATGACGATGAAATCATTGGTGTTCACAATTTGCCCTGCTTCATTAATCTGTGAAACCTGACCCGCCGTATCAAGATTAGACTCAAAGTTTTGCAGCACTATCAACGGCTGCAATCGCTCAATATTACGAATAATGGATTGAGTTTGGGCAAAGTCGCCTTCCATCGATACATCAAACACCCGCCGTTCCAGACGGTTGTTTACGGCTGATCCAAAAGAGCTATCAGTAATCACGCCAGATAACTCTTCGTTGACTCGGAAGTTCGTTAGACTAGCCTGCCGCGATTCATCGTCAATGCCAGCATTGGCACTACGGATGCGCTCGTTTAAGTCCAGCAATAATGTATCTAACCCGTCTTCAGTGGCAAATAAGCCCAGCACATCTGCCCGCAGTGCTTCAGCGGCCTCCAGTCGCGCTTGAGCTTCCTGAATTTGTCGTTCTAGCTCTCCTGTGTCAACTAGCAAACGTTCCTTCTCGTTAACTTCAGTTTGTAACTGAGCATTTTGCTCGGCTACTGGCGCAGCAAAGGTCTGATACACCCAAAAAGCAGCAGCTAAGCCGATGACGGCAATGGCAGCGCCACCTACCACTGGCGTGATTTGGACACCAAACACAACAGGATAGGAAGACGCCTCCTCTAGTTCGGGCGCACTATCGGGGCTAAAATCTCCGGCTGTCATGGTTGTAGTACTCCTCGATTACGCAGGGTTTCAATACGGTAGGTTAATCCTGGGGATGTTGCTTGCAGCTCATCCAGCAATTCAGAAGCGGTCATCTCTGTTAGGCGAGCTTGAATAGCATATTGCACTTGCTGGCTTAGCTCGACTTCAATATCAATGTCATCGTTCACAGGCTGGATGTCGCGGGGGTCATCCACAAGCTGGGCAGAAACAAGGCGGGTGTCGTTGGGCTGCAAAAAGGGCGATCGCTGCAAGAGCAGCACAAAGTCATTGACCGCGTTAAACGTGGTGGCATAGCCTTCAATGCGAATCACAGGCTGCGGCGGTGGCGGCACGGTTGCCGTCTCTCCTTCAGCGGCTGGGGCTTGGCGGCGCGCGCCGCTGTCTTGCTCAGCCTGCGCAATAGTGATGACCTGCACTACTTCTGGTGGGTTGCTAGCGGCATTATTGGGAATACGACTACGAACATCATCCAAAATGGCAGACCAGGGTTTGATGCGATCGAACACGGTCGCAAGTGCCTGCACCTCCGATTCGATCGCCTCTACCTGACCGTCTACATTGGCAAACTCGCCGCGCAATGCCTCAATTTCCAAAATTCGGTTATCTAGCTCAGCCGATCGCTGCTCCAGTGCGCCGGTTTGATATTGCAAAAACAAGAAATAGCCTCCTGCCAACGCCAACGCCCCCACCCCAACGATCGCCCCGACATACAGTGCGATCGGGCTTTGTGTCGCCTGTGTCGCCGCTGGCCGTGCCTGAACAGTTGGGCGCTCTTGCCGATCATTGAGAAAATTAATATCTAGACTGTACATTTACCATGCCTCCCGCAACGCCAGCCCCAACACAACCCCCAACCCTGTCGGGTGTTGGCTTTCCAAGGCTTCACCATCTACAACCTCTAGCGAAATCGCCGCCACCGGATCGACCTGACTGGCGGGCAAACTCAACCGCTGAGAGAAAAATTCATCAAGTTGACCAATTGCGCCACCTGGCCCAGCCAGCAACAACTGCGCCACCTCCATGTTGTCACCCTGGTTTAGATAAAAATCAATCGATCGCCGCAGCTCATCCGCCAACTCACCCAGCACCCGCAGCATCGCCGCTGAGCCGGGGTTCGTGCCGCCCATTTGCGGTACGCCAACGCTGTCCATTGGGGTAATGGGAATCGTCATGCCTTGCAGTAAGTCGGTACTGCGCGACGGCGGCAAGTTCATAGCACGGCTCAGCGCACTTTGAATCTGAAACGTCCCGATGGGTACTGTTCGCGAAAACTGAGGAACCCCATCCACCGTGATTGAAATCTCAGTATTATCAAACTCAATATCAACAATTGCAGCCGCTTCTTGGGGCGTAAACTGCCGCAGTTGCTCACGAATTGTGCGAATCAAAGAAAAACTGCTAATTTCAAGAACATTGACATCCACTCCCGCCTGCTGGAACGTATCGAGATAGGAGTCAGTTACATCCTTACGGGTAGCAACGAGCAACACCTGGACTTTATCGATGCCATCTTCATCAACAAAGAAGCCCAGCTTTTGATAATCGACATCGGCTTCTTCGCGGGGGAAAGGAAGGTACAGTCCGGCTTCCTGGTTCAGCACCATTTCCCGAAGCTCATCATCATCTAACTCAGCCGGGACGGGAATGATGCGGGTGACGGTATCCCGCCCGCCAGGGATTGCGGTTGCTGCACTATTAACTTTGATGCCCTGTTCTTCTAGGAGTTGCTGCAAAATCTCAGCCATTGAGGGTGAGTCGATAATCTGCCCTTCCTGAAAAATGCCGTCTGGTACTTCCGCCGTGGCCAGTTTCGTCAATTGGAAACCCTGTCCTTTTTTCCGCAACTGCGCCACGTTGACCCGCTCAGGGGTTAGTTCTATGCCAATCCCTTTCGTTTTCTTTTGCAGTAAATCCTGAAAAAACTTAACCACGATGTCGTCCGTTTATTCACTAGAGGTAATGTCAACCAAACGGTTGGTATCGACGAAAGCAACCATCGTTACTGAATCAATGCGATCGCATACTACTCGATTTATTAAAGAGTTGCCACTTTAATCTAAACGACTCATCTCAACAACGGACTATCCACGCAGAACACCTTTAAAAAAGATAGCTTGGCTGGACAGGAACGGATGATTTGAGTCCATTGAACGCAGGCAGATGTCTTTAAGCAGATGTCTTTAAGCCGCGTTCCCTTCTGATTCCGCCACTGTTCAAGGGTGAATAATTACGACCGTGAATGGGTAAGTTTGCAACTGCATCAATGATGTTTGACAACTTGAAATGCTGAACGTGCCCCAGCGCGAGCCGCATCATTGATGCATGATTGGTGCTGTCTAAATGAGAGTAGTCATCTAGTAAAACTCACTGCTTCTCTGCCGTTGAGTAATTGCTGGCTCGTCTATTACTTCGGTGATGGAGTAACTTACCAGCGATGTTACACACAAAATCGAGAAATGAGCGGGCTTTGGGTAAAACTTTGCAAACTTTAGAGAGAACGCAGGCTAAAACAGGCTTGGCGCGATCGCCCTAAATGTCCGCGTCGCACGGATGCACAGAATGGCGCAACAAGATAGATACTGCCCTGCCAAACACTATCCGCTCATGCCTGGATTGCATGGATTGAAGTGCATGGATTGAAGCGTGGGGATTGAAGCGTGTAGATTGAACTGATTTGATCGTTGCTGCGCTAGTCTGCTGTTGTTCTCCGCAGGGAGGCTGAGTGATCCGGACAGTTCTAGAAAACCTCCCCTGCTCTATTGGGCTTTGATCCATCGCGCATTCTTCGCGCATTCTTTGGATTGCTTCATTCCAAAACCAGATTGTTGAACAACGGCAGAAACGGCGAGGGGCGGTCTAATCTGCTGAATGAATATGGCAGTAACCATTTTGTTTAGGGCATGGGATTTTTGGTGAGACGGCTAAACCGTCCGACAAAAAATCCCTAAACTCTTTGCTTAGCGCCATAGCCTGACGACGGCGCTACAGCGTGCGTTGCATCTTGATGGCGATCGCTGAGTTCCATCGGCAAACAGGCGCTACACCCTGAGTTCTTCACTAAATTGTTCGGTTCTCTAGCACAACTCTCGTAAAGAGATAACAAGTTCATGGAGCGGGTTGTTGCTCTAAATGGGCGATCGCAATGAATGCGCCACTGGTATTCTCATGACTCATGGGTCGCCACGACTACGTTCCCACTTTCTACACCCGACGGACTGCCGTGGCCAATCCTGAGATACCGACACGTCTGTCATTCAATTTAGTCAGCAAGCAACTTAGGGGCAAACTTATGGTATCTGGGTCACATCACCAACCCTTTTCCCAA
The DNA here is from genome assembly GCA_964431105.1 of uncultured Leptolyngbya sp. Taxonomy (GTDB): domain Bacteria; phylum Cyanobacteriota; class Cyanobacteriia; order RECH01; family RECH01; genus RECH01. The sequence continues at coordinate 4,730 of CAYSIR010000131.1, read as the reverse complement.
CGCTATATCTCACACTCAACGGATGAGGCTGCGGCGATGTCGCCGATGCAGTTGCCCTACGCGCAGGATGAGATGGATCTTCAGCATTTGCTAGAGGTGGCCCATCGGCGGCGCTGGATGCTGGCGGGTGTAGCGATCGCAACAACGGTCTGCCTGTGGGGATGGACGCTAACCCGCACTCCAATTTATCGGGGCGAGTTTCAGGTATTAATAGAGTCAATTGCAGACGTTGACCCTTCGCAACAGCTACTGCGCGACAACCAAATTCAGTTGCGATCGAACTTTGATTACGATACACAAATTGAAGTTCTGCAAAGCCCGGCTCTGCTGCGCCCCATCGCGGAAGAACTGCGCGACACCTTCCCTGAATTTACCTATGCTGAACTGAAGGGCAACCTCACCATTACCCGACTGCGGGAAACCAAGGTTCTCTCGGTGAGCTATCGCGATCCAGACCCCGATAAGATTCAGGCGGTCTTGGATGTCGTTGCTGAGCATTATTTGCAATACAGTTTTGAGCAGCGCCAGACGAGCCTACAACAAGGGGTGCAGTTTGTTGAAACTCAGCTTCCTGAATTGCGCGATCGCGTCAACTCATTGCAACAGCGGCTCGAACGGTTCCGGCAAGACTATAGCCTGATTGATCCCGAATCCCGTGGGATCGAAATCTCTCAGTTAATTACCTCCATCGAGGAGCAGCAGCAAAGCACCCAAACTCAACTATCGGAAGCTGAATCGCTCTACCGGGCCATCCAAAGTCAGTTGGGATACAGCCCAGATGAGGCCTTAGCGGCCTCCGCCCTCAGTGAGTCGAGTCGCTATCAAGCCATTCTGAACGAGATTCAAACCGTTGAAGCTCAAATTGCGACCGAATCGGCTCGGTTCTTGCCCGATACACCGAATGTTCAAGTATTGGAAGACCGCCGCCAGACTCTCCTGCCATTGTTAGACCAAGAAGCAGAACGCATTCTCGGACAGCAGTTATCCAACCCATTGAGCGGTAACCTTACATCCATCTCGATTGACCTCAGTCGGCAGTTGATCAATACCGCCAATGAGGTGCAGGTGCTTCAGGCGCGGGAGCGAGCCTTAGCCCAGGTGGAGCAACGGTTAAAGCAAGACTTTGATCTAGTGCCTGCACTGGCGCGTCAATACACTGACCTTCAGCGGGAGTTGGATATTGCGACAAATAGCCTTAATCGATTTTTGTCAACCCGAGAATCGTTGCAAATTGAAGGGGCGCAGCAGTCGATCCCCTGGCAGTTAATTGCGGAACCCACCGCAGCCAACTCGCCCATTTCACCCAATGTGCCGCGTAGCCTGATGCTGGGGGCGATCGCGGGGGTTCTGTTGGGGGCGGGGGCCGCCTTTGTGACTGACAAGTTAGACATGGTGTTTCATACGCCAGACGACCTCAAGACCTTTACCCGGTTGCCCCTGTTGGGGATTGTGCCGTTTGTGCGTGAGCCGAATCTACTTCCTGATGTAGACCGTCATGATGGCGAAACGTCTGAGCATTCTCTTTCTGAAGATGAGGTCAAGCCTCTTGATGCTACTGGCGATCGCCATGCTTATCACTACAGATCATCACCGTTTTTAGAATCATTTCGATCGCTCTACGCCAATATTCGATTTTTGTCGGCCGATAATGCCATTCGTTCGGTTGTGATCAGTTCTGCCGTGCCAGCGGAGGGTAAATCAACCATTGCGCTGAACTTAGCACGAGCGGCAGCGGTTATGGGGCAACGTGTTCTGTTGGTAGATGCCGATTTGCGCTTGCCTCAAATTCATGAACGGCTGCGGCTAGCCAATTTGCGGGGGCTGAGTAATGTGATTGCTGGAGAAGCCGAATTGCAATCATCGATTCAGGCTTCCGGTGTTCACGATAATTTGTTTGTGCTGACGGCTGGACGCATTCCGCCTGACCCAATTCAGTTGCTGTCGTCGCACAAGATGCAGCACATTATTGAGGCGGCTAATCAGGATTTTGACTTGGTGCTGTATGATGTGCCGCCATTGCTAGGATTTGCCGACAGCAGCCTGCTTTCGGCGCAAACGGACGGCATGATTCTCACGGTTGGCTTGGGCACAACTAGCCGTACTGAACTGAAGCAGGCGTTGGATACCTTGGAGGTGTCGCCTGTCTGTTTGCTTGGAATTGTGGCGAATGGCATTAAGCCACATACAACCCACAGCTATGGACACTATCGTTATAACCATTACTACAATTACTATACGAAGGGCGATCGCCAGCCTAAAACCTGGCTGCAAACGGTGCGCGATCGCATCCAAACGGCGCTGCCCTCACAAACAGCCGATTCCCCAGACCAAGCGACAGATGAGACTACAACGCTGACAGCGAATGCCTTAGAGGAGACCTCTAACCTGACTACCTTCGATTCATCCAGTGATACTGGCGACTCATGGGTTAGTCCATCGCACCTCAACGGAGCGCCAGTCATGCAAACCTGGGACGTGCATTCCGGGATTGATGCCGGGATTGATGCCGAGACTGATGCCGGGATTGATGC
>CAYSIR010000131.1:0-2099 GCA_964431105.1 uncultured Leptolyngbya sp. | reverse complement strand
TGATGCCGGGATTGATGCTGAGCAGGAGCGTTTCGAGGATTATGAGAGCGATCGCGCTAACCGTCCTGACCATCTCGAATATACGGTTATCGCTGGGATGGATGCGACCGATCTTGGTCTTGATGCTGGGTCTGATCGCGATGCGGGCGATCGCCTAGCAGAGGCAGACTTGGATGTAAACCCCGATTATTGGGATGAGGAACTGGATGGCGTTCGAGTGCCTTCGTTTGAAGAATTATTGAACGATACGCCGATTACGGGTGCCTATCAACGGGACGGTGCGATGGATGAGATGGACAATATCTCTGAGTTCGGCGAGGATGCGCTGCCGGATCTCTCGCCCAGCTTGGATAGCGATGAATCGAAGTTTTACCATGTCAGCATTTCATCCGATACGGAACAGGATTTAGATGCAGATTTATCTACCTTTGATGAGTCGGCTGCGACAGAGCTATCAGACTCACTCCGTGGGCGTCCATCTGAGGCGATCGCTGACTTGGAGGCAACACCAGAACTCTCTGGGACAAATGGTAATTCCAATCAGACTATGCCCACAAGTGCGGCACCGGAGAGTCGCGCTGCGGATGAGTCAACGCTTGACCCTAACGAGTCTCAGTCAGTCTTATCGCGGGAATCTCAGCAGTCTTGGCTAAAACAGGTGACGGGCATCAATTTGCGATCGCTGCTCAATGGAGAGGCGCGGCACTCTGGGGAGTCTCAGAATGCTCAGGGTCCTCAGAATGGTGAGGGGGCGATCGCTACACCAGATGCCAGCCCAAATTCCAGAGATACTGCCTCTTGGGCTATCTCTGACCATTCATCCGTAACCCAAGATGCCGATCACAACTGGGCAGGCGAGTCAAGCGCTGAACCGGATTGGTACGGTGAGTCAGAGCCGCCTTTTACACCACGGACTTCCCTCTCAGCCGATGCGGTTCAGCCTAAAACCACGATTCCTGCGGATGCGGATGCGGATTCAGATATTGTTCAAGCAGCATTAACGGATACAGCAGCATTAACTACAGACACCTGGGCGGATGATGCAACGTCTATTCCTGAGCGCGATGCAGGCACCGGCGACCCAGCATTTGACATCACCACTATCAATGAATCAGCTGATGCAGCCTCGATCGACAGCGTAGACCCTGCCCTCGGTCTGTCTAATGGGATTGCTAATCATTTTGATGCCTCTGATTGGCAATCGTCAGACGGGTATTCCAGCCGTAGCTCGATTGACAACCCCTCTGAGGCTGCGACCGATTCCATTCTGAACCACTCCCAAACTGAATCGTCTAATCAAGAGACAGAATCTAACTCAACTGCTTTTTCTGAACTGGAGCCGCTTGCTTCATCAACGGCAGATGATGAAGCTTGGGGTTCTGATGATGCGGCAGGTGCAGAACTCAGTCAAATGCAAAACCGCGCGCCATCGGATATTGAACCATTGGCATCGTCTGGTACCGATCGCCCTTCTTCTGAGCCTGCACATTCGGAAAATACAGCTCGACCGGCGGCGGGCTATACCCCTTTCTTAGAAGCTGTGGTGGTGGCGAAGGATGCGATCGCAGCGGGTCAATCGGCAACAACGGCAGAAGATTGGCTCCAGCTTGCTGCTCAATGGCAACGCGCTTCGGAACTCATGGGTATGATTGCAGAAAATGATGAAAACTATGCGATCGCACAGCAGTGCCAGGAACTCTATCGCAACAACAGCGACTATGCGCGACAAAGAGGGTTAGCTTAATGATTTGGCAATCCTCTATTAATAGGGATTTCTTGTGGTGTTGGCAGTGCCCACATCACCCAAAATCCTTACATGAAACCACTACCGATGCGTTTAACTTGTTTGATGTAAACCTGTGCTACTGCCCGAATTCTAAACGAGCTTGATCTACAATCTCAGCCGTTACGTTTTCTAGTCCTTTATCTCGCGCGATCGCCTCAATTCGTTGTCGAGCCTGCGATCGCACAAAAAACGGAATATTTTTAAATTTGGCAGTTGCTTCAGGCGTCCACTCTAAGGAGCCAAACTCATTCTTCTCAGACTTCCCAGACATTAAGTAGGATTCGTTTGTACAGTGTGTAGCATACCGTACTTA
>CAYSIR010000130.1:0-11391 GCA_964431105.1 uncultured Leptolyngbya sp. | reverse complement strand
CGGCAAAGATGGACATGAACACTGGAGGCTTGGAAAACGGTCGGGTACTCATCCCAAGGGGGAATGCCAACGAAGTGGATACGCGATAGGTCGAGATCCAGCTTTTCCAGCATCACTTGCTTATAGGTTTTGCCGCTGGGGTGCGGTCTGCCGTAGATGGTGCGGTCTTCGCCGACAATGACGGCGTGGCAGTGGGGGCGCTGCTGTTGAATTTGGGATAAGGCGGTCATGAACTGCGGGAAGCCGCGATAGGGTTCTAATCCGCGAACCACATAGGTAATGATTTCCTCAACATTCGATAAATCTAGGTTGCGGGAGGGCAACACCATACGGGCATCGGGGTTGGGGCAAAAGAAATCGGTATCGATGCGATCGCGCTCAACGGTGAGTTTATTGGCATACTCTGGGGGAAATTGAGATTTTTGCCAGTTATTTGGACAAATGCCGCGATCGCAGTGGGCTAGGTCAAGTAAAATCGGTGCATTTAGGAGACGGATGCGGGATTCATCATCAACGGTCAGCGGTTCAGCCGGATCAAAGTCAGCATCGCTGCCGTGGGCATGGTAGAACCATTCAAAATATCCGACTAATTCCGCATTTGGAAATAAATCTTTCATGAATAGCATCCCGCCCGAACCGCCATGCCCATAAATCACATCAGGAACAAAGCCCTCTTTTTGTAATTTTTGAGCGGCTCTGAATACGGCCTGCCCATGCAAAACAGAAGTCTCTAGCGATCGCACATAGTGATGAGTTTTGGCATTCACCTGACGCGAGGGCTGATAGAGTACCTTTCTTACTCCTGGTAACTGCCCTTGATTTCGGGCAGTAATGAAGATGACCTCATGTCCTTCCTGTGCCAGTTGCGGTGCAACATACCGAAACTGGGCTGGAAAACTAGGATGGATGAATAAAATTTGCATGGTAGTTCAGTTCCCGATACGCTGCGGGATCATGATTGATCAACAAGGTTTGACCTTAGATGTTTGGGCTTGACAACAGTCCTCAGCACCACCCAAAAAAGGCGATCCATTACGCAGATCTCGCTGAAACCCACATTCCTCGGTTCAAAAACAAGGACTCTGAGCGATCGCTAGAAAGGTTGTGGGACAAAAGGTCTGGCGACTTTTGCGTAATGCATAGCTAAAAGGGGGGCAGGACATCACTGCATCACCTAAATTGGTAAATAAGACAATCACTGAATGCCTGGTCGCGAATATTGACCGTGCCGCTACGGCAGCCGTCAATTTATTTCCAGGATTCGATCGCAATGATGAATGCCGCTAGGCAAAGTACAATGCCGATGATCGGAACAGCCACTGCTGCAACAACAGAACGAAGAACGGTTAGAACCAATGTGGCTCTTAAACAAGCCGATAGGAGGTAAGCGATCACAAATCCAGCCACTAACAGAGATAACCACTTAACAACTACAAAGCCTGCTTGTACCAAAGGACTATAGCGCTTTACAACCATCGTGCTGTTCTCCTGTATGAAACGTGCAGAGGAGCCTTTCAACATCCTGCACGTTAATGCACCGCGACACTAGCAACGTGACCAATCAACGTGATAAATCAAAGTGACAATTGGAACTCTGGAATTTGAGTGACGTTTTGTTCAACACGAAGGTCAAGCCTTAGAAGAATTAAGTCTGACACATCTGTGTATATGAATCATCTCAGAACCATCCAAAATTGTCAACATCCAAAATTCACAAAAGTGACTATAAGATGTTGCTCTTGTTAATCAGCGTTAATGCTTCCTTCATATTCTCTTAAAGACTTGACTTAATAAGCCCTGTTACAACTGACTCATCGCGGTTTATACTGAGCTTCTCATCGGCTTGTCACATGGGTGATTCCGCTGTGTCTGGCATCAGAACTAGCGCTTAGTCACAAAAGTGATGTTTTTGGCAATGTATGGACTGGGGAAAGACGACGCTACGGCTGGCAGTGGTTTTGTGCAGCAGGACTATTCTTATTCGCTAGCCCAGATTGACTAACTGATTTATCCCCGGAATTAGCAATGCCAATCAGGAAATGCTGATGGGGCAATAGAAAAAAGATAGAAGTATTCATGTAAGGATTTAGGTGGGGTAGGCATCGCCCACACGACAGGGGCAGCAGGATGGGGATAGGGCATTGGCAATAATGTGTTTCATCTGGGTCTGGGGGCTAGCAGCCGGAACTGTGGGGAATGGCGGCGGTCGGTTGTAGATTGCTCTCTATGGCTGTTGTTGCTAGGCTATACTAATTCTTTAAGAGAGTGGATGTAGAAACTGAAATGGGTTTTCAGGACACTCTACCTTATGACTTGCTGGTTGTTGCTGGTGATTGATACTAAAGCTGCAATGATACTGAACCGTTGATTTTGCTGGGGGCGAGCGGGTACGCTCCTCTGTATCTTTCTCTTGCTGGGATGGGGCATAGCTGCAGTGATGGGTGTATTAAAAAGGGATTTCTAAAAGCCTCTTTTACAATTCAAACAGGGTCGTCAGATGACCATTGATTAGGGCTGCTATGGCTTTAAAGATTGGCCACGATCGCCATTGAGTCGTTATGATTAATGGTCAGGTTAGATCTCTCTGAGTAATGCTCACGGTGATGGCGCGGCGACTAGATGATGATTTTGAGAGCCTAAGAACTGAGCACCAGGAAGCGATCGCTGTTGTTTGTCTCTCTCAGTTGCGTCACTTACTATATTCTTATCTAAGTTTTGCTAAAATGCTCAACTCTTCTACTTCTATTGATGGCATCATTGACCAATTAACCCCTCGACGGCGATCGGTTCTTGACCGATTGCTAACCGGCGCGTCAGATGAACAAATTGCACAGGATTTGCAAATTAACGAAGCAACGGTTCGTAAGCATATCGAACGAATTTGCGAGTCTTTTGCCCAGGCGCTTGGTGAACAGCATACGGGTAAGTTTAAGCGGTCTGACTTAATTCGGCTGGTGGCGGGACAGATGCCAGCGCTGACATTACCAAAAGATGAGCTGAGTAAGGAATCAAAAGAGCTAACCCTGAAGGGTAGAGATGAGTATAGTTTTGGAAATTTTTCGGACGCGATTCGATATTTTCAGGCTGCGATCGCACTCCGTTCTGATAATGATGTAGCTTATTATAATATGGGGCTAACCTATGAGCGCCTTCAGCAAGAGGAAGAAGCAAAACGCTGTTATGAAGCAGCGAGCCAGCTTGAGGGCGAGGGAACGATCGCGGCATTTTGTAATCTTGCCCGTTTAAATATTTTAGATAATCAGCCAAAGCAGGCCATCCAAATTTTAGAGCCGTGTTTGAATACAGAGCTTGAGAATCCATCGGTGAAGGTTGCCGTAGTTAAGAATTTAGGGTGGGCTTGGTCGTTGTTGGGTGAATATGATATTGCTCTGGATTATCTGAAACAAGCGATCGCTTTGGATGATGAGTCAACGCCATCCTATTGCTTGATGGCGCAGATATTTGAAAAACAGCAAGATTTTGAACAAGCTGAGTCCTACTGCCACAAATGTTTAGAAGGACAAGTTGCATCAGATGGCACGACCGAATGGCGGCCTGAAGTACGAATTTGGAAAACCTTGGCATTCCAGTTTCTTCAGACTCATTGAATAATGGGTGGGTTGGACTATCGTGCTTGCTAATGAATGGATCTTAAGCGATAATGAATCCAATCAGGGCTAATGCGATCGCTCAGTAGGTATGATAAGAAATACTGAATGATCTAGTCGAGGCGATCGCACTAACCTGATTTATTGGAACATGGGGCAGCTAGGCCATCGCTGCGGCGGGCGGCGGAATCGTACCTTTGTCACGATCTTTTAGCTCGGCGTGAGAAGAGGGCGGTAGTAGAACCTGAGCCGCAGTCGTAGCCGTTGAATCAGCGGGGGGCGGCAGCACTGGATCAGACTGGGACTGATGAGCGTCGCTGGAGACAGGCGGCGGAATCGTACCCGTGCGGCTGTTGGCGCTGAGCGTTGGTGGTGGGATAAGTTGGGCGGTGTCTTCGTGGTAGAAAGGCCGCCAAGCCTGAACCGTTGAATCAGCAGGGGGCGGCAGCACTGGATCAGACTGGGACTGATGAGCGTCGCTGGAGACAGGCGGCGGAATCGTACCCGTGCGGCTGTTGGCGCTGAGCGTTGGTGGTGGGATAAGTTGGGTGGTAGACTCATGCGATCGCAATTGTGTATCATTATTTAAACGAGCGGTTACTGCTCCTTCAGTCATGCCGATCGTTGCGATCGCGGCTAGTCCAGCCGTTGTTTTGATTAATGCTGATAGATAACCCATGACAAGAATCCTTCTGTGATAGTTGACTGAGGCGGCTTCCCGTAATTCGCTTACAAGCTGTCGCCGTTAACTATCTATCGGTTAGGAAATCAGTAGGTTATGCACGATTGCGGCCAATTTGTCTGAATCGAAAGCGTATCATGACCGCCAATCCCTTGAATTTCCTTTATCTTCGGCTGCGGTCGTCTTCCATTGGTAAGGATTTTGGGTGGCGTGGGCAACCGCTCCCATTACCCCAATTCCCTACATACCACTATCCTCTAGCCGTGATTTTGACCTCCAACCTCGCCTCACCTGGGAGAATTTTCCTATACTGAGAATGGCTGCACAAATGGGTAGTGGTATTCATGTAATGATTTTTGGTGGTGTGGGCGACGCCCGCACCACCAAAAATTATTACTAACAGAGGACTACCCACAAATTCAGCCTCTTGAGATTTATCAGAAGATGGGTAGGAATAGTGGCCTTGCCTGGGAGCTAATCGTGCAGGAGTTTCTGCAAACCCCCTCACCACAACAGGCTCAGAATCGGTGATTTGCGTACTCGATCGCTGAAACCGAGCGGATTCGAGATCGGTGTTTAAAACCCCTACAAGATTAGGCCTGGGAGAGGAGTTTGGGGTCCGGGGCTGCAAAATGACTCTCCAATGCAGCGATCGCACATCGGCATGCATCCTCAAAAACCCCACCATGACTGTTGTGCCTCGGTTCCGCGCTACTCAGCAGCCGATCGCGATCGCATGGCTGATTTAATCAACTTCACGCGATAGGGATCGGCATCCTTCCGCCACACTACTCGATGTCCTCGCAGGGTAGCGCAGTGATCAGACAAACAGCGTTCCCAGCCGCGCTGGTCATAAATAGATTTCATATCCTCCAATAATCCCCACCGTCGTTCTTGCTGGCTTAGCTTCGCAAACTTCTCATACTGTGGATAATCCGGTAACACCATCTGCTCTTTCTGGTGTATCAACGGTGGGTTATCTGCATCAAAATCGCTGTAGCGTACCTGCAAATCTCGTAAACTAATTTGCATCCTAGTTCGCACCGGCGGATGGGGAATAGTGTCAAACTCTGGCAGCATGAGATAACTGACTTTGGGACTACTGAAGTGAAACTTGATGAGCGTTGCTTCTTCTGGTCGTCCAATTGTTCGCGAGGCACAGCCTTCATACAGGCGCAGCAATGGATCAAGCTGATCCAATACTGATACATGAACCCAGAGCGAATTGGGACGCTGCTGACCGATCGCACTTGCTCGACATCGCTGAGCGATGGTTTCCAGATTGCCCACACTCAGCAACATCAAATCGGCGGCAGTGCAGGCGTGTTTATAACTGCCAAACAGCGATCGCATATCGTTTTGTACCAAGTCAGATAAGTCCTGAAGCCGAGGGCGATGGGTAAAGTGACTAAGCGCTAGATACACAAGCAAATCCTGTCGTCGCTGCTCCGCGATCGCCTCCCATTCTGCCATATCGGTTGCCTGCTGCACGAGCTTGAACGCCCGTCGCAATGAGCCAAACTGGGTTTCTAGTTCGGTCAGTCCTAGAGATTGGCTTTCGGTTTTGGTTGGTAAACGACCGCGATCGCTAACAAACGTCATCAGCGGCGCTAACTGATTCTTATAGTCTTCAAACCGTCGGATACAGGCGTTGACTCTGGGGGTACGGGTGCGCGATCGAAACCGGGCGGCCCGAAAACACTCCGCCTGAGCCTCATCCCGAAATACCAGATAAATTCCCAGGGCGATCGGCACTGCATCTACCTGAAGAACCTGATCGATGTAGCGTTTTAGCTCCTCTTGCTCATAATATTTCTGAAAGGTATTGCGGCTAGTGATCACTCCATCTTCGTAGGGCAACCATCCCCGCTGCCGATCATCTACCAACACCTGCGCTGCCACAATCAGCACCTGCTGCGTCAAGTTCCAGGCATTCAGTAATGCCTCTCGCCGCTCAGCCATATCTTCAATCACGTTGATAATGTAGCCCAAATTCACTACATCTGCCGGTGTTTTAGCTGTATCGGGTCGATAGTATGGGTCCCAACCGCTGCTGAGAATTCCTTTGGCAGCAATGCGCTCCAGATCCCCTCCCTGTCCACAGCCATAGTCAAAAAAGCTAGTATCTGAGTTAAGTAATCCAGCTTCAACTGCCAAGCGCACGGGCTTGGATAAGCTTGACCGAGCGATCGCTGCTTTGTGGCGCTCAATCTTGGGCTTGCGGCGTACTTTCGGTAAGATAATCGGGCAGGCTAGGCAATGATCATGAATTTCGATGCCCGATTGCAGTAAGCGCTGATGCCAAGACCGATAAAAGCCAATTTCGCGGGATTGTTCCAATAAGTGAAGCGCATCCTGCTGGCGAGTTAGATGTACAAAGCGATCGTAATGGGGGTAGTCGGATAAAACAAACGTATCTTTGCGATGTAGGATGGGGGGATTGTTAGTATCTGAGTAGAAACGGGGCAATACTGCCTGATTGAGGTAATCTATTTGAATGCTTTGCTCCAAAGTCGGATGCGGGTCATCGTCAAAATCAGGATATACTAAATAAGATAGCTTTAGGGCATCTGACTGAAACTTGACCAGCGTAAAGCGATCGCGCTGGTGTTCTTCCAACCATTGTCGCGTCTGTGCTTCCATCTCCTGAAGCAGCGGCGGCAGCGCCCCAAGCGCCGAACGATGGACGTATAGCGCCGTCGGCAACTGTTTCCCTACCGGGCTGGCTTGAATTGCCCTCGCCCAGTTATCAAGCGATCGCACGAGGGTGGATTCAGGGGTGAGCGATGGATTCATAGCAGAAGCTCCAGCGGGGGATGTGTTCTACCCTATCGGGCGATCGCCCCTTTCGCCACTATTTGGTTGAAAAAATTGCATCCTATTCAGCAACACCAACCCGGCATTGCCCCCCTCAGTCTCCTATGCATTATGCAAAAGTCGCTAGACTTTTTGCCTCATACCCCTTCGGTAGTGGTATTCATGTAAAAATTTTGAGTGGTGTGGACAACGCCCACACCACCCAAAATCGTTACCAATAGAGGACTACCAGTCTCCCAACCCTGGCTATCTGTCGCTATCTTACCCAAACCACGAGAGCTTTTGAGGGGCAGTTCCGCCGCTTCTCAAAACTATCTTAAAGAATCTGTCCCATAGGCAGACATCACTGAAACTCCTATTGCTACAGTCTAAAGCTAGATTAGACCACGGCGGCAATGAGGCAAACGGTCTGGCGACTTTTGCGTAATGTATGGAACCCTGGGAAGGGATCAGCGCTAAAGTCCTCCAGAACTGGGGGATTTAGGGGGCGAGAGACAGACGTACAACTGTAGGAGGCTGCCGTTCGATCCGCCAATAGTTAGCCGCCCGGCTGGCAGTCATGCTGACGAGCGATGCCGATGTACATAATTTCCGTATCGTCATCAAACTGTACCTGAAATTCGCCAGTTGTCCAGAACTGTTTCAGTACTCTCAATTTGTCAGTCAACGTGCGCCCAAATAGGTCAAAGCCTTGGATTTGGATGTCTGAAAAGTTGCTATGCCGCAAAAATTGCTCTAGTTCTTCAGTGCGTAAAAATTTGTTCCAGTCGTGGACGCCACGGGGAATCTGACGCAGGATATTTTCAAGGAACCAAATCATCATCCAGCGCGATCGCTCCGTGCGGTTGATAGTATCAAAACAGAACTGTCCGCCCGGCTTCAGCACTCGTCCAATTTCAGAAACAACGCTTTCGGGGCAGTTGACGTGTTCTAGCACATCTACGCAGACCACCACATCAAACGTTTGGTCGGCGAAGGGCAAGGTTTCTGCAACGCCGGTGCGGTAATCGATCGCCAGTCCATTGTCTGCTGCATGGGTGCGGGCTGCTTCAATGCAGGCGGCGGATTGGTCAATGCCAGTCATGATGGCTCCGCGATGGGTCAAAAATTCGCAGGTGTAGCCCCCCCCGCATCCCACATCTAGGACAGTCAACCCCTGCCAATTGAGAATGAAGCGATCGAAATATCGGAATCGCAATGGATTCAGGCGATTGAGCGGAAAAATGGTGGCGGTTTCGTCCCACCACTTCGAGGCTTGCTGATCGTAGAATAAGAGATTGTTGCGCTGCATCGTTTTTGTGGCTAAGGTTTCGATTATTATCCCAGTTTTGAACGAAGCGAGTGGGCTACATCGCACTCTACGCCATTTACAACTCCTAGACCCACCCGCCCATGAGATTATTGTGGTTGATGGCGGCAGTATTGATGATACCGTAGCGATCGCCCGTCAATATGCAGCTAGTTTGATCATGACTGACCGCCCCGGACGCGCCCTCCAAATGAATCGAGGGGCAGAATTGGCAACCGGAACAATTCTCTGCTTCTTGCATGGCGACACCTGTGTGCCTGATGATGTGGTGAGGGTGATGGGAACAACGCTGGCGGATACGGCGATCGCAGGCGGTGGTTTTATCTCGCTGATGACGGGCAGTAGCACCACTCGCTGGCTAACCAGCCTGCACAATAGCCTAAAAACGCACTATGCGGCGCTGCTGTTTCGTCCCTATCGCTATTTTCGCAATGGACTGCGGGTACTGTTTGGCGATCAGGTCATTTTTTGTCGGCGCGATGATTTTTGGCGCTGTGGCGGATTTGATGAGGCATTGCCAATTATGGAAGATGCAGATTTATGTGTGCGGCTGTCGCGCTTGGGGCGCATCTATCAGGTGAACCGATGTGTGCAGTCTTCTGATCGGCGGGTTGCCCATTGGGGGGCGCTCAAGGCAAATTTAATTTACCTTGCCATTGGTTTATTGTGGGGCATGGGGGTTTCGGCGCATTGGCTTAAGCAATTTTATGATGATGTGCGTTGATTCAACTGCCAACTGTAGGGTAGGTAGGCGATCGCTACTGTGGTTGATTCGTTTTGGGGGTCGTTGAAGAGCGTTGCATCTCGGTAGCGATCGATGTAGGCTGGAATTGAACCCGCGACGGTCAAAAAATCCTTGCTATACCACTGAAAAATTTTGCTGCAATATAGGATGTGGCGATCGCGATCGTAGCGAACCTTATCTGGATTATTGATAAATCGATGGGCATCCTCCTCTAGCTGCTGCATCACTTGCGCTGGCTGATAGGCTTCCGGCCGCAGCAGCGGACACCCCATCGAGGCGCAAACTAGGGCAAAGTGGATGCGCGGTTCTTGAAACTGCTGACGTAAGATACCGTGTTCGATCCCATTGAGGCTGAGCGCCTGCCCGTTCAAGTCATAAATTTTACGGGTAAAAAATTGCAAAAAGGCTAGCCAATTAGGAATGCCGAACAGGGTTGGACGGATGGATGAGATGGGGTAGCGGCGCAGAACTTGCTGAATGGTTAGGGCATTATAAAGATTGAGAAAAAATGCGATCGCATCCTGCCGGGGCAAGGCTGTCCAATCCACCGAAGCGATCGCCCCCAGCCAATGGTCTAAGTCCGGCAATGCCGACTGCCAGCCGGCATAATCCACACCGCCGCATGGGTCAACATAAGCCTGTAGCATCCGATTCCAGGCAGCCAAGTTTACCATAATCCTTCGGTAATCGGGTCATCATTCAGTTGCGGTTCAGTCGGAGCAACCGACAGGCAGAACGCCGGTAGATGAAGTGTATCAGCAGGATAGCGTCTTTAATTCCACCCGTTGGAAGTCTGCCATTGCCCATTCATTGCTCTCATTTCTCCCTCGCATTGTCCCACCTATCCTTGATGGCAGTCGCCATTTTACTGAGGACAAGCTTTGAGGAGCGGCTCCGCTGCCCCCCAGCATCTTAAGCTATCCCCTTGCTCCATTTCAGCGATCGCATCCACCTACCATGCTGATTATGACTAACCCGTTTCGTCCCGTTGCCTGGATGTGCCTCAAGGCCTGGATTCGCCAACAATTTCCCCAGGTGTCTCATATTTCTACTGAAGAACTAGCCGATTGGCTGACCAGCGATCGCCCGTCGCCAATCCTCATTGATGTGCGAAAACCGGATGAATATGCCGTAAGTCATTTACCGGGGGCGCGTCATCTGCCTACCGTGGCGGCGATTCAGCATAGCGATATTCCGGCGGATGCAACCCTCGTCCTCTATTGTTCGGTTGGCTATCGGTCAGCGCGGCGCAGCCAGCAACTTCAGCAAGCGGGCTATACTCATGTGATGAATCTAGACGGCTCCATTTTTGAATGGCACAATCGCGGCTATTCTATCGTTGCTGAGCAAGAGCCTGTGCAGGCGGTACATCCCTACAATCGCTGGTGGGGGCTGTTGCTAACGTCGAACAACCTAGCCCCGCATCCTTAGCGATCGCCCAATACCAGTACCCAATAGTGGCTGTAGTCCGTATTCGGCGCATTCAACACAGCGCCTAGCCCCATCTCGGTAAAATTAGGACTCATCATATTGCGGCGATGCCCATCGCTGTTCATCCATTGTTCAAACACGGCATTGGCTGTTGTGTTGCCAGCCGCAATATTTTCACCGAGCGCCCGGAATGCATACCCGACTTGCCCAGCGCGATCGCTGATGGATGAGCCATTGCGCCCCCTGTGGCTGAAATAGTTGTGGGCAGCCATATCCTCCGCATGACTCTGTGCAGCCGTTGATAATGATGTTGATAGCTCTAGGGGCGATAAACCCTGCCGCTGTCTTTCTTGGTTAATCAGCATCAGCATGGCAGTTGCATGATCGGCCGGGGCTGTTTCAGTTTGGGCCGTTTCAAATTGAGCCATTTCGGTTTGGGTGATTTCAAACAGCGATCGCTCTATGTTAGATAGGTCTGGTGCGATCGACGGTTCTAAATTTGCACGAACGGCGATCGTGTGACCCAGACCGCCTCCTACAAGTAGTAATGCAACCAATAGTTTAAGCATCATATTACGCCATCATTGACTGAACGTTTTAGTCGGTGGGTTGATCGGAACCCTCTAAGCACCCTCTTTATTATTTTTACCCTATAGATGACCTTAAATCTACTATGACAGGTGCAACCACTCATCCGTTCCAAAATTTGGCCGCTTCCCAGTGATGCCACTCTCTAAAACGCTCGGCTATCTATAGCAATCCTAAATGAGTTGTGAAGTGAGAATGGTTGTTGTGAGAA
>CAYSIR010000129.1:0-11401 GCA_964431105.1 uncultured Leptolyngbya sp. | reverse complement strand
TTTTTCTAGATCATTGCGATGGTTGCAGTGCAGGTTGCACGCGACGGATTAGATAATTTCAGTCATCAAAAAAGGGGCGATCGCTCCTTTTTTTGTATTGGGCGATAGGCGTACCGCCTCAACCATTGAAGTCATTGAGAGAGATCACCAGAGTTTCGAGTGGCTACAGCATCATCTGACACCTTGTAGCCGTGAAGAATGGGGGGTCACACCGCAGCCACCCTGGCGAGTATAGTAAGAAGGTTGGTGTTGCTGAATAGCAGGATGAATTGATACTGCGTTCCAGTTCGTTTAGCTCTAAATTCATCCCCAGAATCCGCAACGCCAAAAAGAAAGTCCAGTTTTAGAAGGGGGCAATATGCCATCTCGTTCTCCCAAGATTGCTGTCATTGACTACGATATGGGAAACTTGCATTCGGCCTGCAAGGGGCTGGAACGAGCTGGGGCCATTCCTCATGTTACCGATAGTCCCCACGAGTTACATCAGGCAGATGCAGTGGTGCTGCCCGGAGTTGGCGCATTTGACCCTGCCATTCAACAATTGCGATCGCGGGACTTAATTCAACCCATTAAAGAAGTTGTCGCTAGCGGCAAACCATTCTTGGGCATTTGCCTAGGGCTGCAAATTTTGCTGGAAGGCAGCGAAGAAGGGCGAGAGGCCGGACTCGGCATCCTCAAGGGTATGGTACGGCGCTTCCGCTACGAACCGGGCATTACCATTCCACACATGGGCTGGAACCAGCTCGACCTGACTCAGCCCGACGTGCCGCTGTGGAGGCAAATGCCCGATCGCCCCTGGATGTATTTTGTGCATTCATTTTATGCAGCTCCGGCTGACCCCACGGTGACAGCGGCTAGCATTACCCACGGTTCTCAGACAATTACAGCGGCGATCGCCCGCGACAACCTGATGGCAGTGCAGTTCCATCCTGAAAAATCATCCACCTCTGGCTTACAGCTTTTAGCTAATTTTGTGACTCACGTAGGCGATCGCCAACTCGCAGGTCAGGTAATTTAGACGATTTAGGTTGGGTGACTCGGATCATCATGTCCTCATTGCAACGCCGCAGGAATTTTCTACCTCCTGCGGCGTTTGTAGTTTAGAATGCGCCCCATCTAAAACAAGAAACTGTTGGCATTAATCTGGGCTGCCTGCGTATTTTTCAAGATCACTAAGGGCTGCGATCGCCCCGCCACCAGCATGGATGTGTCCGCACCAGACTGCACCAATTCGATTTCATTACGGAAGGTAGAGACCTGCGTCCCGGTCGTATTGGGGAATAGGGCTTGTAGATCGATCACATCTCGCCCTCGTTCAAAGTCTCTGATAACATCAGCACCTTGGGTTAGGGCCGTGAATCGATACACATCTCGACCGGGGCCACCGATCAAGATGTCGCGCCCATTGCCGCCAATCAACACATCATTGCCATTACCGCCAATCAACACATCATTACCATTACCACCGACTAACACATCATTGCCGTCTCCTCCAACGAGGCGATCGCTTCCATCTCGACCAACCAGGCGATCGTTGCCGCCATTGCCCAGCAAACTATCGTTTTGGGCTGTCCCAATGAGACGGTCGGCGGTTGCATCGCCGACCAGCGTCACCCCTGCGGCTGAGGTGAGGCGAGTTGGCCGATCATCGTTAAGAATTCGGCCAACGCCAACGGGCTTGCGGGCGGCCGCATTGCGGAGTCCAAATAGCCTGACCCGAAAGATTTCATTACCCTCACGGCGGGTATCGCCAATGATGGGAATGGATATCACTCTACGCCGCTGCCCAGGGCGAAATCCAATGCGCCCCTGACGCGCTACAAAGTCTTGCCCGGCGGTGGCGGTGCCTGCAATGGCACGATACCGCATGGTTGCCAACACCCGACTGGGACGATCCAGCGTTACGGCAAAGCGGGCGAATTTTCGTCCCCGATCGCCCTCAATGATGCGGCGATCGCTGATACTCACGCGGGGCAGTGGATCATTGTCTCGAATCGTTACAACGCTGCGTGGATCGCCTAGCCGCGCCCCGGTGGGATTAGAAATCCGCATCCCAAAGCGTTCTAATTTCTCATATCGAGTGTCTCCAATGATTGGCACGTTAATCAAGGTCTGCGTTTCACCGGGGTTAAAGGTCACGGTTCCTTGTCGCGCTATATAATCTTGCCCGGCGATGGCGCGGCGATTGCTGGTAGCAAAATCAACAGTAATGGCTTCATTGCTGCTGCCGTTTAGGGTGACAGGAACCTGAACCATACGACGGCCGCGATCGCCCTCAGTGACGCGAACATTGCTGACGCTTACCCTAGGTTGTCCATCATCATCAATAATGGTGGCGATCCCCGGCGTTACCATCGGGTTTGCATTCGCGATAGTGTCGAGAGCCAGCGAAAACGTTTCTAACCCTTCAAATGTTGAATCATCATTAATGGCAACCGTCACAAAAGCGCTGGTCTGCCCCGATGCAAAGGTTAGCGTCCCCGCCGTGCTGTCATAATCGCCGACAGCATCGCCCCCCGTTGCAGTCCCATCTACGGTGGCGTAGTCCGCCGTTATGGGTTGCTCCGAGTTTCCATCTAAATCAATACGGAAAACGGCATTCTGCTGAGTTTCGCCACCTTCGAGAACTGTTGTATCCGTCACCGTTAGGCGCGGCAGTTCATCATCATTGAGAATGGTAATGGTGGTGATGCTGCTGTTGAGGGTTGTGCCCACCGGATTGGTCAACTGCACAATGACCGTCTCATCCGGCTCAAAGAAGCGATCGCCCACCACCGTAGCGGTCATGATTTGCTGGGTTTCGCCTGGCTCAAAAAGGAGGCGACCGGATGTAGATACATAATCGTTATCGGCAGCGGTGTCATTAGCCGTCGCATAATCTATGGTGATGCGTTGGCTACTGGGGGCGCTCAACTGTACTGTCAACGGTACGGGAGTAGTCTCATCATTGCCTTCGGCGATCGCGACTGGCATCACACTCGCAACTGGCGCTGGTTCATTATCCTGAATCGTCGCCGTGGCTTGGTTGGTGGCTAGAGAAGCGCCATTGGCCGCCGAGAGTTGCAGTTGGAAGGTTTCGGTCGGTTCAAAAACATCATCATCAATAATGTCAACCGTGATAAAGCGCTGAGTCTCGCCTGCTGCAACGGTTAAGGTTCCACTGACCGATCGATAATCTGCGCCTGCCGTTGCAGTCCGATCAGCCGTGGTGTAATTCACCGTAATTTCGCGACCAGAGGGGGTACTGAGCGTAGCCGTAAAAATGCTCTGGCGATCGCTTTCGTTGAGCGTGAGGCTGTCAACCGACAGGCTAGGGGTGAAGTCATCATTCACAATAGTGGCGATCGCGACATCCTGCCCCGGCAAAGCATTGAGAGCATTGCCCAGCCGTAGCTGAAAGGTTTCGTCTGCCTCATTCAAGTCATCGCCCACCACATCAACCGTTACTCGTTTTACCGTTTCACCCGGCGCAAAGCTCAGTTGACCGCTGACGGCGCTGTAATCGTCTGGGGCCGTAGCTGTACCGTTTTCAGTGCCATAGTCTATCGTCACGGGTTTGCCCGATGCTGCATCTAGGCTGACCGTGAAGATCATCGGCCCAGCATTTTCTGGCTGAGAGCGATCGCCGACGCGGTAGGTCGGCGGAGCATCATTATTGAGAATGGCGGCGATCGCCGTTTCAGTCTCTAACGTCGCGTTGGTGGCTCCATTCAGCCGTAGTTGAAACGCGCGGTTCTCATTATCAATCGCATCATCCGCCACCGCTACCGTCACCAACTTCTGTGTTTCGCCCGGCACAAAGGTCAGCGTGGAAATGGGCAACGCCGTATAGTCATCGGGCGCAATGGCACTATCATCCTCAGTGCGATAGTTCACTGTCACCACCCTGCCCGATGCCGCACTCAGGTTAACGCTAAACACGGCGGGACTGCCTTCCGAAACCGACACATTGCTGACAGTCAGCACTGGGCTATCATCATCGTCCAAAATGGTGCCGGTGGCCACTGTGCTATCCAAAATGGCATTGGTGCCATTACTCAAGGTAAGCTGCACCGTTTCGTCGGGTTCGTTGCGGCGATCATTGATGAGATTGACATCTAACTGCTGCGCCGTTTGCCCCGGCAAGAAGGTTAGCGTTCCGGCTGGCATCGCCACATAATCTTCACCGGCGATCGCGCTACCGCCACCCACTTGATAGTCCACTGTTACCCGTCGTCCAGATGGGTCTGATAGCACAATGCTGAACGGCAGCACCCCATCGCCTTCCCCAGATGCTTCAGGTGCAGACGGATTGTTGACCGCAATGATAGGAAGCGCATCATTATCTGCGATGGTGCCATTGCCGATCGCAGTGCCCAGGGTCACGTTTTGCTCATTACTCAGTTGCACCTGGAAGGTTTCGCTGTCGGCTTCGTTGAGACGGTCGTTGATGATGTCAATGGTTACTAATTGCTGCGTCTCTCCAGGGGCAAAGGTTAGCGACGTTCCCGCAACGCCTACAAAGTCTTCAGCAGCGATCGCCGTTCCATTGAGGGTGCGGTAGTCCACGCGGATGGGTTGACCGGATGGCGCATCCAATGACACCGTGAAAATGGCAACTCCAGCGGCTTCCGAACCAGCGGCATCGCTAATGTTCACGGTTGGGGCAGCATCATTATCTTGTATCTCGCCTGTCGCAATGCTGTCGCCAATGCTGGCATTTAGCGCATTGCGCAGTTCAACGGTGAATTGTTCGTTTAGCTCATTTAGGGCATCGTCCATCACCGCAACGGTGAGCAACTGGAGGGTGTCGCCAGCGGCAAAGGTAAGGGTAGAGGGAGACAGGGCTGTAAAGTCATCAGGGGCGATCGCGCTGCCCGGTCTGGTCTGCACATCCACCGTCACTGTTTTACCCGATGCCTCATCTAGCACCAAGCTAAATACCGCAGCGCCATCGGCTTCATTCACCGTGGCATCAACAATATTCAGCACTGGCGGCAGATCATTATCGAGAATGGTGCCGATGCCGACGCTGTCGGTAATCGTCATGTTGATGCCATTGCTCAGTTGCACCTCAAAGGATTCAGCGTCTGGTTCATCGATCGCATCATCCACGATATCCACCGTCACCAACTGCATCGTTTCGCCAGCGGCAATTGTGAGGGTTGTTGTCGGAATGGCAATAAAATCATCAGGGGCGATCGCGCTGCCCGAATGCGTCTGCACATCTACCGTTACCGTTTGCCCCGATGGGGTATTCAGGTTAACGCTGAACACAGCCTGCCCTGCCGCTTCACTAACCGTGGCATCGCTAATGGCGATTAAGGGGGGCACATCATTGTCAATTATTGTGCCGATGCCCACACTGTCGCCCAGCGTTACATTGCCGGGGCTGGTCAATTCCACCCGAAACGACTCACTATCCGACTCGTGCAGGCTGTCGTTAGCAATGGCGACGGTAATGAACTGCTGAGTCTCTCCGGGGCTAAAGGTCAGGGTGTCCGCCGCGATCGCCGTAAAGTCATCAGGCGCGATCGCATTTTCGCTGACCGTGCGGTATCCCACCGTGATGGGTTTGCTAGATGGTGCATCCAAAGTCACCGTAAAGACGGCTTCCCCCGCAAATTCGCTGCCCACCGCATCACTAATGGCGACATTCGGTAGCAGGTCATCATCCAGAATTGTCCCCACGCCCACACTATCGCCCAAGTTCGCATTCCTAACATCGCTGAGCGTAACGGTGAACTGTTCGGTATCTGCTTCATCCAGATTGTCTGCCACCACTGCCACCGTCACCTGTTGCTCTAAATCGCCAGGACGGAAGGTTAACGTTGTGGGAGGAATGGCGGTAAAGTCATCGGGGGCGATCGCGCTACCCGGATTGGTTTGGTAGTCTACCGTCACCACTTGCCCCGATTCTGCATCCAAAGCAATGGTAAACACCATCTGCCCGCTGTCTTCGACCACCGTATTGGACTGAATAGAAACGGTGGGCGGTAGGTCATCATCCAAAATGATGCCGGTGCCGATGCGATCGCCCAATGCCGCATTATTTGCCGCATCCAAGCTGACTTGGAACGATTCGGCTGCTTCATTCAGGGCATCACCAATCACTGTGACTGTGAGAGTCGCGATCGTTTCTCCAGGGGCTAACGTCAGCACGCCATTATTCAGCACAAAATCATCACCGGCGATCGCTTCAATGCCCGCTGTGCTGAAATCTGCGGTAATTGCTTGGCTGCTCTGCTGCGATAGATTGACCGTGTACAGCGCCAGTGGATCAGTCCCAGTTCCCTCAGTCAGCGTGACTGCCACCGGGTTCAGCGATAGTTGGGGCTGGCGAATTTCAACGCTGCCTGAAAATTCAGATGTCTCCGACGTAGCCAGGTTCGTCGCCGTTGCCGTTACAAATTCCCCCAGCGTTCCCATCGCCAATGACGCAGTGGTAAACGTTGCCAAACCCGCTGCATCCGTCGTTACTTCGACAAACCCAAGCGGCACTCGTCCCTCACCGTCAGCCAGCACATTCCTAAACAACCCAAGGCGAAAGCTGGTGTCTGGCGTGCTGGTCATTGTCCCACCGACTATGACCCGCCCCCCTACCAATTCCGCAAACGTCAGCACCGGGAAATTTTGTACGCCATCTACATCCGGGACATCATTAGCCGTTGCGCCATCCCCACCAATGTCAATGCCCAAATCCGCATTCTCAGTGATGGCATTGCCTTGCAGTGCATTGCCTGCTGCGCCAGGATTCACCTGAATGCCAGCTTCGCCATTAAAGGCAATTAGGTTGCCGTCTGTTGCTCCAATGCCGCCGACCGTATTGCCATCTGCATCCAGCACAATGCCATCGCCGCCATTGCCTAGGCGGCCAGCGCCCGTTGCATCGGTCCCGATCGCATTTCCGAGAATTTGATTTCCCGTGCTAGC
Source organism: uncultured Leptolyngbya sp. (assembly GCA_964431105.1). GTDB lineage: Bacteria > Cyanobacteriota > Cyanobacteriia > RECH01 > RECH01 > RECH01. The sequence continues at coordinate 4,489 of CAYSIR010000129.1, read as the reverse complement.
TCCAGATACCGTAATTCCTGCGCCCGTATTGCCCGACACCACGTTGCCGCTACCGGCCGTATTGCCGCCGATCACATTGTTGCTGCTATCGGCGATCGCAATCCCAATGTCATTGCCCTGAGCCAGATTGCCAGCCGGAGTTGTGCCAATGTAGTTACCAAGAATTGTGGTACCCGTCGCACCATTAACAACGGACACCCCCGCCTGAGCATTGCCCGCTATCTGGTTGCGATCGCCCACCGCACTGCCGCCGATGGTGTTGCCGGTGCTACCATCTACCCGAACGCCATTGGTATTCCCAACAATCCAGTTCCCGGCGATCGCATTGTTATCGCTCAAAATTGCCAAGCCACTGCCATCAAAGTTGGTGATTTGCAACCCTTGAATGGTGCTGCCATCGGAACCAGCACCCAACGATATACCATCCACCGCTAAGCCATTCCCATTCAGCACGATCGGCAACCCTGCATCATTTCCGACCGCCTGGGTATTCGCGCTTGCCCCCGTTTGGCTATAGCCGTTAATGGTGATCGGAACCGTAATTTCGGGCAGCGCTTCAGTTAGGGTAATGGTCTGAGGGCCGGTTCCCGGAATATCGAAGGTGATGGTGCCGCCGCCTGCTGCGATCGCATTTAGAATCGCCTGGCGCAGCGTGCCCTGGCCATCATTAGCGGTATCCACCACCCCAAAATCATTGAAGCCAATCGTGACCGCAGCCGTGCTGTTTGTGCGATCGATGCCATAGTCTAAGCTCGGAGCTAAGCTAAGAACGGCTGTCTCATCCGCTTCCGCAAAACTATCGTCAATCGGTTGTAAATTAATGTCTACCGTATCTACCCCGACCGGTATATCCAAACTGACTTGAACGGGGTTGATCACCGTCAATGTGCCAGCGCTGGCAGATAGGATAAAATCATTCCCCAGCCTTGCCTCGCCGGATAGATCTATCGTAATGGTACGACCATTGGCGGCATCGTCGCGCTCAATGCGATACGTTCCGTTTGTTGGCGCATTTTCATCGGCATTAGGGGCGATCGCCGTTATCCGAACCGTCTCAACCCGCCGCCGAGTTGCCGAAAACTCCGATGTATTTCCAAATGCATCCGTTGCCGTTGCCGTGATGAACGGATAATTAAAGATTGAAGGCGAGTTGAACGTAAAAGCAACAGCGCCACTACCATCGGTTGCTATCGTTCGTGATCCTAGATAAAGTTCCCCCTGCCCAGCAGTGTTCGCTTGGTTGGCATAAAAATCAATCGTAAACGCACCAGACGCACTGCTATTCAGTGTGCCTGCGATGTCTACGCCATCTGCTCCGGTTAGAACAGGAAAGTTCTGTAAATTATTCGCTCCAATATCCGCATCTAGGGCATCATTTGGGTTGATCACCTCATCTGCATTCAAATCAATTCCTAACCCCGTATTATCCAGAATGGAGTTACCGCGAATTATATTTTGAGTGCTGCTATCGTCAACCTGTATACCGGCGATCGAATTGCCGATGATGGTGTTGCCCTCGCCAGGATTAATGCCGCCAATTTGATTATTAGCAGCGTTGGTAATGATCTCAATTCCTCTGCGTACATTTTGAATGCGATTGCCCTGAACGATCGCATTGGATGAGTCAAAGAGAATAACGGCGGTAAATTCACCACTAATAACATTGCCTGCATTGGCTTGGCTGCCGCCAATCGTGGCATTTTGGGAATTGATCAGCAACATCCCGCTGGCACTTTGAATATCTACATCACCAGCAGTCACCCCCATATAGTTGCCCTGAATCACTAAGTTATTAGAACTCAGGCTATAAAGATTTAAGTCATTGCTGATAATGATGTTGCGGCTGGCGAGAGTTGTGCCGCCGATTTGGTTAACTTGCCCGACAGCGCTAGCATTAGTGATCCGAATGCCTTGATTATTCTGAGTGGCGGCAGTGGTTCCTAACCCGCTCGCATCAGTGCCGATGAAATTACCGCGAGCGGTCATGAACACTCGGTTAATTTCGATCGCATGAGTAAAGCCTTGAAAGACTAAGCCCTCAACGACACTCCCCGTCGCGTTCGTTGTATCATCTACCCGGTTGAACCGCAGCCCGCGCACTCCCCCATCGACTCCCTGCCCTTTCAGGATGATGTTTAGCACCGCATTGCTGCCGATAGCTTGGGTATTGCGGGAAGAGCCGGGCTGTGTGTAGCCGTCGATGGTAACGGTTTCGGTAATTTCGGGTAAGTCAGTTAGCAGTTCAATCGTGTGCGGCCCTGCCCCAGGTATGTTAAATGCGATCGCACCTCCGCCCGCATTATTGGCTAAGGTAATCGCCTCTCGTAGAGAACCTGCACCTGAATCGTTGGCTGTCGTCACCACAAAGGTTCGGTTTGGGCGTCCAGGAGATGCATTCTGCCCAAACACCAGATCATTTTGATTTGCAATAACGTCCGTACCGTCGGGACTACGAACCAGCGATGTACCGCTCCTAGCAGAACCCCAGTCAGCCGCCAAACCCACGCGAGTTGCAGTAGGAGAAAAACCAGTGTAGTTGGTAGGATTGTCAAATGGATCACTGTCATAACGAAGCTGAACGTAGCGATCGGCATCCGGATCATATAAAACAATATTGTCGCCAATATCATCTAAAATACCTGCACTCAGCCCGGCATCAAAGACCAGGTTATCGCCATCAAATGTAGGCAGCGTTCCACCTGCTTGAACGCCCGTGATAATGACGGCATACTGCCCGGGTTGTAGAACGGAACCGTTTGGAATAGTGAACCAGTTGCCAGCGTCAGCATCCCACAGCTCTAGTCCGCTGATGTCAATGGGCTGCGACGAAAGGTTTTTTAGTTCAATAAACTCATCGGTCTCAGCCGCCACGCCATTATTGTCAGTATCAACCTTGTCAATGAAACTATTTGGGTCAACCAAAAACTCGTTGATGACGATACCGCCACGCAGCACGCTGTTGGTAAAAACCATGAGCAGATTCCTCTAGATTAGTTAGCCACGACAATTCAGAAAACTCAAGCCACGGGTGTATCTGCCTGAAGTTCATTAGATCGCTAAATCAGCTTCAACACCCTGTCGCACAGGACTGCAAACTGTTAATGTCATCCTGTTTTTTAAGGCATTAACAACAATGCAATGGGAAAGTAAGACGGTCGATAAAATTAAGCAATCTGTAAAAATACACCTGAAAAAATCTATACCCCCCAACGACTATTCGGGAACATCCTGCTTTTGTATCTGCTCCTTCTCCCCCAGTTCCCCAAATGCCATTCATAACGTCGTTAGACTTTTTGCCTCACAATCGTTTTGGCTGTCACTCGGAGGACTCATTTTTGAGACGAGGTTTGAACCTAGCAATGCAGACGACTGTGCAATCGCTTTGAGGGTGAAGTTTGGCGAGGATCGCAAAACTAGCGCGCACTTGGCTATTGTCCATCGGCAGTCCGATCGCACCTATTGCTAACCAGTTGTAGTTAAGGTTACGCCCAACCGGATAAATTCTCAGTATCAATACTGAGCTGAGTGGGTCTAGGTTCCCTGCGATCGCCACTATTCCGCATCGCCAAGGCATTCAGGAGCGCCCCCGTAGATGGGTAACGAGCATTTCTGCCAAAATGTACTGGGAGATGCCGCTAACGAACGCATCTAAACAGTCGTTCTCGCATCTCCTGAGTCGAAAGAGCGCAGATGACCTGCTAGATGCCTCACCGAGCGATCGCTTGGCGATGGTGAAAACATTCCAACTTATCTACCGTACTTACGCCAGTCGAGTGCAGTGGATAGCCCAACACAAATTACGGTTAAGCTGCGGGGCCCTTCCAACCTAGAGAGCGCCAGATCGAGCGATCGCCGTCATCCCAGCGAGGGCAAGGCAGACAGCGCTGACAAAGCAGCACGCAACCGACGAATGCGTTGGGGATCTTTTCATGTCACGCCTTATTCGTTAACACACACGGCTACAGCCTAGACATTGAGCGGCACAACGCCCACAGAGGAACAAATTGGAACTTTAGAAAATCAGTAGCAAGGCAAACAATCAACCCTTGGTATGGATGCAGACCCTGAGACGCATGAGACGGTTCAAACATGACACAAGCCAACGGCTGAGAGTTGCTCTGGAGACTAGAGACAATGACCAAGCATCAGATGATGGCAATGAGCGACGCCATCTAATCGAGGACTGGCTGATGCTCTGGCGGGGATGCACGTCGGACTGAGGGAGCTGTGCCCTAGAAAAGGCTGAAACGCTACTGAAACACCCACGTTGAACGGAACACCTATTCGAGCGTGGCTCAGAAAATACTCGGATAAAAGTGTGAAGGCTCTATTCCAATAAACCGCGTTATGACTGTAAATGACTAGAATTCTTCACTATCTTTACCGAGATTTTATACCGCCAATTTATTTCATAAAGGGTCGATAAACTTTCTTCTGCTATAGCAATCCTAAATGAGTTGTGAAGTGAGAATGGTTGTTGTGAGAAGGA
>CAYSIR010000128.1:0-11410 GCA_964431105.1 uncultured Leptolyngbya sp. | reverse complement strand
CCCCCCTTCGACAAGCTCAGGACAAGCTTCTCCAAGATTGGGAGAAGGGGAGCAAAACCGTCAAAGTCTCTCTCCCACCATTGGGAGAGAGATTTAGAGAGAGGGCGAAAAGGTGACATGCACCCGACATCAGGGTGGTGGGCAATATCAAGACATTGGCGTTCTCATCTATCCAACCTTCGTAACCGATGCAGAGAGTGGTTTTCCTAAACAAAATGGTTACTGACACAGGAGAAGATAACCCAAATCTGCCACACTTCGGCAGTTGGTCGGTTGGTTGAAGACTCGCCTCAGCGATCGCCAGCGGTTGGTAACTGTAGATAAGCTCTGGACGAGAGGCTTGCAAAACGGCTCTCACAATCTAAGTGGGTTGGCTATAGAATGCAAGAGGATTTTGACCCGTTGCGTTTCTCAGAACAGAGAGAACGTTATTGATGCACCTGTCCCACCTGCCTTAGCTCCAACATTAGAGCGATCGCCCCTCCTCCAGTTACTGTTTGTCCTAATTGTCCACTCAACTCGTGATGTTTCATGGCACTTAATCCTGGCGACCCAGCTCCTGATTTTACCCTGCAAGACGGCGATGGCAACACTGTCAACCTCGCTGACTTCCGAGGGAAACGAGTCGTACTGTACTTTTATCCCCGTGACAATACGAAAGGCTGCACAACTGAAGCCTGTGGATTTCGCGATCGCTATCCCGACTACCAATCCCAAGAGGTCGTCATTCTTGGGATCAGCACCGACGATGCCAAATCGCATACCAAATTCACCACAAAATACGACCTGCCCTTTCCCCTCCTTTGCGACACCGATGCCGCCACAGCTAAAGCCTATGAGAGCTACGGGTTAAAGAAATTTATGGGCAAGGAATATATGGGTGTGATGCGGCACACCTTCATCATTGGCACAGATGGCACCATTGAGAAAATTTACCGCAAAGTGAAGCCAGCCGACCATCCTGAACAGGTACTCGCGGACATAGCCGAACTCGGCTGAACCAGGCATCGGCTCATTTCTCATTTGAGCAACGCCGCCATTTGAATGACGACGGCATCTCATAGGGACTCCGCTAATGAGTTGGATCGGGCAACGCCCAGAAACAGGCATCAGTTGTTTGAAATGGCGATTGTTTGAAATGGCGATCGCCCTCTACTGCAACATCGCTGCCACATTAGCCGCCTTCAGCATATGGTAAGTAATCAACAGTTGTGTAAGCGCTAGGGGATAGCTTTGCAGGGTTTCGCCCGTAGTGCCTACCAGCTTGCCAATATCTTCATTGCCTTCCACACTGCAAAACTGACCCAAATAGGGCACTTCCGAACACAGCATCCGCTCTAGTTCATGAACCTGCTCAACGGTCGCATTCCCTTCAATTTCCAAAACATCTACAGGCTTACCCATATCCCGATCAAGCCCCAGGCGAATCGCTGATCCAAGGTGACTGCCTTCAGCCGTTAGCAGTTGACTGAAATCCGGGTGAGGAATAGTGGGCCGCAGCACTAGCCGCACATTCAGCAATAGATCGCTAGTGGGGTCTGAATCTGCTGGAGGCGTAGAGCCATTTTCAGGTTTCTCAGGCGGATAGAAAGTAACAACGACATCAGCCCACTGACGCTGGGGACGAATGAAGGCATCTGAGTCTGGTTCTCGCTTCTTTAATTGGTCGCGGACTTGGTCTTCGCTGTAGCCACGTTTGCGCGTATCTCGCTTGATTTTCCAGTTCTCGCGGAGAGATTCAGGCGGAGCAAGATAAACACGCACATCATAGCTGCCGCGCATGGCAAGGGTAGAATAGCCCAGCAAGCCTTCAACGATTACAAATTTGCGTGGCTCAATATATTCCGGTGGGTCAAACTCTCCGGTGTGGTGGTTGTAGATGGGTTTCAGGATCGACTGCCCGGTGCGGAGTAGATTGAGGTGCTGTTGAATAATGTCAAGGTAATTACAGTCGGGATGTAGGGCAGAAATGCCTTTTTCGGCGCGCTGTTTGCGATCATAGCGGTGGTAGTCGTCGGTACAAATAATAGTTACGTTGTCTTCACCGATAATATCGGCAATTCCTCGGGTTAGGGTTGTCTTACCGGCGGCGCTGTCGCCGACAATTCCCAAAATAATAGGACGGTGCGTCATGGTTTCTCCTGGTTCATGAATGGGGCGGCAGGAGAAAACGTAATCATGCTCAATTCCGCCGCTATGACAGTCAATGGCGATGCGTTCCCCGGCAGCCCAATACCCAAGACTACAGCGAATGAGGGGGCAGCCTGCTAATACTCACACGGAGCCGCATTAGGTGGCTGTAAATCCTGAGTTTTATCATTTTAGATGGTATTGAGGACGGATGATTAATCAATTTCACGATCGCCCACCGTATCATCGCCTACCAGTTTTAGAGTGTTAAAGCGTTCCTTCCCCAGACCGATCCGTTACGCAGAGGTCACTAAAACTCCAATGCCTACGTTAATTGGAGAGTTGAATTGGAGAGTTGAGGGGGTCGTCCTCTATTGGTAAGGATTTTGGGTGGTGTGGGAAACGCCGACACCACTCAAAATCCTTACATGAAACCACTACCGTTGAGGGATGGCGGTGGTGATGGGGCAAAGGCTCTGGCGACTGTCGCGTAATGCATGGCTCAGGCAGGGGGAGGGACGTTAGTTCTCATGTCCTAAGCAAGATGGCCACTGTCATGTCTAGTGTATTGCTAGCCGGGCTTTGGGGCTAGCTCTGCGGTGGAATGAGTGTGCTGCGATCGCTGTTGGTCAATGCAGTATTGGGGGCGATCGCAAATTGCATCGGTAGCCAAATTTGAAAAAGGGTGCCGCTACCTAGGGTTGATTGGCAGCTTAATTCGCCTTGGTGCTTTTGTTCGACAATTTGACGACAGATTGATAATCCTAGCCCTGTGCCTTTGCCGGTGGGTTTAGTGGTGAAAAAAGTGTCAAAAATTTGGCTGAGATGTTCTGCTGGGATGCCGGGGCCATTGTCTTCGATGCAGATACCGACGCGATCGCCTTGGCGCTGGGTTGAAATCGTAATCGTGGGAGACGGGGTGGACTGTTCGCTGAGGGCATCGATCGCATTGCTGAGGAGGTTCGTAAACACCTGGTAGAGCGGGCCAGGATAGCCTTCTACGTCAGGAATATCGCCATACTGCCGCACAATGGTCATCTCTTTTTTGGTGCGGTTGTGCAAAATCAGTAGGGTACTGTCGAGGCATTCATGAAGATTGACAGGCTGCGATCGCGTTTCATCCATGCGAGAAAAGTTACGGAGGCTCAGCACAATTTGACGGGTGCGATCGGCCCCAACCTTCATAGAATGCAGCACCCGCGGTAGGTCTTCTTCAATGAAGGCTAGATCGATCGCCTCAGCTTTGTCCTGAACCGTCTGGGGCGTTTGTTCGAGTTCGGCTTGGTAAAGATGGATTAAATCCAGCAAATCGTTCACATAGTTATTCGCGTGTATAACGTTGCCGTAGATGAAATTAACGGGGTTGTTAATTTCGTGGGCGACGCCGGCCAACATTTCTCCAAGGCTCGCCATTTTTTCGCTGGCGATCAGTTGCTGAGCGGTTGAATTTTTTAGGTCATTCAGCAGTTGTTCAACGGTTTGGATGAGGTGGTTGATTGAAACGGCCAGGGTTCCAACTTCATCTTGGCTCGTGACGGGAACCTGAAGGGAAAAGTCAGAATCCTCGGCAGACTGTTTGGCGATCGCCGTCACAGTTTGAATAGGCTGGGCAATGGCGCGGCTTGTGAAAATGACCATCGCGATCGCCACCACAATCGACAGCACAAAACTCACTACAATAATGTGGGTGCTAGTCGTTTCAGCTTGGGCTAGAGCCGCTTCTGCCGATTCTCCGTTGCTCAGCGTTTGGCTAATGAGTTCATCCAGCGTTTGCGAAAACAACTCAAGGTCGGCAACCCAGCTACTCTGCTCAAACTCAGTAAACCGGGCCCGAACCTCAGCCATCTGTCCATCGGTGGTTTCATCCATGGTGTCAAGCAGCGATCGCGTTTTGCGAAAGTATTGCCCAACCGACTGATTATGAAGCTGAACGACACGGTTAAACAACTCTCGTTCATAGTCAGACGTCTCAGGTGCATCCAGATCATAGCGATTCAGAACGTCAAACCATGAACGCTGAAAGTCACTAGCCCGCTGATTAAATAGCTCTTGCCGTTCAGCAATGCGATCGGGCATCTCGGCCAAGCTAATCAATGATTGTTGATGGATTCGGGCCTGAAGCAAGCTAGTTTGCAGCCTTTGCAAACCCTCAATCTCTTTTAGAACATCCTCACGAGTTTTGAAAGCCGCTTCTCGATATTGAGAACTCAGGGATAGCCCACTCGCAATTCCAACCATCGCAATGCCCAATGCGATCATGTATCCAACCGCAATCTTCTGACCCACCCGCAATTCTCCCAACCATGACCGTGCGGAGGGGCGCTTTGGCTGGGTAGACTGCGGAATCGACACAATGAGAGAAGTATTGACGCGATTTTGAGGTTCTGAAGGAGAAAGCTTTGACATGGTGAACGGTGTCAGCCAGCAGAGTTAATAACACGAACGCACCCAATGGTTAGTGTAGCTAGCTTAGCGATTCGGGCATCATAGCTTAATCTAACGAACCTGTGCGTTAATCATGATCAGAATGAGGCGTGCCTATCCGTAGCACTACTGTAGGGGTATCTCTGGTCAGGGTATCGATTAAACTTGTTCGACTGATAAAAGATGCTGCCCTAAGCACGACAATCGTCTCTAGGATTTTAGACAAGGCAGGGGTTATCTGAAATAGTGGTTAGGGTTTAGCACGTTTTGTGATAGTCAATTTGTTAGTCAATGAGCTGACTGAACGATTGTCTGTAATGCTGCCCTGAAATGCAGGATGTTGCGCTGAAATAGGTAATGCTGCACTGCAAACCGGCTCTGCCCCTAACGGTGGATGGATGACACGCTCAAACTGGTATTACTCGGCTGCGTCAGTCATGTCAATGTGGCGATCGCTCAAACTAGCGCTGTGGAAATGGCGCAGTCCTTTGATAGCAACTCCGGCGGTTGTGGGGATGGTGCTGCTGCTGCGGGGGTTGGGTCTGCTGCAATCAGCAGAATGGTCGATGTACGACCAGTTTATGCAAGCGCGATCGCCCGCTCCGCTGGATCAGCGTATTGTGATTGTCGGCATTTATGAAACGGATATTCAACGCTATGGCTGGCCGCTCTCTGATGGTCAACTAGCGGTGCTGTTAGCCATGATTCAAGAACAGAATCCCCGTGCCATTGGTTTAGATTTATACCGCGATCAGCCGGTGGGCGAAGGAACCGATGCACTGAATACCGTCTTTCGCAGCAACCCCAATCTCATCGGCATTCAAAAAATAGTGGGAGACGATCGCAGTGAATCTGTGCCGCCGCCGCCAGTGCTGCAAGAGCTAGGGCAGGTCAGCGCTAATGACATGGTGGTGGATGCGGATGGCACATTGCGGCGTGGACTGCTCTCCCTAACGGATGATTCGGGGCGATCGCTCTTGGGGTTGGGCTTTACGATGGCGCTGCTGTATCTAGAAGCTGAAGAAATGTATCCTAACCTGACAGACGATGAGCGGATTCAGCTTGGGTCTGTTGTCCTTGATCCGTTTGAGCATAGTGACGGGGGCTATGTGCAGGCCAATGATGCCGGGTATCAACTCCTGCTAAACTATCGCGGCCCGGCGGGGGCATTTCTCACTGTATCGATTGAAGACGTTTTGAATCGTCGCACGGACCCCAATTTGTTTCGCGATCGCATTGTGTTTGTGGGTGCTACGGCTGAAAGTTTGCGCGATTTTTTTTATACGCCCTACAACCGTAATGCGGATAGCTCTCGACCGATGCCAGGCGTAGAAGCCCAAGCCAACATTACCAGTCAAATTATTGGTCAGGTCTTAGACCAGCGATCGCCGATTCGCACTTGGTCAATGCTAACTGAATACCTATGGATTGCCGGGTGGACTGCCATGGGAACGCTGATCGCCTGGCGGCAGCGCCATCGCAAACAGCAAGAATTTAGGTGGTTTCGCATTCCGGGGCAGTTACAGATATTAGGGCTGGTCGCGATCGCTAGTGGTGGATTGATCGGAGGCAGCTATATTGCCTTTGGGCTGGGGTGGTGGATTCCGGTGGTGCCGTCACTGTTGGGGATGGGCACTGGGGCGATCGCGATCGTGGCCCACATGGCTCAGTCTGCCAGCGACCTCCGCCGCACCTTTGGGCGCTATATCACGGACGAAGTCGTGTCCACCTTGCTAGAAACGCCAGAAGGACTGCACCTAGGCGGTCAGCGGCGCTGCATTTCGGTGCTGATGTCGGATGTGCGAGGCTTTACGCTAATTTCAGAACAGCTTGCCCCTGAAGCGATCGTGGCATTGCTGAATATTTATCTCACCGAAATGTCGAATATTGTCGATCGCTACGGTGGGGTGATCAATGAAATCATTGGCGATGGGCTGGTGGTGTTTTTTGGTGCGCCCACTGAACATAGTGATCATGCAGAGCGGGCGATCGCCTGTGCGATCGCCATGCAGGCGGCGATGTCAGCCGTCAATCAACGATTGCAGGATGAAGGATTGCCCGCGATTGAAATGGGCATCGGCATCAACACAGGTGATGTGGTCATTGGCAACATTGGCTCTCAACAGCATACAAAATATACTGCCATTGGCAGTCAAGTAAACCTTGCATCCCGCATTGAAACCGCTAGTGTAGGCGGTCAAGTGCTGATTTCAGAACAGTGCTGTCGGCGATCGCGATCGCCCCTAACGATTCAACAACGACTGCAAATTGAGCTAAAAGGGATCAGCGATCCCATCTGGATCTACGATGTCACTGGCATTGGTGAACCCTACAACATCACAGTCGGCGATCGCCTAGATCACCATCTCACTTCCCTCGATCCAGCCATTCCAGTGCAGTATATGCTAGTAGACGGCAAGCGGATTACTGGAATTAGCCAGTCTGGAGCATTAGTCCGGCTGTCGGACAAGGAAGCCGAGCTACGCTGCAACAGCCCGATCGCTCCCTTCACCAACTTGCGCCTTACCCTACTGTGCCCAGAGAACCCCAGCCTACTCGATTGCTACGCCAAAGTGCTGCATCTTCACGACCAAGATGCCCTGCGCGCCAGAATTTACTTCACCAGTTTGTCCCCCGCCATGAAAATCTTGATCACACAGTTGACTCAGAGCAGTCCTTAATGATGGCTATCCATTACGCAAAAGTCGCCAGACCTTTTGCCTCACAACCTTTCTAAGGGTTACTCAGAATCCTCGTTTTTGAACCAAGGAATGCGGGCTTCAGCGAGATCTGCGTAATGGATAGAATGATGGGTGGGTATGGATTTGCGGTTATCCTTCTATGGATATTGCTAACTGATTCATCCAAGCAGATGGGAGTTCTCTATTTGTAAGGCGTTTGGGTGGTGTGAGCGTCGCCCACACCACCCAAACGCCTTACAAACGCCTTACATAAACATCACTACCAAAGCAGATAACCGTCAGAAATGAGAGTCTTGGGCCGTGTCCTCATTAGGTTAGTAGGATTGCAGCAATCTCAGATAACTGGTCAATGCAGATAAACTGGGTAAAGCGGGAGCCAACCCTGTTGACAATCCCGGTAAAATTACTCCATGGCAGGATCGAAGCTGCACATTCCGACAATTGCCCCCAACCCATACTCAACAATTGCCTGCATCATGACCGATAGTGCCATAACCATTACTAAAGTTTTTCTAGCATCCCTCAGTATTTCGCTCATCATCAAGTATGGTGTGCCGTATCTGGCTTTGCCGAGTAGCGGTTGGCTGGCACTGGGGATTGTACTGCTGCCGACGGTGATTGTTGCGATCGCCCTGGCATGGGACGTCATGCGATCGCCCAAGTCAAAATCCACCCAATCGTCTGATGATCCCTAGCAAGTTAAGTGGCTGAATAGCGCACAATGATGCGAACCCTTGCCGAAATCAATGACAAAATTCAGCAACAGACCGCCGTGGTCTGGACAGTTGAAGAACTGAAAGCTCGTGCGGCGGAGGTTGGTGTTGCCCAAACTGCTAAAGAAGTAGACGTGGTGACAACCGGAACCTTTGAGCCGATGGAGTCATCCGGGGCCATCATCAACCTAGGGCATACCGATCCACCTATCAAAATTCGGCAATGTTGGCTGGATAGCGTTCCTGCTTACTCTGGATTTGGTGCAGTCGATCTCTACATCGGTGCCACCCAACCCGCCAGCTATCTTGGCTCTGACCTCACCACACCTGATGAACACCTTGTTGATGAACCCGTTAGTAAGGGGCGCGAGCGCGGCGGCGGTCATGTCATTGCTGATTTGATTGCCGGTAAACCCATTCACCTCCAGGCGATCGGGCAGGTGACTGATTGCTACCCCTGCCCATCGTTTGAAACCACGATCACTATCGATACGATCAATCAGTTTTACCTCTTCAATCCCCGCAATCTCTACCAAAATTTTATTGTGGGCGTTAATGGGGGCGATCGCCTGCTGCACACCTACCTCGGCCCGCTACAGCCTAGATTGGGCAATGCGGTGTATTCCAACCCAGGGGCGATCGCGCCCTTGTTTAATGATCCGGATTTGCAACTGGTGGGTGTCGGCAGCCGCATCTTTTTGGGCGGCGGCATCGGCTACGTGGCTTGGGAAGGAACCCAACATTTTCCATTACAGAAACGATTGCCGAATCGTACTCCTATTGGTCCAGCCGCTACCCTGTCGCTGATTGGGGATGCCAAGCAGATGAATCCAAAATGGATCAAAGGCTGCTACTTCAAAGGCTATGGCCCTTCGATGATGATGGGAGTTGGCATTCCGCTGCCGGTGTTATCAGAAGACGTGGTGCAGCGTTGTGCAGTTCATGATCAAGACGTGGTGGCTCCGGTGGTGGATTTTTCGATTCCCCGGCGCGTGCGCCCCACGTTTGGACTGGTGAGCTACGCCCAGCTTAAGTCTGGCCGCATTACTATTGATGGTCGTACGGTGCGATCGGCTCCTTTGGCTAGCATTTATCTTTCACGCCAGGTCGCTCAGGAACTGAAACGCTGGATCGAAGCTGGAGCCTTTACCCTCACCGAACCCGTTGCCCCAATTCCGAGCGATCGCACCTTTCGCGCTCAGGATCGCTGGAGTCCCCAAGTTTCACTGGACTAGAAAACAGCGCACCCGCCAAGATCAATGAAGATCAATCGCTACAGACTGTAAGCTAGATGAGGAGCAATGATTTGATGGTGTCGGATTCGATGATTTCGTCAAAGGCTGGTCTTGCGGCCAAATGGGTTGATAGAGCGGTTGCCGTCAATTACATCAAACCCATGGGACACCCGTTGTAGAGATTGAAGCGCGAACCCAACGACTTGGGTTCGAGGGCGCTCAGCGGCTGGTCAACCGGCTGGCTTATTTCCGGCTCATTCGCTCATTTGTTGTATCGGTGTTCTTCGCGTCATTATGAGCTTCGATTGGATGACACCCAGCCACTTCATTATGCTGGGTTTGCTGGTTGGATTTGCGATCGCCCATAGCGGGTTGGCGGCCTTGCGCCCCCGTGCAGAAGCCATCATTGGCGCACGGCTATATCGAGTCTGTTTTGCCCTGGTCAGCATTCCTTTTGCAACCGTGCTGATCATTTATTTCATTCGCCACCGCTATGATGGCGTTCAGCTTTGGAACCTGCAAGGCGTGTCGGGAATGCCATCTGCTGTCTGGATACTGTCGGCAATCTCATTCATTTTTCTCTACCCCGCCACTTTCAATCTGCTGGAAATTGCCGCTATCCAAAAGCCGGAAGTTCATCTCTATGAAACCGGCATCATTCGCATCACGCGCCATCCGCAAATGGTCGGGCAAATTATATGGTGCGTGGCTCACGGGCTGTGGCTGGGCACAACTTTCATGATGGTGACGTGCTTCGGGTTGATTGTGCATCATTTATTTGGCGTGTGGCATGGCGATCGCCGCTGGCTGGCTCGCTATGGAACTGCCTTTGAAAAAGTTCGCGATCGCACCTCAGTCATCCCATTTTTGGCGATCGTTCAAGGCCGGCAACGGTTGGTGATTAGCGAATTTGTGCGACCGTCCTATGTGGGCATCGCCATTTTCGTGGCGCTGTTTTGGTGGGCGCATCCAGCTCTCATCAGCGCTAGCAGTCAGGTGGGGTGGTAAAGCGATCGAATCGATTAAACTGAGTCAGTTTATCCAACTCCACATTCATCCCCGGAATCAGCAACGCCTAGATGGATTAGGTTGGGTCACAGTTGGGCAATGCTTAATAATTCGTTGCACAATTGCGTCAAAGATTCAACAGAACATGACTCAATACCATAGGATTCACGGCAAACACCCGATAGAATGATCCCAGAACAGATTTAAATAAGAAATTTAGAGGGATCATGGCGTCAGTCGTTGATGAAAACAATTTTGCTACAGAAGTATTGAATGCCTCAGCGCCCGTTTTAGTCAATTTTTGGGCCCCATGGTGTGGGTTGTGTCGCCTTGTTAGTCCCATATTGGATCGTGTGCAATCAGAGTCGAATCAAACCCTAAAATTAGTGAGTATAAATGCAGATGAAAATTTGCGTTTAGCTAACCAATATCGATTGACGAGCTTGCCTACGATTATTGTGTTTTACAACGGTCATATTGTTTACCGCCTTGATGAGTTTAAGAATCACGATGAATTGCGCAATGCGCTAACAGAATTACAAGCCGGATTGATGGAGCGATTTTCGCTTAGTTCACTGGGTTACTCGGCTTAGTTGGGGTTCAGTCTGCGAACGTTCATATCCAACGATCATTCTCATTCAGCTAGGTCAGGGCAGTTTATGTTCGATCGGGTTGAATATAAAAACGGGCAGAGGTTATGGCCTCCGCCCGTTTTAGTATTTTGGGATCTATAGCAATGAGCTGCCGGGTCATTCCTAGAATCTAGCGAAATCTAGCGATGGGGAATAGAAACGGATTCATTGGATGTGCGATCGCCGTTTTTCCATCGCTCCAGACAAACAACGTTGCTGGGTTCGGGGGGGCGGGGGTCGGATGGTAGATCGGTTAAATGATGACTCGCCAAGTCATGCCGGTGATCCTGAGCAATCGCCGTTCGCCAGCCAGCTTGGTACAGTCGCACTGGACTACCTGACATGACCAACTCATGGCGCGGACAGTAAATGACCACCATATTGTCGTTGCTCATCCGAACTTGGCAGACCCCCCAATCCACACCATTACAAATTACGTGTTGTCCAACATTCCATGTCATAGCGCCACCTTGATTTGTTTTGGACAGCAGTGAATGCGATCGCATCAACCAAACCACCCATTACGGAGCAGTTGAAGCAACCGGATTCAATCAACTGAGACGGTT
>CAYSIR010000127.1:7716-11427 GCA_964431105.1 uncultured Leptolyngbya sp. | reverse complement strand
AACTCCATGCCGTCCACTTTTCCTGCGATCGGGGGTTTGTCAATTTTGTTAATGTGACAGGAGAGGGACGCACCAATTGATGAATGACCGAGACGGGCTGCGATCGCCCCCATATTATTCAAGTCTTTAATGGTTCAGTCTGTATTTTTTAAACTATTTCAGTCTTAGGACACGTCATCCATCAACACCCGTCGGGGTCAGTGATCCTGTACCCGCCCCTAAATGCCGCTATTGACGTTTGTAACGATCCGTCAATCTAACAACGATTACCCGTTCTTCTTTATAAAGTTACGCTGCTGACTATCGTGACTAACTCAGGACTCAATCCGTGACTCTTCAAACCCAACTTCCACCCGACACCGAAATCAAGAAGCACGTCGATCGCCAAATGATCGTCATCCTCGACTTTGGCTCACAATACTCGGAGCTAATCGCTCGTCGCATCCGAGAAACACAGGTCTACTCTGAGGTGCTATCTTACCGAACAACTGCGGAACAACTTCAAACCCTGAATCCTAAAGGCATTATTCTTTCCGGCGGGCCCAACTCAGTGTATGACACAGGTGCGCCGCATTGCGATCCGGCTATCTGGAAATTGGGGGTGCCGGTGTTGGGGGTCTGCTACGGAATGCAACTGATGGTGCAGCAGTTGGGCGGACAGGTAGAACGGGCAGAGCGAGGGGAGTATGGCAAAGCCTCGCTCCACATTGATGACCCGACCGACTTGTTAACCAACGTAGAAGACGGCTCGACCATGTGGATGAGCCATGGTGATTCGGTGAACGCATTGCCAGCGGGTTTTGAACGGCTGGCTCACACTGACAATACCCCCTGTGCGGCGATCGCCCATCATCAACAACGACTCTATGGCGTACAGTTTCATCCAGAAGTTGTCCATTCAGTGGATGGACTAGCGCTGATTCGCAACTTTGTGTATCACATTTGCAATTGCGAACCCACTTGGACCACAGAAGCCTTTGTGGAAGAGTCTATTCGCGAAATTCGTGCCAAAGTAGGCGACAAACGGGTATTGCTCGCGCTATCAGGTGGCGTCGATTCCTCAACCCTGGCATTTTTGATGCACAGGGCAATTGGCGATCGCCTCACCTGCATTTTTATTGACCAAGGCTTCATGCGAAAAAATGAACCAGAGCGCTTGGTCAAGCTGTTTCATGAACAATTCCATATTCCGGTGGTTCATGTGCAGGCCCGCGATCGCTTTCTGTCCAAAATTGAGGGCGTGACTGATCCTGAAGAGAAGCGCAAATGCATTGGTCATGAGTTTATTCAAGTATTTGAGGAAGAGTCTAAACGACTTGGCCCTTTCGACTATCTGGCCCAAGGAACGCTCTACCCTGACGTGATTGAATCCGCCGACACCAATGTCGATCCGCAGACGGGCGAACGGGTAGCTGTTAAAATCAAAAGCCATCACAACGTTGGCGGATTGCCCAAAGACCTACGCTTCAAGCTCGTAGAACCGCTCCGCAAGCTTTTCAAGGATGAAGTGCGTAAGGTGGGACGATCGATCGGATTGCCCGAAGAAATCGTCCAGCGCCATCCATTCCCCGGCCCAGGACTCGCCATTCGCATTTTGGGTGAAGTGACCGCAGAGAAGTTAGATATTGTGCGGGATGCTGATTTTATTGTGCGCCAGGAAATCAATCAGCGCGGTCTGTATCACGATTTTTGGCAAGCGTTTGCGGTGCTGCTACCCATTCGCAGCGTCGGCGTAATGGGAGATCAGCGCACCTATGCCTATCCGATTGTGGTGCGATGTGTCTCCAGCGAAGATGGCATGACTGCGGATTGGTCGCGGGCTCCCTATGATTTTCTGGAAGCTGTTTCTACTCGTATCGTCAATGAGGTCAGCGGGGTGAATCGCGTGGTGTATGACATTACCTCCAAGCCTCCTGGAACCATCGAGTGGGAGTAGGCAACATCAAGTTGAGGTGAAGGGCGATCGCCCCACTGCCCTTACCTCTCACCAGCCCTTCAAGCTCACCAGTTTTCCCCAAATTTTCCACAAGGTTTTCCCAGAGTCCTGTGGAAAACTCTGTCATATCTGTGGAAAACCTGATTTTCCTGTGGAAAACCTGTGGAAAACTGAGGATGGACTGGAGAATCGAGCTTCTTTTGCTTGCTGTGCGGGGGCCGGCGGCGGGAACAGTCGTGCGATCGCGATCGTCTAGTCATCCATTCATAACTGCTGGCCATTACGGCGGCTGTAGCTGCCGATGGGCTGTTGTCCGTCTAGCCGCACGCTTTACATGAATACCGCTACCCTTCACTAAGTCTTTACGGAAAATTTTCCGTAAATTCACGGTGCATCCGAGAATTTACGGATGCATTAAGCCGAGAACATTGAAGATTGTGTAGGCATGCTGGTGGGAACTGGGCTAGAGCCGACCTACAAAAAGCGATCGCCCATTACCTGAAATGAGCGATCGCCTAACGTGTTATCAGAAGATCCCCTTGTCCGGGAAGCGGCTTCTACCCCATACTGATAACAGGCTGACTGACAATTGCTTGTATCTAGAACGGTACAAGAAGCGAACAAACCTAGCTAGGATTCACATCGCGGCTTGCCAACAAAATTTTCGATCGTTCCAGTGCTTTCTCAATCAACAAAGGTTCAGCAACCAAACGATTGACTCCGGCAGTGAACGAAAACCGCCTTAGCCTCAGCTAATCATCCAATCCTCTGGGCAATAGCTACCTTGATCCACGTCCCCACTAGAACGGCATTCGAGAGGTCTCCGAGTGCGAAAGCGAGGACGAATCTTGAATGCCAACGGGAGCGCAGTTGTTATATCCATAAATCGTATCCTGCGTACCGTCTGGCTGAACGCGAATACAGCGGACATTGTTAAACAAGCACTCCAATACACCCAAGGTAATGAAGCTGGTAGCAGTAGCAATTGCGAGGAGCAGTCCTATTTCTCGCCAATCGACTTTTTTCGTTACGAGTTCTCTGATCATGGTTTTATTAGACGACTCTAGACATTGTGGTCTTCACCCCATGTAAGGGGATAACATCACATTCAGATTCGGGACTGCATGGTGGATTTTTGCTGAGCGGTTCCATGATGGTGGATGTTGCTGCAAACGAACACAATGCAACCATTGCGACAAGTGCGTATTTCATTGTCCTAGACCTGTGTAGATGCAAGACCCAATTCAACAGTGACGGATTCGATTTGCTCAAGCAATCGAGATTCCCCTGAACTTGATGGGCGATCGCCCATCCTTGCTGTATCCCTCAGCGGCGCTAATCTCCGCAAATTTGCTGAAGCTTTTTATCCAGCGATCGAGTTGCTAAGCCGAAGTCCGGCACCGCGCCCAACTCCGTCAGCCAAAAGCTTAAGGGAATCTAGAATTATCTGACTTGACGCAAGGATAAAATGTACCGCCATCAAGCGAGGAAAGATTATTGAACACTGTAAATCCAGCAGCCACAGTCGGTTTGGAAGTTATTCTAATCCGCTTGCTGCGGCTGAGTCACTGCCTTATTGGGCACGATTAACGTCATCGAAAACATAACACGGTCTTGCCAAATACAAATAATGGTGCTAACCCCTCATGGGTGTAGGACAGTGATGGTGTCACCGTCTATCAAGATAGTCCCATTGTGTGTCTGTGTTTAGCTGACTCGCCGCCGTTCTTCTTGGCAAAGGGAACCTCGGGAAATTATGGGGTTGATGCGCTTTC
>CAYSIR010000127.1:0-7616 GCA_964431105.1 uncultured Leptolyngbya sp. | reverse complement strand
CCTGACCACTCAAAGACAGCCCAAAATCAGTATCAGCCTGCAACGACTTAAGATATCTCGTGCTGTTTCAGCATTAAGGTTCTTACTGAGTTATCTAAGCTCACATGGCAGTCGTCATTTAGGACACAGGATATTTTGTGGGACAGCTCAGCCGCTCTACAAAACATCCCCAAACTTTCTGCTTGCCCTAAAAGCAGACCATTTGGGAATATGTCACCTTTGCAATTTGGCCCTCAGCCCCCTCTCCCAAAATTCTATCCATTACGCCGATCTCGCTGAAACCCGCATTCTCTAGTTCAAAAACGAGGATTCTGAGTAACCCTTAGATAAGGTTGTGAGGCAAAAGGTCTGGCGACTTTTGCGTAATGCTTAGCCCAAAATTAGGAGGAGAAGGGGAGCCAGATCTGAAGTTCTTCTCCCAGGCTTGGGCTATCCATTACGCAGATTTTGCTAAACCCCGCCGTCCTCGGTTCAAAAACGAGGACTCTGAGTAGCCCTTAGAAAAGTTTTGGGGCAAAAGGTCTAGCGACTGTTGCATTATGTATAGCAGGCTTGGGAGAGGGATTTAGGTTGAGAGCTACAAACCTGACATGCTGCTGACCATTTCGGGCTGGCAATCTTTGGGATCGCATTCGGTTTAAGCTAAACAATGGGACGGTGAATGGCTCCGGTGGTGACCGTTGGTGGTGACCGTTAACTGACTCGCTATTCATAAACTTACTATTCATAAACTCACGGTACGATTGCTGCGATCGCCCTGGATACTGAAGTCATGAGCTACTACATTTCGCCTCGGTTTTTGAACACGCTGGCTGTTCACATTACTAAAAACTATTTAGATTTACCGCAAGTGCGTGTACCGTTGATTTTGGGCATTCACGGTCGCAAGGGGGAGGGCAAATCCTTTCAGTGTGAGCTAGTGTTCGATCGCATGAATATCAACGTGGTTCATGTTTCAGGTGCAGAATTAGAAAGTCCTGATGCGGGCGATCCGGCCCGGTTAATTCGGCTACGCTATCGAGAAGCGGCGGAATTGGTGCGGGTGCGGGGGCGCATGGCCGTTCTAGTTATTAATGACTTAGATGCGGGAGCCGGACGATTTGATGCGGGAACGCAGTACACGGTCAATACTCAGTTGGTGAACGGCACGCTGATGAATATTGCCGATAACCCGACCAATGTGCAGCTTCCGGGCAGCTATGATGAAAACCCTGTGCAGCGAATTCCCATTATTGTGACGGGGAATGATCTTTCTACGCTGTATGCGCCGCTGATTCGAGATGGGCGCATGGTGAAATTTTATTGGGAGCCGGATCGGAGCGATCGCATCGGCATCGTTGGTGGCATCTTCGCAGGGGACAATTTATCATCCTCAGATATCGAGAAGCTAGTCGATCGCTATCCCACCCAATCGATTGACTTTTTTACGGCGCTGCGAGCAAGGGTCTATGACGAGCAAATCCAGCACTTTATTCACCAACTGGGCTTAGAAAATGTGTCGCAGCGAGTCGTGAATAGTGCAGAGGGGCCACCGACCTTTCCTAAGCCAGATTTCAATATGAAGCAGTTGGAACACCATGCAAAAGCTATGGTGGCAGAGCAGGATCGCGTTCGTCAGATGAAGCTAGCGCGAGAGTATAACGAAGTGCTGAATATCGCCCAGCCGGAATCATTGGGCATGCGATCGCCCGTTTCTGCTCCACCTAAAATTGGCTATGGTCAGATCCCTGATCAATATCAGACGGATTCGCCTGCAAACGGCCGCACCCACCTAACTTCAGAGATTGTGAACCAAGTTCAACAGTTGGTGAAGCAAGGCTATCGGGTAGGCGTAGAGCATATCGATCAGCGGCGGTTTCGTACCAATGCCTGGCAAAGCTGCCCCATTATTGATCCCCATTCACCCAATGCGATCGCCCAACTCGAAAGCTGTTTGCAGCAGTACCCCGATGAGTATGTGCGGGTCATCGGCATTGATCCTGAATCAAAATCACGGGTGATGGAAGCGATCGTGCAGCGTCCCAGCAATTGAATGGTCCATGCTGTTAAGATGCATCAACGACTAGGGCAGAGGTGCGCGCCTGGAAACCGGCCTGAGTGAGCGCATCTACTGCACTGCGCGAATCCTGCACCCGAAACTGCGCCCCGAAGCGTACCAATTGCCGCTGCCCATTGGCAGCTACTGCGGCAATCACCGAGACCTTTCCGCTGTCATCCTGGCCGCGCTGGGCCCGCAGCACTTCTCGCAAATAATTGCGCTGAGCAATATCGATCGCCATTTCAATGGGCAGATCGATCATCACCATCTGTACCGATTCAATCCGTTCAGCATCTTCTAGAATGAATTGAATTTGGTCATCCCGATGCTCAGCTTTACCCCACACCATCAGCCGTGCATCGGGCTGAATCAGCTCGCCAATACGAGCATAGGCTTTGGGGAAGACAACTCCTTCGACTTGTCCCGACAAATCTTCCAATTGCACAATCGCCATGCGATCGCCCTTTTTTGTAACCACGGGCTTCACTCCAACCAACATGGCGATCGCGCTGACCGTCATATTTTCCGGTTGCTCGCCCAATTGATTCAAATTGATCGGCGCTAACACCTGCGCCGATTGCTGAATCGCCTTTAGCGGATGGTCAGACACGTAGAACCCCAGCAAGTCCTTTTCTTGCTTCAGTTTTTCTTGCTTCGGATAATCCTCAACCGGCGCAGCCGTCGGAGCCAGCTCAAAGCCACCCAGCGGTGCCTGATTACTACTGCCGTCATTCAAGAAATCAAATAGATTACCCTGACCCATCTCTCGATCCTTGGCGCGCGACTGGGCCCAATCCATCACCAGCTCTAGATCGTTCATCAACTGATGGCGGTTGTCTTTGAAGCAATCCATCGCGCCACACTGAATCAGCGCTTCCAAGGCCCGCCGGTTCATCGTTTTGAGATCCAGGCGATCGCACAAATCCGCCAATGACTTGAACGGGCCATCCTTCCGCCGCGATTCCAGCAAACATTCGATCGCCCCTTGCCCGACATGGCGCACCGCCGACAATCCAAACAAAATTTTGTCTTGTAGCGGCGTAAAATCAATTCCAGAGCGATTGATATTAGGCGGCTCCACCTCAATGCCCATCTTAAGACAGGCGCTAATGTAGCCATGCACCTTATCCTGATCGCCACTGTTCGCCGTCAGCAGCGCCGCCATATACTCTACCGGGTAATTGGCTTTGAGATAGGCTGTCTGGAAGGTCACATAGCCATAGGCGGTTGAGTGAGATTTATTAAAGCAGTATTCCGCAAACTGCACCATCTGATCCCATAGCGCTTCCGCCACTTTAAGCGTCACGCCGTTCTGACCAGACCCCTCTAAGAAGGTCTCGCGGTGCTTCTGCATTTCGGCCATTTTCTTTTTACCCATGGCCCGCCGCAGCAGGTCAGCTTGTCCTAGGGAATAGCCGCCCATATCCTGAGCGATTTTCATGATTTGCTCTTGGTAAACCATGATCCCGTAGGTTTCATTGAGGATGGGTTTTAGAATGTCGTGAGCATAATCGATCGCTTCTCGACCGTGCTTACGGTTAATAAATTTGGGGATCAGTCCTGCATCCAGCGGCCCCGGTCGATACAGCGCTAACACCGACGAAATATCTTCCAAACCGGACGGCTTCAAATCGCGGACAATCTGCCGCATCCCAGACGATTCTAACTGGAATACCCCATCAAGTTCCCCTCGCGCTAGGAGTTGATAGGTCTTGGGATCATCCAGCGGCAAGCGATCGAGGTCGATCAGCGTTTGGCGGGTTTGCTGCACCAGATCCACCGCTTTCTGAATCATGGTCAAGTTTTTCAGCCCTAGGAAGTCCATCTTCAGCAAGCCCATGGCCTCGATGTCTTCCATGTAGTATTGGGTGATCACGGCTCCATCATTGTTGCGCTGGAGCGGCACCACCTCATCTAAGGGCTGCGATGAGATCACGACCCCTGCGGCATGAACCCCAAAGGTTTTGTTCATGCCTTCAATCCGCATGGCCATATCCAACCAGCGCTTGGTGGTGGGATCGTTCTCGTATTTTTCCTTAAATTCTGGTGCGGGCGTTTCGTCAGAAATCATTACCTTGAGCTTGGCTGGTTTGCCACGGGAGACGGGGATCAGCTTGGCCATGCGATCGCTCTCGCCGTAGGGAATATCCAACACCCGCGCTACATCTTTCAGCACCGCTTTGGACGTCATGCGGTTGAAGGTGATGATTTGCGCCACCCGTTCTTTACCGTATTTATCAGTCACATAGTCGATAACCTCGTCTCGCCGTTCGATGCAAAAGTCGGTGTCAATATCTGGCATAGACTTCCGTTCGGGGTTTAGGAACCGCTCGAACAGCAAGCCGTGGTGAACCGGGTCAATATTGGTGATGCCCAAGGCGTAGGCCACCAGCGATCCTGCTGCCGATCCCCGTCCTGGTCCGACGGGGATATGGCGATCGCGGGCAAATTTGATGTAATCCCACACCACCAAAAAGTAAGTGGAAAACCCCATCTGCACCATCATCTTGAGTTCATACTCCAGGCGATCGCGATAGGTCGGGGGAATGTCCGCTTTGTTGTGACACTCCAAGCGCTTTAATAATCCCTCCCACGTCACTTCGGCGAGGTAACGGTCTGGCGTGTACGAGTCAGGCACAGGATAGTTAGGGATGCGCGATTCGCCCAGCAATCCAGAGTACTCGCTAATTTTGTCAGCCACTTCCACCGTATTAGCGATCGCCTCCTCGACAATATCCGGGGTGAGGTGATCCCGGAACAGTTGCCGCATTTCGTCTGCTGATTTCAGATATTCCGTACCGCTATAGCGCAGGCGGTTATCCTCAGTGAGGAGCTTGCCGGTTTGGATGCAGAGCAGGGCATCGTGGGCTTCTACGTCAAAGCACGAAATATAGTGAGAATCGTTGGTGACAATCAGCTTGATGTTCAGTTCCCAGGCAATCCGCACAATCTCCACATTGACAATGCGGTCTTCGGGGGAACCGTGATCCTGCAACTCTAGGTAATAATCTTCGCCGAAGGTGTCCTGATACCACCGAGCCACTTTCCGCGCTACTTCTGGACGACCCTGCAAAATTGCCTGGGGCACTTCTCCACCCAAACAGGCACTCGTCACAATCAGCCCGTCTTTGTATTGCTCCAGCACCGCTTTGTTGATGCAGGGTCGTGCAAAAATGCCTTTGCCTTGGTAGCCATCCAAGTGCGAAATCGTCGTGAGCTTCACCAAGTTCTTATAGCCCTGGGTGTTCTTCGCTAACACAACTTGGTGATACTTAGGACGACGCTCTTGTTTGGTGATGTCGCCGTTGATCAGGTACATTTCATTGCCAATGATCGGCTTGATGCCTTTGCTTTTGCAAAGCTTGATCAGCTCGATCGCTCCATACATGACCCCGTGATCGGTCAGAGCGATCGCAGGCATTTCCAGTTCAACTGCGCGATCGACCAGCTTAGGTAATTGGCTGGCACCATCCAGCAGGCTGTAGTCGCTATGAATGTGAAGACCGACAAAGGACATAATTACAGGGGGGAGGTGGCGAAAGGATTACTCTCCAGGGTAACGGATTGTATTCACCACATCTAGACGTGATCAGGTTTTGTAATGACTCAACGCGCTAGATATAGCGATCGCTATTTTGCTGACCATCACCACAAGTCACTGACTAGACTCACCCTTGAATCCAGTCAGCTAGTACAGATGAATTGTATCCTATTTCGTAATCCCGTAGAACAATGCCAATGGGTGGCAGTCATCCAGGCGATCGCTACTGAAGCACCACCTCTGAAACGGTAGGGTTCCTGGACAGTGGTTCTGGCTCTGGAGCCATCACCGACGACTCATTTTCAAAGGTTTCCGGTAGGGATTGCTCTAAGTCTGGTATCACCGGGTCGAAAACCGGGGACTCTTCTAGCTTGCCGTCCGTTGATGGCTGGGATGGCACATCGGGCGTATCGGCTGGCGCATCCGACTCTAGAGTATTCGGGGACGGAGGATCGGCAATACTATCAGGCTTACTGCGATCGCCCACAGCATCATTATTCGTCAACGGTTCAGGGGAATAGTCTGGCTCTTGATCACGGGAATAAAACTCGTCAGTTTCTCCAGGCGGGACATATTCTGGCAAACTGCCCGGCAGAGAATAATCAGGTTGCTCAGAAGGCGACCAACCGGGCGATTCAAACAAATAGTCTGATGATTCAATATTTGTCATGGAAGTGCCGGGCCACTCATCCGACACTGGAAACGACTGCTCACTATTAAACAACAGACCATTGCGGGCAGAATTTTCCGGACTATCAAACCGCAGCATCAACCCGGCCCCAGCGCCAGCGATCGCTGCCATCACCGATGCCACACACACAGTAATCGGAAACCAGCGACTTCTAGCCGGTTTAAACTGCCTCTTCGCTGACCGGGCCGGGGCTGGATGTATCGCATTCCCTGGAGCCGCGATCGCATCTGGCTCAGACTCAGCGGAAGAAAGGGATACAGACTGCGCAAGCGAATTAGGGGCAGGCGGTTCGGCAGCGCCAGCGACCGGCTGCGAAGGCACAGCGGGCAACACCGGCGGCAAGATAGACAGCCAGTGAGCCATGCCAACAAACGGCTGATGGTCTGCGGGTTGGAGCGATCGCAAAATAGCCTGTTCGATTAGTGGATTCAGGTGCGGCTGAGCCTGCCTCAAGGTATGCAAAATGGTCAAACTATCGATCGCATCAGCCATGGCTTGCCCCGTTAGGGCAGTGTAGAGAGTGCGCGCCAAATCCTGGACATCGCCAAGGGGCGATCGCGCCGGGCCGTCCGCGCTAACCCCCACTAGCAGCGCCATCGGTGGTGTCATGGAGCGCATCAAAATGGTTTGGGGCGAGACTGCGCCATGGCACACCCCGTGATGATGCAGGGCGGCTACAGCATCGCCAATCTGGTGAACGACCCGCAATGCATCCGATTGAGTCAGCGGCTGGCGGGCGATCGCATCTGCCAAGGACTCATCGGCAGGATGCTCCAACACCCAAAACGGCTGCTCCTGTTCCACAAATGAATCCAACACTCGTGCTAGATGAGGGTGACGACAGTGATACAGCCGTCGTCCTAGCTCTAAAAATTGGTGGCAGTGTTCGGGTTGGAGCGGCTCATGCAGTGTGCGCAGCCGCACTGTCCCATGTAGTGACGTGTGTGTCGCTATGTACGTCACAGCGCGATCGCCAGCATCAACCGGTTGCTGAATCACATATTTACCGTGGTGTAGCGATGTTCCAACCGTGAGTACCATTCCTGCAATGCCCTCGTTCTTAAACAGCTCTGAATGCTCAGCATCCTCAACGGGAACCCTCAAACCTCAGCACCCCTGAAGTCCCAGGATTCCTAAAATGACCGTGACCCCCTAATAGAGTCCAGCCTCAAAGCTTCAACTCATCCTATCTTGTCCAGAGGCGATCGCACGCAATCAGGGTTAATTCTCTTACGTCATTTCAGTATCAATCCGCCTGTTAACGCCTCACTCCCAACGCCTGACTGACAAAAATTCTGCCCTAGGCGCGAAAACCGATCCCCTACAGGACGTTAGACAACGTATGG
>CAYSIR010000126.1:0-11495 GCA_964431105.1 uncultured Leptolyngbya sp. | reverse complement strand
AAATCTAAGATTGCTATTGACAAAGGGGCTTCAGTGACGTTTTCTTGGCGAGTCATATCACTCCGATCGCACCTTGCAAGTATCCTTTGGCGACAGGTGCAACGGGTTATAGACGGTGCCGCAATCGAGGCGATCGCTGATGATCATGGAGTGGATAGCGCAATGGATACGGCTGACATCAATCTTGCGGTGTCATGTCTCAGGCAGTGGGTGTCCCAATTGACGGCAGATCATTTAACCACGGCGGGAAACCATGCTGTTGCTCTGAAAACTGTTCCACTCACGCTTCAGATGCAGGAAACAACCGTGTACTACGGTTCGGCCATCGCGCTCAAGGCGGGAGCGGGGCATCGACCCTTAGCTAGGGCGATCGCTCAGTTGTTAACCCTTACGACTCATTTGGACAATATCCCTATTTCGCAGTCTGGCGACGTTTCTCAAGGCACAGCTCTGGGCGGTTTCTGGTTTTCCGATCGCAGCATGACCTACTCGGCAAAGGGCTGGTTGAGCATTGGCGTTGGCGATCGGGCGCTGGCAGCTTGGCTAGAGCAATTGTGCCAATGTCCTTTACGGTACGGTGAGACATTGCCATCGCTGCGAACGGATTTTTCTAGGCGCGATCGCTGTCTGGTTTGGGAAATGCAGCGCGCCTTCGCTCGGTGTGAAACCCTCAAGCGGCTGGCCCAAAAGGTATCAATAGATTCATCACCTCTAAGCGCACCAAGGGCAGATAGTCTTGACTCGATCAACGATAGCTCAACCCAACCCATCTGTAACCTACCTGAAGGCGGACTTAAGTTATCTCCATGGCTAACTTATTCAGGGCGGCTTGCTCTGTCTGAGTCTACAGAATGGGCATTGCTCGAAACGATTATTCAACTTGTGGATCAGTTGGCCAATCTGGGCTGGGGAGATCTGACATCCATCCATGCGATCGATCAAGCGAGTGATAGACCATTGGTGCGATCGCTGGCACAAGACCTGTGTGAACGGGTGTGGGCAGTGGATGCCGCCTGTCGGATTTTATCGCCTGCAATCGCGCCGTACCGGCGACAGCGGTGGCAGCAGTGGATAGCGATCGCTCAGGTAATGCTCAGTTGGCTGTTGGTGGCAGGATGGCAGGTGCGCCCAGTGCCTGAACTCTAAAGCCATTCAGTTGGCAACATTGCTCGAAGTTGGTGGTAGGGGATCGCGACAGTCTGTAGCAATCCTATTTGGATTGAGAGAAGGCGTCCGCAGGACGCCTTCTCTCAACACCCATTTTCATTGACAGCCCATTTAGAACTGCTGTACACATTCAACGGTTCATACCGGCCGCTTTTATGGCAGCAGCCATTTTACCTAGGACATAAGTGTTTTGAGCTATCGGCTCAGCCGATGGCGAAGACTAGCCGATGGTGCTGAATGTGCCCTGACGTTGGGACAGCCCTAATTAACACAATTCAGTACGGATACTGAGGCGATCGCACTGAAGAAATTGTTAATCCTGTCGGGAATGTAGTATTGAGAAACGGTTAACTTAAAAAGCATGTCCCATCATCCGATTTAAGGTAGTCCTCTATTGGTATGGATTTTGGATGGTGTGGGCGTTGCCCACACCATCCAAAATCCTTACATGAATACCACTACCCGATTTAATTTAGACGTAATTCAGTCGAGATACTGAAGTGATTGTACGGAAAAAATTGTTGATCCTATCGGGAATATAGTCTAGTAACAGTCAGCGGGAGTGCGTGATTCGTCCTACAAGCTTAATAGCCGCAATTGTGCAGACTAGCACCCGCTGCGTAAGCGTTCTAAATACGCATCATGTCCATCATATTGGCGGATGCCTATCGATCACAATCTCCGCAAAAATAGAGTAAGGTGATTCAATTTAGATGACAAACAGAGTGCGAGCGGAACCTTTCTTGTAAAAATTATCTGCGTTTACCCATCATCTAGGATAGCTACGAGACTCTCGCACTACTGGGCTGTTGCCTTGGGCTTCGGTATGGGGATGGCGGCGATCGCCCGTGATTATCCTCCAATCTTGCAAAACTTACGCCGCAAGGCGGATTTGCAAATGGCTCTTGAGGAAGGCAGTTACAGCCTCAAAACGGTGCATTAGTGTTGTGTCAGGTGTGTCCGCACTGTGGGCAATTGCCCTGTGTTATCTCCAATTGACCGATTGTTGCCGGAGACCAACTGTTGATGAACGCGCCCAAAAATTCTGTTGAGATAGCTGGCTTATCTCCCAATGGATTGGAGAGAGCATTTGAGCGGATGTCTGAAACCGTTCCTAGTTTGGCATACCAACTCGTCCAGCGATCGCAAGATGCTATCGAGCTGCGCTGGATTGATCCACGCTGCGCGGACGTGCTAGGCGTTGATCCTACAGCGTTGCAAACCTCGCTACAATCCTTCTGCGATCGCCTTCATGCCGATGATGCTGAGCAATTTTGGCGATCGCTACGGCAATCTGCTCAGACCGGGCAACTGTGGAGTTGGCGCGGACGCTGGTGTTCTGTCACATCCCCATTGGTGTCATCCGACAGCCCAGACCATTGGCTACAAACCCTGGCTCAACCCTATGCCACGGCTGACTGCATCATCTGGGACGGGGTGCTGGTGTCAGTGCGACCGGTTGCCGCTGCACCTGCGATGACCCGGCCCCATCGCTGCTGTTTGCCGCTGGATTTGGCCAGCCCGCTTCAGATGCGCCAATGGATGGAACAAACCGAGCAGTATGTGCAGAACGTGATCGCCAATGTGCCGGGGGCGGTCTATCGCCGTAGCTGCGAACCGCCGTGGCGAATGGAATACATTACCGATGCGGTTGAAGACATTTGCGGGTACGCGGCCGGTTGCTTCAGCGGTGATCGATGCATGAATTGGGATGATGTGATTTATCCTGACGATCGCCCGATGGTGAATAGTCGGGTTGCTGATGCGATCGTTCGTCACGCCGCCTTTGAGGTGGAATACCGCATCACCCATGCCGATGGAGGAGTGCGATGGGTTTCAGAGCGAGGACGAGCCACGTTTGATGCGGCCGGTATTCCTCTGAATATCGATGGGGTGATTGTGGATATTAGCGATCGCAAACGCAATGAATTTGAGCTGTCGCAGCTCACCAGTCGCCTAGAAGCGCTGGTTGAAGAACGCACCCGTGAATTGCAACACAGCAAAGCCCGACTGGAGATGCTGTTGTCCTGTGCGCCAGTGATTTTGTATGCGCTGGATTTGGACGGTAACTTCATTCTCTCAGAAGGGAAGGGTTTGGAGGCGCTGGGTCTGAAGCCGGGGGAGGTCGTAGGTCAGTCAGTTCGGGATCTGTATCCAGATAACCCGCAGATGCATGACTTTTTGGATCAGGTGTACAGCGGAGAGTACCCAGCGAGTGAGCAATCCGTCTATATCAATCAGCTTGGCGATACGGCCTATGAAAATCATTACGCACCGCTGCTGAATGAGACGGGAGAAGCGATCGGCGTAATTGGCATTGCTTTAGACATTACCGAGCGGCAACAGGCAGAAAAAGCCCTGCAACGCAGCCAAGAACAGCTCAATGCCATTATCAATAATGCCTCTGCTGCGATCTACGTGAAAGATTTGCAGGGGCGCTATACGCTGCTGAATCGCGAAATGGGCAAAATGCTGGGGCGATCGCCAGATACACTCCATGAGTTATTGGGAGCCACTGACTATGACCTATTCCCAGCGGATTTAGCAGAGACGTTCCGCCGCAATGATCAGCAAACCCTCGACAATAAACGAGCCAGCCAGTTTGAAGAAATGGCTGTCATCGAGCAGCATGAACACACCTATCTGTCGGTCAAATTTCCGCTGTTGGATGCCGATGGGCAGCCCTATGCTATCTGTGGAATTTCCACGGATATTAGCGATCGCAAGCGATTTGAGCAAGACTTCCGTGAACGCGATCGCCTTTTGAACGGAGTTGCCCTAGCTACCAGCCTATTACTGACCATTGCCGATCATCATGATGCGATTCAACAAGCCCTGGCCGTCTTGGGCATTACGGCCGCCGTCGATCGCATTTATGTATTTGAGAATAGCTACGACTCTGCCGGGGAACCGTTGATGAGCCAGCGCTATGAATGGACAGCCGCCGGCATTTCCCCAGAAATCGACAATCCCCAACTGCAAAATTTACCCTATCGAGCGATGTCGATAGATTGGTACACCACACTGGTTAGCGGGCTGCCGGTGATGGGCTGTTTTGACAGCTTTGCTGAACCGATTCAAGCCACACTAAAGGTGCAAAACATTCGATCGCTGATTTTAATGCCGATTGAAATCGAAGGAACGGTGTGGGGATTTGTGGGCTGTGATGATTGCCAACGCGACCGGCAATGGTCAAATAGTGAACAATCCATTCTGCGGGCCGCTGCCGGTAGTTTGGGGGGGGCGATCGCCCGTCAGCGCACCGAAACCCAACTGCAAGAATCACGCCAATTGCTGCAACTGGTCATGGACAACATTCCCCACGTTGTCTTTTGGAAAGATCGGCAGTCGCGCTACATGGGCGGCAATCGTAACTTCCTCAAGACTCTGGGAGTTGAGTCCATCGAGCCAATTTTAGGAAAAACTGACTACGAACTGCCCTACACCGATGCAGAACGGGAAGACTATGTGTCTACCGATCGCCAAGTGATGGAAACAGGGCAACCCCAGTCACATGTCATCGAGTCGCGGCTCGATCGCAACGGCATAGAGCGCTGGTATGAAAATAATAAAGTGCCGCTCCAAGATGAGTCGGGCAACATTGTGGGCGTGTTGGGAACCTTTGAAGAAATCACTGAGCGTGTCCAATCAGAAATGGTGCTGCGCGATTTTCGACAGCGGCAAACCCTGCTGCTAGAGCAAACCCCAGTCGCCATCATTGAGTGGGATATTGACCTGAATGTTCGAGAATGGAACCCGGCAGCGGAGCGTATTTTTGGCTACCGGCGTGAGGAGGTATTAGGGCAACCCCTAGGATTCCTGATTCCTGACCATCGCCGGGACACTGTGCGAAGCATTATGACAGAGCTGATGCTAACACCTCATACGATCTGTGAAATTGGTGAAAACATTACCAAAACCGGCGATCGCGTGATCTGCGAATGGTACGACATTCCCCTCGTGGCGGCGACTGGCGATGTAGTCGGCATTGCATCGATGGCAGTGGATGTGACCCAGCGGGAACAGGCCCAGGCTGAACTGCGGAAGTCTCAACAGCGGCTGTCGTTACTGATTCAGCAAACGCCGCTAGCCGTCATTGACTGGACGCCAGACGGGCATATTGAGGACTGGAACCCATCCGCTGAGCGCATTTTTGGCTATAGCCATGAAGAAGCCGTGGGGCGATCGTTCCATTTCTTGGTTCCGGAATGGATCGGCGGTGCAGTCGGCAAGATATTTCAGGAATTGTCGGAGAGCGGCAACAGCGGTCGCAGTACCAACGAAAATATTACGAAAGATGGTCGGGTCATTGTTTGCGAATGGTATAACACTCCGTTGATTGCTCCGAGTGGAGAGGTGCTAGGCATTGTGTCTGCTGTGATGGATGTAACAGAGCAACGGCAATCGGAACAAGCGTTGCGCCGCAGTAATGCCATGCTCACAGCCCAGCGGGAAGCGTCCATTGATGGCATTTTGGTGCTGGATGAACATCGGCGCATTGTGTCGTACAATCAGCGATTCTGCGATATTTGGACGATCGATGCAGGGCAGGTTGAGCAGGAGGGCGATCGCCTTATCGTGCAACTGTTACTAGCACAACTGTCGGACAGCAATGCCTTCCTAGATAGCGTTGATTACCTCTACGAACACCCAGAGCAAGATAGTCGTGATGAACTTACGCTGCAAGATGGGCGCGTTTTAGATTCCTATTCAGCGCCGGTGCGATCGCACTCTGGTGAATTCTATGGACGAGTCTGGTATTTCCGCGACATCACCGGCCGCAAGCGGACAGAAGCCCAACTGCGCCAGCAAACCACAGATTTAGAACAGGCCCTCCGCAACCTGCAACGCACCCAAGCCCAACTGGTGCAAAGCGAGAAAATGTCGAGTTTAGGGCAGTTGGTGGCGGGTGTTGCCCATGAAATCAATAATCCGGTGAATTTTATCTACGGCAACTTGGTTCATGCCACAGACTACATTCAAAACATTGTGAGCCTGCTTGGACAGTATCGCCAGCGCTACCCCAACCCAGGGGCAGACATCGAAGCCCAGATAGAAGATATGGATCTGGAATTTTTGATTGAAGACCTGCCGCGATTGTTGGGGTCAATGCGAGTCGGCTCTGAACGTATCCGCGAGATTGTCTATTCGCTTCGCACCTTTTCCCGGTTGGATGAAGCTGATCTAAAACCCGTCAATATTCATGATGGCATTGAAAGTACGTTATTGATTTTGCATAACCGCATCAAATCCAAGCAGGGTGGCAATGGCATTGAAGTAGTCAAGCACTATGGCAACTTGCCGCCGGTGGAATGCTATGCTGGACAGTTAAATCAGGTGTTTATGAATATTTTGTCGAATGCGATCGATGCCATTGAGAACTACCGCACCGCTAATCCTGATGCCTATGCAGATGAACAACCAGCGATCGCCATTCATACTGAGCAAGCCGCTCCCGGCTGGGTTCGTATTCGCATCGTCGATAATGGGCCAGGCATGTCCGATGCAGTTCGCCAGCAGCTATTTAACCCATTCTTCACCACAAAACCAGTTGGTAAAGGGACAGGACTAGGAATGTCAATTAGTCACCAGATTGTGGTCGATCGCCATAGCGGTACATTGACCTGTCACTCGACCCCCGGCACAGGCACCGAATTTATCATCACTATTCCGCAGTCTGTGAACTTTAACGACACTTTTTTGGAGCGCTGATGTGCAAGCGCTAGAGGAAGGACATCGTTGATGAAGGCGTAGAGGTGGGTGTATCTCGGAGGTTATTTGATGAATATACTGATTGTTGAAGATGAAGCCGAAATCAGCCAACTCATCCGGCTTTACCTTGAGAAAGAAGGCTTCGTATGCCACGATTGCCGGGACGGTCAGACGGCCATACAGCATTTTCAGGAGCTGCAACCAGACTTAATTATCCTGGATTTAATGATCCCGGTGTTAGATGGGTTAGAGGTCTGTGCCCGAATTCGGCAGCAGCCCGGCAGCAAAGATCCGTATATCCTAATGCTGACGGCCAAGAGTGAAGAACTCGATCGCATCATTGGTTTGTCAACCGGTGCGGATGATTACATGGTGAAGCCCTTTAGTCCCCGCGAATTGGTGGCCCGGGTGCGGGCACTATTGCGGCGATCGCTGCGGCACAGCGGGAGTCAACAAGGGCTGCAAAGTTTGCATTTTGTGGTGGACCCCGATCAGCGCATTGCCCATCGGCAATTATCGGATACCCCTGAACCCCTAGACTTGACTACACTAGAATTTGATTTGTTGACCATGTTCGTCAGCTATCCGGGGCGGGTGTGGAGCCGCAGCCAGATTATCGATCGCATTTGGGGCAGCGATTTTTATGGCGATGAACGGGTTGTGGATACGCATATTGCTCGCCTCCGTAAGAAAATTGAACCTGATTCGGCACAGCCTATGTTTCTGAAAACGGTGATTGGTGTGGGGTATAAATTCGACGATGCCTAAACTTGGACTGCGATCGCGCTTATTCTTTTCCCATATCATCGTCATGGTAATGGGATTAGTCGTACTCATCGTCATGGGGAAATTCTCATCCCCGCGCTTCTTTGTCGTCTACCTACGCCAAATCGAAGGAGAAGGCTACACCGTACAGCAAGTTCGCACAGAACTGATCAAAGGCTTTGAAACTGCCTGGAGTCGTGGAGCGCTGTGGTCAGTTGCCGTTGGGGCTTCGGCGGCAGCCGGACTTAGCTACTGGTCATCACGCCGCATCGTTAAGCCGCTCGAACAAATGGAAACCATTACCCAAAAGTTTGCCACCGGGCAGATGGATGCGCGGGTTCCCGCCAGCGAGATTCCAGAACTCAATCGCCTGGCTTCTGGATTTAACCGCATGGCTGCCGACCTGGAGGGAGTCGAACAACGCCGCCGCGACCTAGTAGGCGATTTAGCCCACGAACTCCGCACTCCCCTCACCGTTGTCGAAGGCTATTTGGAAGGGCTGGGCGACGGCACGCTGAATCCATCGGATGACATCTACCAGCGCCTGACTCGTGAAACTCGCCGAATGCGCCGCCTTGTCAACGATCTGCAAGAGTTATCGAAGCTGGAAGCGGGATACTTACCGATTAATGCTGTACCGCTAGATTTGAAGCCACTGCTGACCCATCTTGTCGATCGCTTTTCCAATCAACTCATTGCCGAAGACAGCCCTACGCTGACGCTGGAATATGGCTCTGATGTTCCCAAAGTATGGGCAGATGCAGAACGGGTTGAGCAGGTGTTGGTCAATCTGATTAGCAATGCTTTGCGCTACACGCCAGCCGGTTCGATTACGGTGCGAGTGCTGCCGACTAATCGGCAAGTCTGGATTGAAGTAGTGGATACGGGGATTGGCATTGCCACAGATGACTTACCTCATGTATTTGAGCGATTTTGGCGAGCTGACCGATCGCGCGATCGCCATTCTGGGGGCAGTGGCATCGGGTTAGCAATCTCTCGCCGACTGGTTGAACTCCACGGCGGCACAATTGAAGTCGAAAGCTTACTCGAACAGGGCAGCACATTTCGATTTTCCTTACCCATTGCAAGCTGAGTACTGAACCTTTTGAGTAAGCTTAGACTCGCGACTGTCGCTGTGCCGATCTGCCTTTGATACGGCTTTGATATGGCTAGATTTTGAACTTTTCAGCAGCCTCAGATAAGCTTAGGTTAGCGCTGGGTAAGATCAATTCAGATGCTTGAAGCGCTATCCCAGGCATACATCAGCAAACTATTGGAAATTTGGAACCTTGTGCGATCGCTTCTTAATCAGCTTCTCTAGCTGAGTCATCTGCGCAAACGGAAATCCTGGCTCTTGATAGAGATGAGCTGGAATTTTATCTCGTATTTCTGCATGAAACCGGGGCAATTCGCTCCAATGCCGACCGCATTGCAGATGATGGGCAGTATGGTATCCCAAATTGCAGGTAAAAAAGTTGTACCAGCGATCGGTAATGTTATAGGTTGCTTGGTAAGGATCATTCGTATCTAGACCAGAGTGATGGTCATAGGTGACATACACAGTTAGGAACAGCAGAATCACCATCGGCATGACAAACAGAATGAGCGTATTCAACCAGTTGACCCAAGCCAGTAACCCTAGAGTCAGCAGCGTCAAAATCATATTCTGGATAAGCCGGGTGCGCGACTTTGGATAACGCTGCCCGACCGTCAGTGCGACTGGGTAAGCCGTGATGCCAACCTTAACGGTATATTCAAGCTGCGACATGAGCCGACCCGCAGATGTTTGCCAAGCTGATTCATCTTTCGATTGATCTAAATAATTGATATGGTGCCCGAGGGTGTGGTGCAATACCCAGGCTTCACCTACGATTCCAGTGTGTAGCCCCATTATCAGTTCAATCAGGCGATTGGCCCAAGCGGCGGTGAAAAATTTGTAATGTTGGTGATGGTGGTTCCAACTGCAAATCCAGCCTTTGATGTTCAAACTCGCGATCGCCCACAGAATCGGAATTAATAAAGATGGACTCAAGAAAAAAACGGCAATATCAATCCCAAAAATGATAAGAATGACCGCAACAGGATAACGGTCAATTTTTTTTCTAAGCAACATGTGTTCAGCAAATAGATCAATAGAACATTAAGACAATCACTGTCTCAAAGCTCTGTTTAATTGTACAGTTTTGTGTAGCTATTGCTGTCTTTCAAGGAAAATCTGCTTAATTCCTTCAAGAACCTCGGCAGTTTCTATGATTAATATAGGTTTATGCTGGGTTTGCGCCAACCGCAAGGGCTGCGTTTTAAGTCCCAATCGCCTGGACGATCGCTCTAGTCTTGCGATCGCCACCACTCCATCAGCACCATGCGGCATTGCAAACAGATCACATCGGCTAGTAACTGCTTTATTCCCGTCGCATCAGTTGAATAAGTCGAACCCAAGTGGGTTATCGGGCCAGGCTGCAATTTTGCCACAAACCCGTAGAGCTTTTGATTAGAAAATGAGCTATTGACTGGCCAGCCTTGTGAGTTTAACGGTTTTAGAGTGGCGATCGCCCTAGCTTCTATGCCAAGCTCCCGCTGCAAAAGCTGCCTGGCAGTATCTGAGCGAGGTTGGTTATCCAAACAGCGTCCACCCGGAAAATCTAGGGTTTCGGCCCCAATGCCTGGACGGTATAGTGCAGGCGGCAGCAAAATGCGATCGCCCTGGATTGGCAATACAATCACCGAATCAACCTTCTCAACTCGCCAATAATCTAGCCGTTGGTCGTCGGCTTGGATATGTTCGCCGATGAGCGTAAACCATGGAGTGCGAAACTCCGCAAAGCGATCGCCCACCGTCCAGGTTGATTTTGCCATAGCTAACTTATCCATTCAATTGCCGCTTAAGTTGGTTCACAGCCTCAAGGCTCAGAACCGCACTCACCAAAATCCGCTGCCCGTCATCCCGCAGTGTTAAAACAGTCTGGCTAGCATCTTGAGTAATCGTAGCTTGGGGAAATTTCAGATTAATTTCCTGAACAGCCGCATCTGGGATTGCCACCTGAATCACAACTTCATTCTGCGTTTTTGGATAAATATATAATTCTTGACGAACATTATCTAGCTCCAAACGCTGCGGAGTAATATTCCGCTCGCCGTCCGCTTGAGACTTTTGCCAGTATAAAGTAATGCCGCGAATCTGGGGCTGTATAATGCAGAACGCTTCATCGAACCGCTGTGGTTCCCAATTAAGATCATGAATGTCGCTAGCGGGTTGGATAAGCCGCTGCCTCCAGGAAATGGTCTGCTCGTGGAGATCAGCCCACCAATCGCTAATTTCTGCAAAATGATTTGCGTTGTCGGGGTTGTTGCTGCCCAATTGCCAAATTATTTTTGCCTGCATTATCTGGAACCTGCAATAATTGTGTACATAATTGATGCATCTAAGACCAACGACAGCCCCCCTGATTGACCAACTAAAAATTCTATGTCGGGCGCAGAACCATGCCCCTACAGGATTTTAGACGATCTATGCGTCCAGTTTCGTGACTCTTTTGGCAAGTTTAGCGAGTGTTGTCAGTCAAGCCACAGGGAACCCTCCGTACAGAACTGATTAAACTGACAAGTCATCTAGGATTGCCCTATTCCCAGCCTTCGTTTTGCCGATGCATCAGCCTGAAGAACAGCCCAGTCAGCCTTTTGTGCCATATCTAGGGCAGCCCACGGGTCGTTTCAATCATACCAATAGGGCTTTAGCAATTCAAAGATATAAGAAAGATATAAGAATGGGTAGTGGTATTCATGTAGTGGTTTCATATAGCAATCCTATTTGGATTGTGAGAAGAATTCCTCAGGAATCCTTCTCACAACAA
>CAYSIR010000125.1:0-11525 GCA_964431105.1 uncultured Leptolyngbya sp. | reverse complement strand
GAGGCGTAGACCGCGATGAGCAATTGAGGGATACCTCTGTCTCTTATCTTAACCATGCAACAAAGTCGTTCAAAACTCTAATTTTTGGGAATCTCAAAATTTAACGATTCTCTTGACTGATGAGATTGAATATTCCATCGATGAGGTGGATTTAGTGTCCCGTTTACACAAGAACCACCTTTTATGAGTAGTGGGTATACGTGCCAGTGGTAATCATAAGCATAAGCCCAATCTTGTTCATAAATACCGACATCAACAAAATATTCGCTATGACATATGTCTAATCGATCCAAGTATAATTCAATTTCGCCTTCCCCCTGAATATGTTGAATAGATATGTTGGTTAGTTGGGTATTAGTATCAAAAATGATCTCTCCATTATCTTGTCTACTTAGAGAAACACTGAAAATTGGACTCTGAACATAGTTTGGTGTGATGTAGCTAATCTTAATCTTTAATGGCACACCACTCTCTATATTTGCGGAGGGGTTAATTTGCACATTAGTAATTTCAACTTCTAAAGAACCAAAGCGATTTTCATTCACTTTCAGTGGATAGCCCGCCTCAGTTAACTGGGCAGGTCGATGAGGGGTACGCTGTTGGGTTTGCGATCGCATTTCGCTGACATACTGTCCGGTGACCACTTCTGGTTCTCCATAGGCCACTACTGCCCCTCGTCGTAACCAGAGGGCACGATCGCACAGACGCTTCACTTGCCCGGCATCGTGAGACACCAGCACAATGGCACAGCCCTGCTCTTTGATGTTTGCAATGCGGTTCAAACATTTGGCTTGAAAAGATAGATCGCCAACGGACAAAAACTCATCCACCAACAATATTTCGGGATCAGTATGAACCGCCACGGAAAAAGCCAGTCGCATCATCATTCCGGTGCTGTAGGTGCGAACCGGATTATCGATAAAGTCCTCTAGTTCCGCAAAAGCAACAATGGGATCAAGGCGACGAGCCACCTCTCGGCGCGTCAGTCCAGCGGCGATCGCCATCACAAAGACATTCTCTCGTCCGGTCAAATCCCCATGCATCCCAGCCCCTAAATCTAGCAACGCGCCGACTTGTCCTTGAATCTTAATCCGTCCCTCGGTCGGATAAGCGACACCGCCTAACAGTTGTAGCAAGGTGGATTTTCCGGCTCCATTGTGACCAATGATGCCCAGCATTTCACCGGGAGCCACCTGAAAGGATATGTGTCGCAGCGCCCAAAACTGCTCTACAGGTTTCATCCGTCGTAGCCCAGACAACACCGCTTCCATAATGGTGACCGGCTTTTGGGCATGAAAACGACTGAACCATTTTCCAACGTTCTCGACCACAATGGCATTTCGCATCTAGATTTCCTCCACAAAGCGAAGGCTCTGACGCTTGAAGACGTGATAGCCAATCGGGAGGGCGATCGCTGTGCAGCCCGTAATAATCGCTAAAGCCAGCCAGTCCGGTTGGGTTCCCCAAATCAAAATTTGTCGATAGCACGTCACAATATGAACCAGTGGATTGAGTCCATAAGCATACCAGTATCGCTCTGGAATACTACTCAATTCGTAGAAAATTGGGGTGAGATAAAACAAGAGTTGTAAGACCACACCCAACGTATGCTGAGTATCACGAAAGGTAACGTTTATCGCCGCCAAAAAGTAAGCAATGCTGACGGTTAAAGAAAATTGAATCAGATTGAGCAGCGGCAGGATCAAAACCAGTGGCGTAAGTTGCGCTCCGTCAATCAGCAAAAAGATAACAAGGACGGGTAAGGCTAACAAAAAGTGAATCAGCCCGGTTGTCACAATCACAACAGGCAAGATTGCCACAGGAAAGCCCGGCTGCCGAATCAGCGGACGACTGCTAATAATCACTCCCGTGGCCTGAAATAGAGAATTTTGAAACCATGTCCAAACCAGGAGTCCACAAAAAACGTAAGAGGAATACTGCGGAATATTAACCTGAAGGATAATTTGAAAGACAAAGACGAAAACAGCAAGCTGTAGCAATGGGTTGATGAGTGTCCAGGCAATTCCCAGCACCGATCGCTTGTACATCAATTTCATGTCTCGATCAACGAGCGATCGCAACAAATCCCACAGGTATGCCAGCCGCCACTGTCGCTTCGATGACTTCCGCAGTTGGTGAGTTCGCATGAAGGATCTATCCTTTCACAGTGAGGGGAATTTCAGATAAAGTAACAGTCGTCTCTGAGGAAGATTCTAGCGATGCGGATCTAGACGTCGGAAATGGATCGCTGTGACCTTCTTTACTAACTCGAATGCGCGATCGCCAGAGTGACCAAGGGCCAGCCAAATTACCACGGATTTCTAACAAAATTAGCCCAATCGGATAATCACTGCGACGTAGCAGATACTCCTTAATGCGATAGTAATGGGCATAGGGTAATCCCAGCAAAACCTGAGCCAATCCTCGCCAGTCGCCATCGCGTAGCCAGGTTGTCAAATTGTAGGAAACGTGTCCCTTGCTGTAGCCATAGAGTTGTCGTTTCAGGGCTTGCTCAGTACGGCGATGTTTGTGCCATACATAGGCTTTTGGATTATAGACAATGGTGTAGCCAGCTTTGATGACTTTGTAAAACAGATAGGTATCTTCTCCAACGCCGGAGGGCATTCCTGGGCCAAGGCATTCGTCCATTAAGCCCATTTCGGGATGGCTAAACATGGTGGCACGAAAGGCCGCATTGGCCGTTGCACCCAATGACCAAGTGGGTGATGGTTTATGGGGAAATAGGTCATACCAACTGCCGTTCACTTCAAAGCAGTCAAACCCACGTCCTAGTCCACCATAGTTTTCAAAGGCTTGCTGGTATTTATTTTCCAACTCTAGGGGCAAGACATTTCCCGTCACAATCATGACATCTGCACGGGCAAAGGGCTTCACCAGTTTTTCGATCCAATCCGGCGGAACGGTGACATCATCATCCGTGGCAATCAAAATATCGCCCCGACTGGCCACAAATCCAGCGTTTCTAGCATAGGCTAGCCCCTGTCGGGTTTCTTGAACTAACATAACCTCTGGAAACTCTTGCACCACTGGCGGGGTGAGTCCGGATTCAGGATGATTATCCACCACCACGATTTCTACCGGGCGTTGGGTTTGTTGATTCGTCAAGTGATGAAGACAGTTCCGCAAATCGTCAGGGCGATCGAACGTAGCAACAACGACGGAAACGGGAACAGTATCGGGTAAGGAAGGCGGTGTATCAGTGGTCGATAACTTGTACGTTTGGGCGATCGCATCAATTGTCTGTGACCACAGGGCATCCCAATTTGATAATCCCGACGGGTCTAACAGCTTACTGCTGTAGGTGTCCACTAAAAGACGAGATAGGGTCGTTACTGGAATATTGCGGCATTGGTTTTCGTAGTCTACACTGCTGAAGGGACTATTGTGCCAGCTTACAAAGATGCGAACCGAACTGTAGTTCTCTAGCCCAACCAAGGGCTGTAGAGGTTGGCTTAGCTCCACTTGGCGAATAGCAATTCCCTCAGATACCTTAAGCGCAACTTTTTTAGGCTTATCCGAGGAACGATACCGAATGGGGAGCGGGGCACCGGTTTGCCAGCCATGTTCGGCGGCAATCTCGGCTACTTGTTTTGTGGCTTTTTGATAGGCCGTCATCCCCGCAAATGCACCTTTAAATTCTGCCAGAATCAAATCTTTTGGAAACTGCGTTTGATGGAGAGAGGCAATAATCGTACGACGAATATTCCAGTACCACATCCACCAAACCGCAATCTTGAGGCAAGAGAATAGTTCTTCTGGGTAAGCCATTGCGATGCTAAACCACAGCGCATACAAGCTACCGTTGAAGGAAAGTTGTCGTTTCAGTTGAGCATATTCACGACGATGACGGTGACGAATGATAGCTTTGGGTTCGTACACCAAGATGTGACCGGCTTTGAGAACCCGGAAGTACATTTCCAAATCGCCGCCCCCATTCGTGGGAGTGCCAACATCAAGGGCGGGATCAAAGTAGCCAATGTCCTCAAAGACCGATCGCCGAAAGGCCATATTTGCACCTGTGCCAAATTGCCCTGCACCAAGCCATTGCCAGGGATACGCTTGACCGGGCGTGGGTTGATACCATTTTTGCTCAAAGCCTCGACCAAAGCCGCCGTATTCTTCAAACAAAACTTGGGCTTCCGTTTCCAGTTCGTAGGGAACGACGAGTCCGGTGATTGCCATCACCTCTGGATTTTCAATGAAGGTTTGGGCGATCGCCTTCACCCAGCCCGGATCAACCACCACATCATCATCGGTGTAGGCAATCAGGTCGCCATTCGCTTCTAAAATGGCGCGATTGCGTGCCCAATCTAACCCTGGACGCGGTTCCCGCACGTAGCGAACCTGAGGATAGTGCTGGTCAATTAGCTCTTTAGTTCTTTCTGTTTTTGGGGCGTTATCGATCACCAAAATTTCTAGGTTAGGATAGTCTAATTGATCGATCGCCCCTAGGCAAAGCTTCATATCATCCGGGCGATCGCGAGTACAAACTGCAACCGTCACCAAGGGCATCTCGCCTTCAAAAGGCGCAGGAGGCAGATTGACCAAATCTTCAATTCGTAGGTCTTCTGGCCGTTCTGGGGACGCTAAACCATTTTTCAGCAGTTGTTGACTAATTGACCAACTGTACTGATCCAAAATGATTTTGGAGAGCGATTGAGCCGTACATTTGCCCAACGTAATTGGCGCTTGGATATAGCCTAACGGAACACCATGTAAGCGAACCAGACTTTTTAGAGCAATATACTCCTCCAAATTTTCAATGTCTTGGATGGGTTGACTCAGTTCAATATCAATAACCTTAATGGGGTAAAGCATGGTTGAAGTCCTTGGGGGTAATCGTATGATGCACAACTATGAGGGACAAACACTCCGCTAAATTCTCAATAATGATTGATGGAATAGTGAACTCACCCAAAACTTTAACTGAACTTTAAATGGATTGGCTTTGGGATCATTCATTAACACTGGTGTAACCGACGTTAGGGTATTGGAGATGGAAGAGGGTGCCAACTGCCCATAGGCCGCTTCAATGACCGCATTCCGGTAGCATTGGCTTGGGAAATTAGCCGCATACAGTTAACGTCTTGCGTCCTTCGCGATGGATAAAAGCGGTCGAACGGTCACAGACTTGCTCACGCCAGGCAGCCAATTGGCACCGAGCAGGGCATCAATTTTATGTTTGTTGGACATCAAGCGATCGCCCTTTGCCGCACTTTTCTGACAATTCTTGCTGCGGTTCTTATCAATCGACTGCAATCGATTCATCCGCATCATGAGCAAT
Organism: uncultured Leptolyngbya sp.; assembly: GCA_964431105.1. GTDB lineage: Bacteria > Cyanobacteriota > Cyanobacteriia > RECH01 > RECH01 > RECH01. The sequence continues at coordinate 6,220 of CAYSIR010000125.1, read as the reverse complement.
CAGCCATATGGGCATCAAATCCGTGGATCTGCGTACGATTCAGCAGGAACCGTCAACAGTATTCCCATCTTTACGGGTAATCACTACATCATATCTGCAAACAGTTTTTGATGAAGACTCCCTCATGTATCGGTGATTCCTTCATGAATACTTTATTAACTCAACTCTTTCACGCACCTCCTCCAGTCGAGCGGGTTACCGGCAAGCTGGGAAGAGCGATCGCCCTTCTCCAAATAAGAAGAGCGATCGCACCAGAATTCGCTGAGTTATTCAGCCATCACAAGACTAGACAAAGTTTGCCGCCGTAACATCGGTTGCCGTCACGAACAACAGCTTCGCCATGATGTCATTGGTTGTGGCATTTTCCACGAAGGTGTTGGACGCTTCTGCGCCAGTGCCCTGGGTCAGCGTGACATCAGCAAAGGCAAAGCCACCTAACTTATCTGTAGTCACATCAAAGTCAAGCACCGTAGTAATGCCAACACCATCGGCCAGCACAAAGGTATCGACTCCTGCATCCCCAAAAACGGTGTTATTGCCCGTTCCAGGGTTAATCAGGTCATCGCCAATGCCGCCGTAAATTTGGTCATTACCAGAGCCTGTTAGGATGTCGTTCGTGCCCCCCCGCACCGAGATAACATTGGCACCATCCCCGGCATCAATGGTGTTGTTGCCATTGCCCAGGAAGATTTCATCATCGCCATCCCCCGTGGTGATGATGTCATTGCCATTGGGGTCAGCATCGGTGATGGTGTCTGGGTCAATCAGGGAAATTTGGTTGTTGCCATTGCCAGCATTCACCACGTCATCCCCAGCCCCCAGTCCGATGATGTTGTTGCCATTGCCGACCGTCACATCGCTGCTGCCAGTCGTCATCCAGACCACATTGTCACCATCGCCCATGTTGATGGTGTGGGTGCCAGCGGCATCGTTGACGTTGTAGACAATGTTGTCGCCATTGCCCAGAGTGACATCGTTAACTCCATCAGCCAGGCCGATGGAGTTGACGCCGTCTCCTGCCGTAACCGTGACATCGCCTCCCTCAACCCAAACGGTGTTGTTGCCTTCACCGAGGGCATAGGAATCGGTGCCCCCGCCCCCGCCGATGCTGTAGACAAAGTCATCTCCGCTGCCAGCGGTGACATCATCATCACCCCCGCCCAGACCAATCAGGTTTGCGCCTTCACCCGCGTCGATGGTGTTGTTACCACCTCGCAGGTAGATGTTGTCATCCCCGCTGCCTGCCATGATGTCGTTTGTGCCGCCATTTGTACCCACTGCATCAGCTAGATAGATAAAGTTTGCACCATCCCCAGCGTCAACGGTGTCGTCGCCAGAGCCAATGCCAATGGTGTCATCGCCATCCCCTGCCGAGAATTCGTTGTCACCGGAATCGTCGTACAGGTTGTTGTTGCCTAAGCCGCCATCCAGGGTGTCGTTGCCCGCACCGCCAAAGAGCGTGTCGTCAAAGTCAGACCCGATGATGAAGTCTGGCCCATCTGTTCCGACGTAGCTGAGCGCAAAGTCGTTGCTGGAGCCGCTGACAAATGAGTTCAAGCCCGTCAAATCATTAGTGGCAAATACTTCGGGATTGCTACCACCATCCAAGGGGGTGAAGGAGCTAATGATGTTGGTAAAGGTATTGCCGCTAACGGCAGGATTATCGATATTACTGGCGAGATACAGACCGTAGAGCACGCTATCGATATCGTTGTTTAGGATATTCAGGTCGTCAGTCCCTAGAGCCGCAATTCCAAAGGTGGTGGTGGGATCGCTTGTACCGTTGATCTCGTTGCCCGTAATTTGGAGTCCGGGTTCTGCACCCGATACCAGGATGTAGCTGGAGGCGAAGTCATTGCGAGGTTGCCCAATTTCGCTAATAACGTTGTCGCTAATACTGCCGCCTGCTCCTCCGGAAACTTGGATGCCGTTTTGCGCCTGGGCGTTGCTCCGGTTAATGAAGCCATTGCCGGTGACGGTGTTGTTGTCGATGCTGACGGTCAGCCCCTCACCGGTGGCAGTAATCCCGTTTTTCTGATAGTCAAAGACCTCGTTGTTGAGAATGGAAACGGTGCGATCGCTCCCATCGGTATTCAACACTATCACTGCATTGCCACGCTGGTTGCCTGAAACCGTACCATCTAGATTCAGCGGATCCCGTGCGCCTACCACAGTGGAATCTTCCAGTGACCCAGAGGAATCGGTAAACAGCACACCCATCAAATCGACGCTGCTACCAGAAGGAAGCTGATTCGCCAGGCCACGGCCATCAACTTTGACATTCTGCACCACCACATTTTCACTATTGAGAACCGAGATGACAGCGGCGCGATCGCGTGTCCCTAACCCACCATCATTAAAGACGGGGCTATCGACCATTTCAACTACGGTAGTGTCGCCATTGCCGATCAGGGTCAGGTCAGTAAAGCCATCAATGGTGACCTGTTCGCGGAAGGTGCCATCGCCAATGTCGATGGTGTAGCCATTGCTAGCGGCATCGACTGCGGCTTGAATGGCGCTAAAGGTTCCCACCAGGGTGTTTGTGCTGTCGAATAACTTAACCGGAGCCGTGAGGTCAATCGTGACACCATCACCCAAGAAGGTCAGCACTTCGATACTAGAGAGCGTGTCTGCTCCTTCATCGCCATCACCCGCATTGTTATCTGTCACGCTGGTGAAGCTAGTGGCGGTGGAGGTAATCGTGTAGTCCATGCTGGAGCCTAGATAGATGGCTGTGTCTGTGCCATTGTCACCGGCAATAACATCATCGCCAGCGCTACCTAAGACTTCATCATCACCATCACTCAGGGTGAAATCATCATCCCCCGGCGTTCCGGCGAAGAACTCACCATTGGTGCTGCCGGTAAAGGTATTGCCGCTGTAGGTTCCAGGTGCGCCTTTGTCGTCGATGAAGACGCCACGGGTGTTGCCGCCTGTGCTGTTATCAAACTGGTTGCCGATCAGGCTGGAGTTTGGCCCGCGCGATCGCAGCGCACTAGCAAAGCGGTTGGTAAAGCCATTGAAGGTGTTGTTGTCGAAGGTAACGGTATCGGCGTCGATGGTGACCAGGTTGTTGCCCTGTTCAGAAACACCATCGTCGGTGCTGATGCCGCCTGCGGTGCCGGTCACTTCGTTGTTTGAGAAGGTGATGTTGCTGCTGCTGTAGGGGCCAGACCCACCGTTGCCCATCACCACCAGTTGCCGGGGGACATTATTGCCCACATTGAATTGAGTGGAAAAGCCAACGCCATCAGGATTCGCGCCGATGAAGGTCTGTCCCGAAAAGGTGTTGTTGTCGATCAGGGCATTGGTCACCGCTGCGCCAAACTCGGAGATTAGACCACTATCGCCATTGGCCACCAGTTCGTTGTCCTGAATGGTGATGCCATCGTTACTGCCCTGGATGTAAACGGCAGCTTTTTCGATCGCGCCATTGCCGTTGATGCCTCCGATGATGAAGCCCTGACCCAGCCCACCAATGGTGACGTTGTCGGTGTTGGGATCGATTTCGATCGCCCCCAGTTGTGCCCCGGCATTGTCGCCCACGATGGTGGTTGAGCCACGCCCATTGCGCGATCGCAGGGTAATGGAATCGCTAATCACCATATTTTCGTTGTAGGTGCCGTCATCGACCACAACGGTAAAACCATCCGCCGCCGCATCAACGCCAGCCTGGATGGTGTCGAACGTGCCTACTAGATTGTTGCTGGTATCGAAGACCTGAACTGCACGGCTCAGATCCAGCGGCCCATCGGCAAAGACTAAACTTTCAATGCTAGAGAGCGTATCCGACCCTTCGTCGCCGTCACCGGGGTTGGTGTCGGTTATGCCTGTGAATCCGGTAGCCCAGCCCGTTGCATCAGTTGTGACGGCGATCGCATAGTCCGTACTCACACCAGCATAAACCGCGACATCGGTTCCATCACCACCATTCAGGGTGTCGTTGCCATTAAAGCCACGTAGGAAGTTATCTTCTGCACCGCCCGTGATGACGTTATCTCCGTTATCTCCTTGCAGAGCCAGCGGGTCGGGTGCGCCCGTAGTGTCAATTCCAGCAGACGAAAAATTGCCGCCGATACCGGAAAAGTTTCCAGCAATGGAAAACCCAGTACTATCAGCCGATACCACCACATTGTTGGCCGACAGACCATTCAGGTCATCGTAATTAAAGAAAGCGATCGGTTGCTTTTCATACACTCCGTCGATGGTAATGTTATCCAGCACCACATTCCCGATCGCGCCGGTGTCACTACGGAACTGGATGCCATTTTCTGCGGGGCCAGAACCTACAACCTGTCCAGTCAGGCTGACGTTCTGGATTGTGGCATCGCCGCCATATTGGAAGAAGAGGATGTCGCCATCGCCGGAAGAGGTCTGGCTCGTCGGGTCGCCACCGTTGCCAACAAAGGTGCTATCCGTCAGGATGACATTATCCAGATCGACAGGATTGCTGTTGCCCCCAATCGCTAGTCCGTTGCGGAAATTACCCGCAAATTCACTGTTCGTAATTTCCAGCGTGCCCAGGATAGCGTTGTCATCGAACTGCACACCCGACCCATTGACGGAATTGGTAAAGCTAATGCCATCAATGGATAGAGTCGCACTGGTGCCCAGGTCACCAAGAATGCGGAAGCCAGTGCCAGTAGGCGGTTCAACAATTGTTTGTCCGACTCCGGCTCCTTCAATGATCAGCGCTTTATCGATAGTGACGCTTTCGGTATAGGTGCCCGGTTCAATCGTGATCGTAAAGCCAGCGCTGGCCGCATCGACGGCTTCTTGAATGGTGTCAAAGTCATCAATAAAGGTGGTGCCATCGAAGACTTTCACAGGCTTCGGTAATTCTTCAACCGCATTTAACCCAGCCACTAAGGTAATGTCCGGATCCAATTTATCGGTAGCAAATGCAGAACCACCTGCCTCATCGCGCGGGGTAAAACCCGATGTGCCCGTGAAATCGACTTCACCTTGACCATCAGAACCATCCACAGTGTCTGTTGCCACCAAGTTCACGATGCGAATGGCATCAATGAAGTCGCCGCTGGCAATGCCAAAATCACTCAGGTCAAATCGAGTGGCAAAGACCCCCAATCCGTCAAAGGGGGTAGCCACCGCAAAGTCATCAAAAGTATCGAAAAACTGATACCGGAATGGTGTAAATAGCCCGGTATCAAAACTACGTACCGATACAGCGTATCCTTCGGGCGCTCCCAGTCCACCGTTCTCATAAATGATGAACTCATTACCCGCTTGATTGGAGAGACCGAACCCGGTATCCCAGGTCAATTCAATCTCAGAACGATTGATATCATCTCCAAGATCAATGGAATCTCCGTTGTTCCCACCTAGAAGAAAACCAACCGTATTGTCTAGAAGGGATGGAAGCTGTAAGCCAGAGCTAAACAGCAGAGTTTCTGTTCCACCAGCGATTAATGAACCGCCAGTCACCAAATCATTTTCATCAAAGGTAAAGCCAGCAATCGTAGTTGACATAAACTTAATTCCTCTATGCAAATATGCGAGTAAAAGACCGCATGATGGGCGATCGCGTAACTAAAGAACGACCTAAATTTACACACAGCAATGTATCCACAAACTAAGTCAGCGCTTAATTTATGCCGTTCAACAAAAGTGTTGAGATATCGCTCAATTTAAGGTTTTACCTTTCAACAGCAACTGCATTGAAACAATCAATAGCTCGTGCAGAAAAGAAAACCCTAGGTTATAAAGAGCAATCGTTTTAAGCTCTCTCAGCAAGGGTGTTAACCAAGCAAGATAAGCAAAACAATATCGAGCGATCGCTTGCGCAAGCGATCGCGAGAACTGGAGTATCCAGCGACACCAGCATATTGCAAACATCTATCAAAATAGACGCCGTGAGAGAAAAATATTTAAGCAAATTTTCCCACGGGAACCATAGTGGATAGAGCAACACCCTTATCCCCAAGGAAAATTCAAACGTTCGTCATGGTCAGTCAATACTGATAACAGGACACAGTTATTTAAGGAAAGCCTCGTATTTATACTGAGCAACTCCTCATAGTACTAACACGGGATCCGAAATTGCCGAATGAATTCCGCACTAAATTCATAAGTTCTTCACAAAAAACGGCCCTGATTTAGATAAATTTGATGTCTTATGAATTTTGTGTAAAGGTTGCGCAGATCGGCGTTGTTGAATTGAGCTATTAACCCGGCAATTATAAAGGCTGCTTCTTATCTG
>CAYSIR010000124.1:0-11538 GCA_964431105.1 uncultured Leptolyngbya sp. | reverse complement strand
TGCGCTTATATCCCCCGGTTGAAACGCGGGGGCTTTACGCCTGCTACTCGTAAAGGTAACCCACTCATGTGGAGCTACCCCATTTATTCTAAAGGCTGCTACTTAGATCGCAAGCGCCATCTTGACCACTCGCGCATCGATTTGTCGCGGGCCCGCGTACCCCAACTGATGTCTATGATTGATCAATGATACGCCGGTACTTGCTGCGAACCAGCCTCACGACTTGCGGGAGAACAGTCCCAGCAAACCGCGCTTATTGGGTTTAGACCCCTTAGACGCACTTGCGCTGGAGGACTTGCCATTTCCGGTGGTGCCGCCAACCTGCAAATCGAATTTGTGGGCGTGTTTCATCGCTAGCGCATTCTTGGGATCAAGTTTCAGGGCTTGGCGAAAATGCACCTTTGCCATCCCCTGCAAGTTTTGCTTCATATACACCGTTGCCAGCACGGCATGATACTGACTTGTTTCTGCTTCTAGGCGAATCGCATCCCGCAGTTCTTGCACCGCCATCGACCAATTTTCTTTACGAATATATTCTTGGGCCCGCTGGTAGTGCCGTTGAGCATAGCTCAGTTCAGTTTGCTTTTCTTCTGGCGAGACGGACGTAAACTGAATCGGCTTGGCTTCTTCTTTGGGGACAATGCCGCTACGTTTTTCACGTAACAGTGGTTCACCCATTTTTTGCTGCAAATAGACCAGGTTGAGTTCACCCAACTGCTGGGTCAGCGATTCAAACTGGTTTAGATCTTGGTATTGCCGTGTGGCAAGGTCAGCGATCGCATCTTCATATAGCGTTTCGAGAGAATGAGCCGGAACGCCAACCAGGCGCTTGCCCATCTCTCCCTTGGGTACGATGGGCGCTTCTTTGGCAGCCCGACGTACCCGAAACCGCAGGGTGGCCATCGTCTCTGCCCGACCATTATCCTGCTTCAGTTTTTGATAAGCTGGGTTCACCAATCGGGCTAAGATTTGTCCAGCGAGCGATCGCGCCGTATCGTCCGCCGCATGATAAACATCTGGATGAAGCTGCTTAGCAATGGTGCGATAGCGCTTTAGCACTCGCCGGTCATCGGCTGTAACCGATACCCCCAGCACAGCGTAGGGATCTGAAGCAAGTTTCAGCCATTCATTTGGAAAGGAAAGCTGGGCCATAGGGGACGTGATGGGTGTCGTCAAGCATATCTCACATTGTCAGCATCGGATGCGACTCAGATGCAACTCAGGTATCGCTGGGATGTAGCCGAGGTAGCCGCCCCGGCGGTCAGTGACTGTGATGGAACGATCGGCATCTCAAATCTCAGTTAACCCCCTGAAAGTAGCAGGACAAGCATTCTCCAGCCTACAGCTTTAATGCCTACTGTCCGGATTGATGGTTGCCTACCAAATTTGAAGATGCAGTTACCGCCGCGACCGTCTCTCTCAGCAAGCTATCCCTACGGCAGGGCTGAAACTGAGTTCAAAAACTAAGCCGTTGAAGAACGATAGGTTGGGGAGCCAAGCCGACAGCGTTTGCATTATCGGCGGCTAAGCGATGGGGATTTGTAGAGGAGGCTAGGTATGCTGTTGCGTCATGAGAAATTAGCACTACTCAATGCTTAACACTAATACTGACAATAAGCCATGGATCCAGTTGCCCCTATTCTCTTTGATCAGGGTCCTAGAGTCTAATACAAATTTCAGTACCCTTCACTAAAAACTGCACTTATTCAGTGATGGCGTTTTTGGTTGCTCTAGCTGTCCCTTGCGTGATTCTTATAAACCTTGTAATGGTAAGAGCATAGTCGTTGATGTTATCGGACGTTAACCCTCTTGATTGACTGACCAAAAATCGGCATTGGGCGCGGCAATTGCTCACAGGATTTTGGATGATGTAGGGGGCAGGTCTCCTGATCTGTTCGGTGATTTGAGTTTATCCAGTTTTGTCAGTCAACCCGGTTAACTCCTTATCATCGGGATTGACGCATCGCTCGGTTGTCCCATCGGCAATGGTGGCACGGATTGCAAGCTGTGTTGGCAAGCGATCGCCTCTGTTCATGGGTGGACTGCGGCGCGTCTTTGCAAAAGAGCGTTGTCACTTGTTGTTAGTATCAAGCCCCATGTGGAGCAAGCTGATTGAGGTTATCATTGCGGTCATCATTGGCTCAGTCGGTGTGATTGCGGTGTTCTATGGCATGAATGCTTTGGCCAATCGCCTACCGAATCCGTGGCGATCGCGGGTGTTGCCGTGGATTTATGTCACACCGGCCCTGCTGGTGCTATTTGGCTATTTGGTCATTCCTGCCATCAATACGATTGGTCTGAGTTTTTTGGATCGGCGATCGCAAAATTTTGTTGGATTGCAAAACTACCTCTTTGCGTTCACCAATAACGAAATGCTGATCGCTTTCCGCAACAATATTTTGTGGCTGGTATTTGTGACGGGCATTAGCGTGGGCGTAGGGCTATTGCTGGCGGTCTTGCTTGATCGGGTGCGCTATGAACCGATTGTGAAAGGCCTGATTTTTATGCCGATGGCGATTTCCTTTGTGGGAGCTAGCGTCATCTGGCGCTTTATGTATGCCTATCGTCCTGCTGGGGATGACCAAATTGGGCTACTCAATGCGATCGCGACGGGCCTGGGGCATGAACCCATTGGCTGGACAGTAGAAAAATGCCTGCCGTTAGTGGATTGGCAGCCGATCACGATTCCGATTGTGAACTGGGAATGGTCCTGCTGGGGGATTCCGGCGCTGAATACCTTTGCGCTCATTTTTATTATGATTTGGCTACAGACCGGGTTTTGCATGGTGCTGCTGTCGGCGGCTGTGAAGGGCATCCCGAACGACATCATTGAAGCAGCCCGGATTGACGGCGCCAATGAGTTTCAGATTTTTTGGCGCATCACCATACCGATGATTAGCTCCACGATCGCAGTTGTTGCAACTACGGTGATTATTTTAGTGCTGAAAGTATTTGACATTGTTTGGGTGATGACTGGCGGCACTCAGGATACTGAGGTGGTAGCTAGCCGCATGATCAAGGAAATGTTTAATTTTCGGGATTTTGGGCGCGGCAGTGCGATCGCCGTCATTCTCTTACTCGCCGTTGTTCCAGTCATCATCAGCAACATTCGGCGGTTTCAACAGCAGGAGTCGATTCGATGAACCTTAAATATCGTCCTCAAGGATTTCGTAAACCCCTGCGCGGGATCGACTGGGCCCTGCACCAGGGGCAGGCCGTTATCCAAAAAGCGCCGGTTCACATCACTCTGGTGGTGATTTCGCTGATCTGGACATTGCCCACCGTTGGCCTACTGGTCAGTTCTATCCGCCAGAGAGATGCGCTCACCCAAAGTGGCTGGTGGACCGTGTTTCAGCATCCCTTCGACTTTACCCAGTATTCTCTGCAAAACTATATGGATGTGGTGACAGCGGAAAATATGGGGCAAGCGTTTCTCAATAGCTTGGCCATTTCGATTCCGGCCACAGTCATGCCCATTGCGATCGCGACCTTCGCCGCCTACGCCTTTGCCTGGATGTCATTTCCGGGACGGCAGCTCCTATTTTTCATGGTGGTGGGTCTGCTAGTGGTGCCCCTGCAAATGACCCTGATTCCAGTGCTGCGGGTCTATCGAGATTTGGGGCTGTCGGGTGAATTTTTGGCCGTCTGGCTGGCCCACACGGGCTATGGCATGCCCCTAGGCATTTATCTACTGCGAAACTACATTGGTTCGCTGCCCCGCGATTTGATCGAAGCGGCTGCTGTGGATGGGGCGTCGCACCTCACTACGTTTACAAAGTTGATTGTGCCGCTATCGATGCCTGCGATCGCCTCATTTGCAGTATTTCAATTTCTTTGGGTCTGGAACGATCTACTGATTGCGCTGGTTTACCTGGGCGGCACAGACGACGTTGCCCCCGTCACACTGCAACTCAGTCGGTTAGTTGGCTCACGCGGGCAGGATTGGCATCTGCTGACTTCCGGGGCATTCATCAGTATGATTGTGCCATTGGCGGTCTTCTTTGCACTGCAACGGTACTTTGTGCGCGGCATTCTTGCCGGTTCAGTCAAAGGGTAACTCGACAAGGATGAATCGATTGCATGGAGATTCGAGTGGCACGGTCAGAGCTGGACATTGCTCAGTGCTTTCCAGTGATGGTGCAGTTACGTCCGCAGCTTGATCCGGCTGAGTTTGTCAGTCGGGTGCAACACCAGCAGCAGGGCGGCTATTACTTGGTTTATTTGGATGTGGATGAAGCGGTGCGGGCGATCGCTGGATTTCGCATTTTGGATACCCTAGCCCATGGGAAAATTCTGTATGTCGATGATTTAGTCACCGATGTGGTAGCCCAGGGAAAGGGGTACGGTACGGCTCTGATGAACTGGCTCCTCAACTATGCCCGATCGCAACAGTGCCGATCGCTTCAGTTAGACAGCAGTGTGCAGCGAGCGCTCGCCCATCGGTTTTATTTTGGTCGTGGCTTTACCATTAAGGCATTCCGCTTTGCCCAATCTCTCGATCCTGATTGAGAACCCAGACAGGGATGATTAGACTACAGAAGCAGGCCCATCTATTTCATCTATTTACTGACGCACCTGCTTCCATCGGCTGCCCATCCTAAACCGTCGATTTCTGCGTCCTGAAATCCAGTGTTATCAGGATTTTAGGAATGGTGGAAACAGCGGAATAAAAAAACTAACACCTGTTGCGTCATGCATAGCGCCCCCAATAGCGCCCCCAATTGACTGACAAAACTGGCTAAATCCTAACCACGGCGCGGGTCAGAATACTCGACCCCTACCTTGTCTAAAACCTATAGCAATCCTAAATGAGTTGTGAAGTGAGAATGGTTGTTGTGAGAAGGATTCCGCAGGAATCCTTCTCACAATCCAAATAGGATTGCTATATGCGCCGTTTTCGCCTCCAGTACAGAATCTTTCGTCAACCCAGCACTTACCCACCATGCCTATCGCCATCGCTGATTCCAAAAATCTCATTTCTGACCTAGTCGCCCGCTATCGATCGCAGGTTGATTACCTGGCTATTCGTTTAGAAGAATCGGAAGGAACCGATATTTTGCTGCGCGGCGGGCGGATTGAAACCCTGAGTGAAGGAATTGCCCTGGGCGGACAGATTCGGGCCTGCTTTAAAGGCGGGTGGGGGTTTGCCAGCTTTAATCGATTGGACGATATACGTGAACATCTAGAACGGGCGATCGCCGCTGCCCGTATGGTGGGTGAAGAGGAAACGCTGTTGGCTCCGGTTGACCCGGTGCAAGTGGTGCGATCGCTGCCGTTGATGGGGAGTGACCCGCGCCAGATTGAGCTATCCCACAAAAAAGCGTTGTGCGATCGCTATGACGAAATTCTACGCAGTCTGGACGATCGCATTGCTACCACCTCGGTGCGCTACGGCGACAACGCCCAAAAGATTATTTTGGTGACATCTGAGGGGATCGTTCTAGAGCAATCCTGGGTTGACATGGAAATGCGGTTTGCAGCCACCGCCCGCAGCGGGGAAACGGTGCAGACCGGCAATGAAACGACTGGCTCTCGTCGCGCCTATGAAGACTTGACCGCACTGGATGCCCAAGTTCGCAGTGCAGCACAGCGGGCAGTCGATGCTCTGGCCCTGCCTCCGGTCAAGGGCAAGACCTACACCGTTGTGATTGACCCAATTTTGACCGGGTTATTTGTTCATGAAGCGTTTGGGCATTTGTCGGAAGCAGACATGGCTTACGAAAATCCAGATTTATTGGAAGTGATGACCCTTGGGCGGCGGTTTGGCTCGCCAGAACTGCAAATTTTTGATGGGGCAGTTCCGGAAGGGCATCGCGGCAGCTACTACTACGATGATGAGGGCGTTCCGGCTACGACCACTCAGTTGATCAAAGATGGTGTATTGGTGGGGCGGCTGCATTCCCGCGAAACGGCTGGCAAGCTGGGCGAAGCGCCAACGGGGAATGCCCGCTGCCTCAGCTATCATTACCCGCCGATTGTGCGGATGACGAATACTTGGATTGAGCCGGGCAGTACGCCGGTGGATCAGCTAATGGACGACATCACCGAGGGCGTCTATGCGCGGAACTGGCTGGGCGGCATGACCAATGGCGAAATGTTTACGTTTACGGCGGGCGAGGCCTGGATGATTCGCAATGGTCAGTTGGCAGAACCGGTGCGGGATGTGACGCTGTCGGGAAATGTGTTTACGACTCTGGCGGATGTGGATGCGATCGGGGATGACTTTTTCTGGGATGAGTCGGGCGGCTGCGGCAAGGGCGGACAGAATGGTTTGCCGGTCGGTTGTGGTGGCCCTAGCTTGCGGATTCGGAATGTGGTGGTTGGGGGCGAGGCGGATAGTTAGCCGGCTGTGACTTCCGGGATCTAGGCGAGGATGATGCGCTGGATTCCTGCACAGGAGACAGGCGTTTTATTCGGCAGTAGCCATTTTGTTTCGGACATGGGATGTTTTGTGGGATTGTCGTCCCATGAAATATCCCTAAGCTTTTGGTTTAGTGCCATAAACCTAGCCGCAAAATCCAGCCGCAAAAACCTAGCCGCAAAAATCTAGCCGCAAAAAAAGGACGATCGCATTTTGATCGTCCTCATGGGTTTATTCGTTTTTATGCCCTAGGGTTGGCTGGTGGAACTAGGCGATCGCTGCCATTTTCACATCGCTAGAAGTCAGCAACTCTTGCAGTTCTTCCGCATCGACCGTTTCCCGCTCAATCAGCATTCCTGCTAGTTGATCCAAGACGCTGCGGTTTTCAGTCAATACCGCTTTGGCACGGCGGTAGGCTTGATCCACCAAGTTCCGAACTTCATCATCCACTGCCGCTGCCGTTTCTTCAGAAAAGTCCCGCTCTGACGCAATATCACGACCCAGGAACATATTTCCTTGGGCCCGACCTAGAGCAACAGGGCCAAGGCGATCGCTCATCCCAAAGCGCATCACCATTTGACGAGCGACCCGCGCCACCTGTTGTAGGTCATTGGACGCACCTGTCGTGACTTCTTCATCACCGAAGACCACTTCCTCTGCAATCCGACCGCCGAGGGCTACCGCCATTTGGTTTTGCAAATAAGACCGGGAATATAGACCTGAATCCATCCGATCTTCACTAGGGGTGAACCAAGTCAAACCACCAGCGCGGCCGCGAGGGATAATGCTGATTTTTTGCACTGGATCGTAGTCGGGCATCAATGCACCCACTAGAGCGTGCCCAGCTTCGTGGTATGCGACTAGGGTTTTGCGCTTCTCGCTCATAACCCGATCTTTTTTCTCTGGCCCAGCCAAGACGCGATCGATCGCATCATTCACTTCATCCATCGAAATTTCAGTCAGGTTGCGACGCGCTGCTAAAATCGCTGCCTCATTGAGCAGGTTGGACAAATCGGCTCCAGTGAAGCCCGGTGTCCGGCGGGCGATGCGATCCAGATCCACATCTTTCGATAGCGTTTTGCCACGGGCGTGGACGTTCAAGATTTCCAAACGACCGGCATAGTCGGGGCGATCGACCACAACTTGGCGATCGAAACGACCGGGACGCAGCAGCGCTGAATCCAAAACATCGGGGCGGTTGGTTGCCGCAATGATGATGATGCCGGTATTGCCCTCAAAACCGTCCATTTCAGTGAGCAACTGGTTCAGGGTTTGCTCACGTTCATCATTACCGCCGCCCAGACCGGCCCCACGCTGACGACCAACGGCATCAATCTCATCGATAAATACAATGCAGGGCGCATTGGACTTGGCTTGCTCAAACAGGTCGCGGACACGGGACGCACCCACACCCACAAACATTTCGACAAACTCAGAACCGGAGATAGAGAAGAAGGGCACGCCCGCTTCGCCGGCAACGGCTTTGGCTAGCAATGTTTTACCGGTTCCAGGAGGGCCGACGAGCAGTACGCCTTTGGGGATTTTGGCACCGACGGCTGTGAAGCGATCGGCATTTTTCAGGAAGTCTACAACTTCGGTCAGTTCTAGCTTGGCTTGTTCAATGCCCGCTACGTCGCCGAAGGTGACTTGGGTTTGGGGTTCCATTTGCACACGAGCTTTGGATTTACCAAAATTCATGGCTTGGCTGCCGGGGCCGCTTTGGGCGCGGCGCAGCACGAAGAATAGCACTACCAATAGCAGGAATGGAATGAGCAATGTGCTGAAGACTCGCGCAAAGACGTTATCTTCTGGCTGACGCGCAACGGCAATGTCTACATCGTTGCGGGTCAGGATGTTGAGCAAGTCGGGATCGTTGACGAGGTTAACGCTGACCTTGCTACCGTCTTGTGTCGTGACAGTGGCGCGGCTGCGATCGGAGCTAAGGCTAACTTTTTCGACTTGATTTTGTTCAACGTTTTGAATGAACTGGCTGTAGCGCCAGGTTTCTTGGGTTTCGGGCTGACGATCGAGGAGCGCTGTCGCCAAAAAGATGACGACGACGACCAAGAGCGCGTACAGTCCTGCGTTTCTCCACCGCTTATTCACCGAGGCAAATCCTCCTAATTTCTTGACTAACCCATTATTAGGGACATTTTATGCCGGTTATGGCAAAGACTCACACGGCTAAGGTCGAGCGATGACCATAGGACGGAAGCACGATCGCATGGAAGCGGTGCTAGTGAACCAATGGGGGGTGAGCGCATGACCGATCGCAGATGAATCGTTTGCTATTCCCAATCGCCTCGAATGTCGCGTAAGCCTGGAATGTGATTTCTAATGTTAACTAATATTAACTCATTTCAGAAATCTATGGGTTGGGGCACACGATCGCCTGTTTGAGTTGATCGAGTGCGGGGTGAGTCGGATCGTAGTGTCGGGCCGTGTCTGCGGTGATGACCTGACGGATGGGCACGACTTCTACCACGCTATTGCAGTGGGCGATCGCCTCCAGTTGGCTGATCACATCGGCAGTCCACGACACTTCTACCACTTTCTCATTTTGGCAGGTGAGTTGGGAAATGAGGTGCGATCGCGCCAATCCAGGCAAAATTCCATCAGTGAGGGGCGGTGTCCAATATTGACCGTCCCCCCAACCCCAGAGGTTGCCGGTGCTGGTTTCTAGCCAATGCCCCGCCGCGTTGACCAAGATGGCATCATTAGCCTGGTGATGCTGAGCTTGCTGGCGGGCCAGCCAGGGCGCTAGATAGTTTCCGGTTTTTAGTAGGGGCAGCGATCGCCCCACGGATGGCATCAAGGGATGGAGCGCTGCGCAGACCCAAGCCACAATGCCCCGCTGCTGCCAGGTGGCCAAATCGGCTGGTAGCGATCGCCCTACAATCCATTCTCGTCCGTCGGGAAAGAGGGTAACTCGCAGCACCGGGTTCTCGGCCAGCCGGGTCGCGCCTTGGGTGACGGCATCCCAATCGGGCATAGTCCAGCCTAGGGCGGCCACGCTGGAGTGCAGGCGATCGCAGTGCCCGGCCCAGTGGGTGAGGGGATGGCTGAGCGATCGCCCGTAGACGCGCAGGGTGGTGAAGACGGTTGCGCCAAACAGCAGGGCGGGGTCATCGTGGGCGATGGGTAGGGTATCGACCGGATGGAGACGACCGTTGTACCAATGGGTCATGCGAATCCCTGAATGGATGGAAAGCGATCGCTGGCAGGTTTTATGATTTTAGGGCAAATTCCAGGGCAAATTTTGGGGCAAATTTTAGGGCATTTGAATAGTGAAGCTGCCGTCTGGATTGGGGATAATTTCGCCACCCAAGTCCTCAATGCGATCGCGGGCCCGCTGGCGGGTTTGGTCATCCACTGCATTTTGCAGCACCAAGACCCAAGCGCCAATCTGAGCCAAGGCGCTATCCGGGTTTTGAGCTAAGAATTCAGCCGTCTGGCGTGAAATGACGGCTGTATTTTCGCTACCGGGCAAGGTGGATTGATCGGCCCAATCGGCAGCGGTTTCAAAGGAGGTGCGGGCGGCTTCTGCATCGCCCAAAAATAGCAGTTCATCAATTCCCTTCTGTCGCCAAACAAAGAATGAGTCGGCGGGAGCGTTGGGGGTCATGCGGCTGACGTTGGCGTTCATAATGTCGATCGCTCGTTCGGGCTGGCCGGCATACTGCGAGACGCTGGTGGAGAGGAAGGTATAGGCCAAAACGAAGCGGGGGTCGCGGCTGAGGACAATATCAAAATAGTCAGCGCTGAGTTCATGGTTGGTGCGCTGCCGGGCTTCTCGGTCGCCAAAATATTGCACAAACCCAAGGAATGCCCAGTCGGCTAGCAGATTATCAAAGCCAAAGGCGGGCGATCGCTTCATTACCTCTAGCCGGGTTGCTTCGATGGTGAGCTGCCGCTGGAGTTCATCGTCGCTGAGGGTGCGATCGCCTTGGAGTTGTTGCAGGGCTGGAAGCTGGAGAGCCGCGATCGCCGCGATCGCCCCTAGCCCCACCAGTCCTGAAATGATGAAATGAGACCAATTTTGCTGAGGTTTTGCGAGTTTTGCTGTGGGTTCCATTGTCTATCCTCCTATTGGCGGTCAGGATTGGTTGTGGGGTGGGCACAGCCCATCAAAACGCCTGATTAGACTCCCTTTGAAGCAAGAATCCTCGAGCCTTGGGGCCGAGGAGTGTCAACTCTGGGGTAGAGCGATGCATTACGCAACAGTCGCCAGACCTTTTGCCCTGCAACCGTTCTGAGGGTTACTCAGAATCCTCGTTTTTGAACGAAGGAATGCGGGTTTCAGCAAGATCTGCGTAATGGATAGGGTAGAGAAGGGGCAGGAGAGGGCTGCAACGTGGGCTGTGTGAAAAACTGTTAAAGCATCTCCGGCTTTTTCGGGTGAATGTGTTTTTTATGTAAAGTTTCTTAGGGAGTGAAAATTGGTGAAACGTTTGGGGTAACTGACATCAAGGCGATCGCATCTAGTTACGACAGCGGCATCGGCGTTAGCCGTTCTGGAAAAAAGAAGCTATGCTGGGCGCAAAGCTTGAGTGCGGGAATACTTAAGTTGGGATTCAAAACAGCGTGAAAGCCAATTTGCGGTTGTCTTTCACATTATACGAACCGAGAAGCTACTGGACGAGCGAGAACTGTCTAGTAGCTTTTTGGTGTGGGGATGGAATTTGGACGGTTCAGTTTTGCTCAGTCTGAGCATACCCGCCAATGCTAGATGAGCGATCATCTCGCCTGAAGGATTGACGCGAAGATTACTCAGAGTTTGCCTCAGAACTCGCCTAGACGATTGACCGAGGCTGCGTTAGTCGGGTTCGCAGGCTGGCATATTGCCCTCATCACCGGGATTGTCGCCTTTACAGATTTTGGCGAGGATTGTCGCATTGCCACCGCCATCGGTGCCGAGCCAAACCGTTCCGACATAGCCATATAGATCATCGCCATCCGGTTCTGCCAAATGCTTCATGAGCGGGTCATCGGCATCTCCTTCAAAACTGTAGGTGTAATATTCGGTGGCGGCTCGAATGCCGAGGCCGAGGTCATCCAGATCTTCAGCGAACTGACGATTTTCGAGGTAGTGGGCCTGCTGGGCCCGGTTCATGGAACCCACGTAGGTTTGGGCTTCTGACTGGCGGGCTTTGTTGGCTTGGTTGAGGAAAGAGGGC
>CAYSIR010000123.1:0-11778 GCA_964431105.1 uncultured Leptolyngbya sp. | reverse complement strand
TGGGGGATGATGGCAATGCAGGGATTTGCAAACGTGACATGCTCCCGGTTTCCATGCCCAATTTCATTGGAGAACATTCTGCCGGGTGCGTCTCAGGCTAGTGCCTATTGGCTCAGACGGGCTTGAGCGCGATCGCCCCAAAATCTTCTACAGTAAATAGGTATTGACTGGCTAACCCACTCAATCGACCGGCCGATGGTTCGGTTTGTCGCTGCCCTGTCGCTGATACTAGAGTCATGCTGGATTGGTCATTGTCATCTCTGTGGGTGCAAATCACGATTGTTGCGGTTTGGCTGGGCGGCGTTGGGGTTGTAGCCGAAGCGGCGAATCGCTTTACCTCCGCCGGGCCAGAATTAGTGCGTAAGATTGTTCATATTGGTGTTGGCAATGTTGTGCTGCTGGCGTGGGTGCTGAATATTCCCCAGTGGCTTGGTGTTAGTGCCTCCATTTTGTTCAGCGCGATCGCCCTTTTATCCTATCGGTTGCCAATATTGCCAGTTATTAACACTGTCGGACGCAAAAGCCTAGGCACATTTTTTTATGCTGTCAGTTTTGCGGTGCTGATTGGCTGGTTTTGGAGCATTGGCAAACCTCAGTATGCAGCCCTTGGAATTTTGATTATGACCTGGGGAGATGGTATGGCGGCATTGGTAGGGCAGCGCTTCGGAAAGCGGCTATATCAGCTATGGGGGATGCAGAAAAGCTGGGAAGGGTCGTTGACGATGGCGGCGGTCAGCTATGTCGTTAGTGTGGCGATTCTCTGGACGGTGCAGGGGGGCGTGTGGCAAACCTGGCTAGTGCCGGTTGGGATTGCGATCGCAGCTACTGTGCTAGAAGCTTTCTCTAAACTGGGTGTGGATAATTTAACGGTGCCGCTGGGCAGTGCGGCGATCGCATTTTGGTTGAACCAATGGAGTTTGTTGCTATAACGTCAGTTGTTCTGCGATCGCCATTCCGATTCTCGTGATTTGGGCAATCGTGATCTGAGCAATCGTGATCTGAGCAACAATGGCGATCGCCTAGTTTCGATACAGTGATCGTGAACAACAAGAGGCGCGTAATGGAAATCGGGGTACCCAAAGAAATCAAAGATCAGGAGTTTCGCGTTGGTCTGAGTCCAGATACAGTACGGGGACTGTGCGATCGCGGGCATCGGGTCTATGTGGAAACCCAGGCTGGGATTGGGGCTGGGTTCAGCGATAATGACTATCGCCAAGTTGGTGCAAGCATTGTGAATAACGCCAAAGCGGCCTGGCAGCAAGAACTGGTCGTAAAGGTGAAAGAGCCGCTACCCGCCGAATATGACCTCATGCAAAAAGGACAGTTGTTGTTCACCTATTTGCATTTAGCTGCCGATCGCACCCTGACCGAACAGTTAATGACGGCTGGGATCACAGCGATCGCCTATGAAACCGTCGAGGTGAACCGAACCCTGCCATTGCTGACCCCGATGAGCATCATTGCCGGGCGGCTCTCCGTACAGTTTGGCGCGCGATTTTTGGAAAAACAGCAGGGCGGTCGCGGTGTGTTGTTGGGCGGTGTGCCGGGAGTGAGTTCGGGGCGCGTCGTTATTTTGGGGGGCGGCGTAGTCGGCACAGAGGCAGCCAAAATGGCGATCGGGCTAGGCGCGCAGGTACAAATTTTTGACATCAACGTAGAGCGGCTAAGCTACTTAGAAACTCTTTTTGGATCGCGGGTGGAGCTACTGTTTAGCAATGCGGCCCAAATTGAGACGGCTATTCCCGATGCAGATTTGGTCATTGGGGCAGTCTTGGTTCCGGGTCGCAAAGCGCCAACGCTGGTTCCGCGTACCTACATTGAGCAGATGCGGGCCGGTTCGGTGGTGGTGGATGTGGCGGTTGACCAAGGCGGCTGTATTGAAACTCTGCGCCCTACGTCGCATACAACGCCGACTTATGTGGAAGCAGGAGTGGTTCATTACGGAGTGCCGAATATGCCGGGGGCAGTGCCCTGGACGGCGACCCAAGCCCTCAATAACAGCACAGCGCCCTATGTGAGTCAGTTGGCGGAATATGGACTAGCCGCGCTGACCCGTAATCCCAATTTGGCTAAGGGGCTGAATGTGAAAGATGGGCAATTGGTGCATCCAGCCGTGCAAGAGGTGTTCCCTGATTTGGTGTGATCGCGCTCAGGGCAAGCGCGACAGGCTATGGCGCAATCATGGACAGCACGCGGGTTAGTTCGGTTGGATCGAGCGATCGCACCAAACTCAGCGGCATGAGTGATTGGCTCAGTTGGGCGGCATAGCCTGCCTGCAAAAAGAGGGTATAGCGTGGGTCATCCGCAATATGGCGCTGAAAAAAGGCGACGCTCAGCGCATTGACATAGGACTGGGCGATCGCTGGGTCCGGCCCGACAATTCCTCGCGGCAACGCCAGCACCTCACTATCTGAGGCGGTTTCGCCCAGGGTGGAAAAGTGGGTAGCCCCCTGCATCAATACCAAATATTTATCGCGACTCCCCAGCCACGTAAACGGACGAATCTGTTCAGGCAGCGCTGGCGCAATGGTATCAGCATTGCCGGTAATGATCATCACCGGTTGTTCAATCCGGTTAAACCCCGATGGCCCGATGATGCCGCTGCCGATAGGGTTGATGGCGATCGCCGCTTGAATGCGATCGTCTTGCAAATGCTGAGCTAATTGGGAGGGGGGCAGTTCCAACGCTCGGCATTGCAGCAGCAGCGACAGGTTAATAATAGTTGTACCGGCGCACGCTTCTGCGAGTTGATACGGGTTTAGAGTTCCCCCTAGCAAGGTCAGCGCCGTGTAGCCGCCAAAGGATTGCCCAATGATGCCGACGGCTTCAAGGTTCATGCGCCCTTGCAGAACAGAATGGTCTTCGTTCATTTGCTCCAGTTCGTCCAACAAGAAGGATACATCCCGTGGGCGATCGATAAACTCTTCAGGAGCCGTCACTTCATTCACTCGACCCGCTGCCAAATCTTGAAGCTGAGTGGCGTTGCTGCCCGGATGCTCAATGACGGCAACGATAAACCCATGCTGCGTTAAATGTTCTGCTAGGTAGGCGTAGGTGCTGCGGTCAGAGCCTAGCCCGTGGGAAATGACTACGACCGGCGCAGGAAGTGCTGGAGCGATCGCGTCCTGCCTCACTGGTACATATAGGTCAACATCAAAGGTGCGATCGCGGGAGGAATCGGTCAGCGTCAAGGGTTCTAAGCGCCATTGATAAGCGCCACTACCCGTTGGGTTAATGGCGCTAGGCAATTGAGGTGAAGCGTGGGTTGTTTCAAGAACTGCCTGAGCCTGAATAATGTTGATCGCTGCCGACGTTTGGTTAATCAGCGTTTCAACATTTCTGACTAAGCTAAGCGTTGCGTCTAAGTCAATCCGAAGGTCGGGTAGAGGGAAATGCCGCAGCACATTCAGCGCCGTCAGTCCCTCATCAGATGCTGCTGACAGAATGAGAGCCGACCGCAGCGCTGGAAGACTGGCATCGGGCGATCGGGTGCGGATAATATCGCCAATTTCTGTCAATAATGTTTCGCCCTGGTCGGTATATAGAAATCGAGCGACGGCGATCGCATTCACCTCTGCGCGGGTATTGAGGAGCGATCGCAGTTCATCTTGAGCTTTGGGCGTTAAATGGTTGATATAGGGAAACAGTTGGCGCGAAATGTCCCCATTCTTGGCGTATTGCTCCAGGTCATCCACTGCCACCGAGCGCTCAAATGGCCCTAGCAGAACATAAACGCGATCGGCGGCTAGCCCCGGTGTGCCCACTATCAGCGCCAATGCTAGTCCGCCAAGCCCCGCCAAGCCCCACTGTTTCCATTGCGGTAAGGAACGGCGCGATCGCACCGCCGTTGTATCTGTGAGAGACCATCCAGGGACAGGAATACTCATAATTTAAGGGTGGGGGAACCGCATAGTGGACTAGAGATGAACCCATCGTAATCAGCGCAGGGTAGTGCCGGGTCAATACCGTGACTGTACCCGTCTCATAGCGCTAAGCAGAAGGCTTAGCAATTTTTGTGGGACGGCTGCGCCGTCTTACAAAAATCGGAAAATTGGCAGAATACGGTTGGTAACGATTGCTAGGCACCGATCGCGGCTTGTCCTGACATCTAAACCCGTGGCGATCGCTGCTAAGCGCACCGTTCTGAGGGACGCTTACCTACAAGATGCCAGTAAATCCAGTAATTCAACCTCCGACAGTTGGGGGATGCCGAGTGCTTTTGCCTTTTCTAGCTTAGATCCGGCATCACTGCCCACCACTAAATAATCCGTTTTGGAACTGATGCTGCCGGTCACTTTGCCACCAGCGGCCTGAATTTTGGCTTTGGCATCGCTACGGCTGAGGCTGGGCAAGGTTCCAGTAATCACAAAGGTTTGGCCGCTGAGGGGTTGGGGTTGGTCGGTTTTGAGACGGTCGGCGGGAGCGATCGCCAACTGTAGGCCGGCCTGCCGCAGTCGTTCGATGAGCTGTTGATTGGATGGGACGCTAAACCAGGTTTGCACCGATTGGGCAATTTCAGAGCCAATGCCATAAACGGCGGCGATCGCTTCGGTATCTGCCCTTGCCAAGTCATCCACCGAGGGAAATTGCTCCGTTAAGGTTTGAGCGTTGACGCTGCCGACATGACGAATACCTAGACCATACAGCACCCGCGCCCACGGCTGTGTTTTGGATTCAGCGATCGCCGTTACTAAATTGTGCGCCGATTTCTGACCCATGCGATCGAGGGTTTGCAATTGCTCCACGGTTAGGTCATACAAATCCGCCACCGACTGCACCAAGCCGCGATCGACAAACTGCACCACCCACTTTTCTCCCAAGCCGTTGATGTCAAGGGCAGACCGGCTAGCCCAGTGAATAATCGATCCGCGCAGGATGGCTGGGCAGGAGCTATTCACACAGCGGGTGACGGCTTCCCCTTCAGGGCGCACAACGGGTTCACCGCAGGCAGGGCAATGGCTGGGCAACTGGTAGGGCTGGGCATCGGCGGGGCGCAGTTCCGGCAACACCCGCACCACCTCTGGGATAATTTCGCCAGCTTTTCGGACAATCACCGTATCGCCGAGGTGTAAATCTAGTTCAGCCAGGCGATCGCCATTGTGCAGCGTCGCGCGAGACACCGTGGTTCCCGCAAGCTGAACTGGACTAAATTCGGCAACCGGGGTCAAGGCTCCGGTGCGGCCCACCTGCACCACAATTTGCTCAACCCGCGTCGGGGCTTCCTCGGCGGGATATTTCAGGGCGATCGCCCAGCGGGGAAATTTTTGGGTAAATCCGAGGGATCGCTGTACATCAAACGAGTTGAGCTTGACCACTACGCCATCGGTGAGATAAGGCAAATCCAACCGCGCTGTATCCCACCGTTGGAAATAGTCGTTCACTTCAGCCAGCGATCGGCAAAGGCAGCGGTTGGGATTCACCCGAAAGCCCATCGTTTCCAATAATGTCAGCGCCTGCCATTGGCTACTGGGCACGTTGTCGGTTTCTAGCTCCCCGTTTTCATTGATCAAATGCAGGGTGTAGGCAAAGAAGTCCAACCGCCGTTGGGCGACTACTTTTGCGTCCAATTGTCGCAGTGTTCCGGCCGCCGCATTGCGAGGATTGGCAAATAACGCCTCGCCCTTTGCGTCTCGCTCCTGGTTAATCTGGCGAAACACATCTACTGGCAGAAACGCCTCGCCCCGCACTTCTACCCGCGCTGGAGGGTTATCCAGATTGAGCCGTAGGGGAATGGTGCGAATGGTGCGGATATTTTGGGTGATGTCTTCGCCCATGGTTCCATCGCCCCGCGTGACGCCGCGCACCAGCATCCCATTTTCGTAGGTGAGGGCGATCGCCGATCCGTCAATTTTGAGTTCAGTGACGTATTCAAATGAATCTACATCTGTCGCCAGTTTTCGCCAGCGATCGTGCCAGCGGGCCAGCTCATCCAGGTCAAAGGCATTTTCTAGACTGTACAGCGGAACATTGTGCCGCACCGACTCAAACTGCTGCGCCGGTCGTTCGCCAATGCGCTGGGTGGGGCTGTCGGGCGTGACCAGTTCGGGGTACTGTGTTTCCAGGTCTTGCAGCTCCCGATAGAGGCGATCGTAAACGGCATCATCCATCTCTGGCGCATCCAGCACGTAGTAGGCATAGCTGGCCCGCTGAAGCAGTTGCCGCAGTTCGTGCGATCGCTGTTGAGCCGTAGCAGGTGCGTTCGTCATCCTTGGTTCAAGAGATTGCAATGGTTAAATGGAATAAGTAGGGCGATCGCTGGTCACTATGGCACCATCACGCTGCCCCATTCACCCCAACGCCCGCGACCTGAACGCCTACCAGCCCCATGTTCCCAGACCGCCCTTGAAGGGGCCAACGATGTCCTTAGTAATCCAACCACCGTAGAAGTCTCCCTCCTGGGCTTGGACTTTTTCGCCATCGATGTAGCACGCTTCCATGCGACTAGGGTACAGGGCAATATAGTCTGCGAGGCTGGCAAAGCGATCGCTCGGTGAGGGATAGCACCAGGCTACATCTACCGCCTGTTGGTCGCCCACTGTAATCGTAAAGTAGGTTGCCTGCCCCTTCCATTCACAAAATGTGGCGCGATCGGTACGGCTGAAATGCTCCATCTTCACATCTTCCTGCGGAATGTAGTAAGTGGGCGGATGGCTGGTTTCAAGAACTCGCTTGGTGCGATGGCTGTCGGCAATGACCACGCCGTTGAATTGTACCTGAACGTGCTTCGTTGAATCTTCTAACCGGGGCGGACGGGGGTAGTCCCACACCGATTCCTGTCCGGGGCCGGGTTCAATGCGCTGACGATTAAACATGGCGGTCTCGTCTTCTCCTAGTTCTCTAATGACTTACGCGGCAATCCTGCTGGCGTTCAAGCGGTCAAACGCCATTGGTCGTCTGCCTTAGCGTAAGCCGTGTCCTGTTGATTCTTCCGTTTGCATTATCGCAAGGATTGAAAGGGAACAGATCATTTTTGCCATTTAGCCCTCATCCCCCAGCCCCTCTTCGACAAGCTCAGGCCATGCTTTTCCCAAAATCTATGCATTACTAAGCCGCCAGACCTTTTGCCTCACCGCCCTTCTAGCGGTCACCCAGAGTCCTCGTTTTTGAACCTGCGGGTTTCAGCAAGATCTGCGTAATGAATAGGCTTGGGAGAGGGCTTTGGGGTGAGGGCGACAAACCTGACATGCGCCCGATGGAAAGGGATGGACGATGGAACCGCTCTCGTTTGTGGATTAAAGCTTGTTGTGAAAGCGCTTGGGTTGAGGCGGTAGCTCTACCTTCCCGTTGCTGGCTATGTCGCTGCTGCTGCGATCGTAAAGGTGCGAGTTCAGCTTTTTACGGTTCAGTTCTCGAATGCGGCGAGACAGCAGCCGAATAATATTGACGGCAATGCCGGGGGTTTCTTCCACTGCTTCGTAGAGTTGCTGCTGGGTCAACATCAAACATTCGCAGGGGTCTAGGGTCGTAATCGACGCAGAGCGCGGTTCAGCATCAAATACTGACATCTCACCAAAACACGCGCCTTTTTCGAGTTCTGCTAAGACCCGATCGCCAACATGAACCTTGACGCGCCCAGACACCAAAATATAGAGCGATCGCCCTTCCTGCCCTTGGGTGAAGATGGTATGGTCGGGCGGAAAAGATAGCTCATCCATGATGGATGCAAGACGCACCAAAAAGTCATCCCGTAATTCTGTGAAAATAGAAACGCCGCGAACAAACAATAAGCGATCGACGCTGGTTAGCATACAACTTTTAATAAGAGCCGCATCATTGAAACTGGGTGGCTGGGCGATGTCCTGTTACTGGAAGAACAATCGTAGAGAACCTACATGATGTAGTGATGCTCACTTCCAGGATTCTAATCGGTCGTCAGCTATTCTGACCGCACCACAATTTTTACCGTCGGGGGCGATGAGTCCGGTAAATCTCTTGTTCAGTTTTCCCTGTTTTCGACCAATGGCATCGTCCGAAAGCAGAAATTCACCCAGTTTCGCGACGCGATCGCCGTTCATACGCTGACTGAACCTACAGTCAACAGGCGCGATCGCGCATTACTGTACAGGCAGAACTGCCCGCCATCGCGCCGTTGACCGCTAAAGCAATGGGCAGAGGGAGACTCGAACTCCCATGACCGAAGTCGCCACATTTTGAGTGTGGTGCGTCTACCAATTTCGCCATCCGCCCTTAGTAGCTCGATCATCATAGCGCATC
This sequence comes from uncultured Leptolyngbya sp., assembly GCA_964431105.1. Lineage (GTDB taxonomy): Bacteria > Cyanobacteriota > Cyanobacteriia > RECH01 > RECH01 > RECH01. The sequence goes on along the minus strand of CAYSIR010000123.1, from coordinate 3,564 downwards.
AAACGACATTCGAGAAGATCCGAATAGGTTTGACTGTTTGACCAGCGATCGATTTCGCGGGCCCGCAGCACAGGCAACGGGTGGGAGAGTTGACTCGTCTGGGCTTCTTTTAGCAGTTGCCCCAGTTCGTCGGTGGTCATCGTGTCGTAGGAGTGGGCTTGCTCTAAGAAGGCATCCAGGTTTAACCGAGATGCCAGCGCTGGCGAACCGCCTGTCAGTTTCATCAGCACGGAGGCAACAATACGCGGGTCTTGGGCGACCAGCAGCGCCGCGCGATCGCAGGTAAATTCGGCACAGCGTACCCATTCCAAAATTTGCGTTTGCAGGCTTTGGGCTAGCAGTGTGCCGATGGGCGCAAACTGACCGGCCGCCAACACAATCAGATTAGCCAGCGTCAGATAAACTCCATGCTCACATTTCAAATGACCGAGTTCGTGAGCAATCACTGCCTGGATTTCTTCCGGGGTGAGCAAATCAATCAGTGAGGTATGCACCACTACAAATGGCTGCTTACCGCGAATCGCCAGCGTGTAGGCGTTGGGGGCAGGATGCTGGCGAACGTAAAGCTGAGGCGGCTCGATATCCAGCACCTCACAAGCTTCGATCAATAGTTTGTGAATATCAGGAAGTTGGCGATCGCCTACTAAAATACCAGAGGCAATATTTTCCAAATAGAAAAAGCGATCGGCGACGGGCCCAAGCAATGCCCGAATCGCAATATCAAGGGCAGGAATTTGCTTGAGCGATCGGGTTGCCTGCTGGTCGAGGGGATGACGGAAATGCTCCGACTTAAGCCCTTTCAGAAAAACTTTTTGGTCAGCCATAGGAGTGGTGAGAAACGGTTCTTTCTATTGTTCGGTCTTTTACGGCGTCTGGCAACTGTTGTCCACTGCGGCGGGAATGGCAGCCATAGCCATTACAAGCGATCGCCCGGCTCAAGACGGCGTCATCGCTGAAAAGGGATCTAGCCACAGCAAGACATTGCGCTTTAGGTCATTAAAATCGCGATATACTTCTTGTCTCACAAATTGCCCGATCGCATCCAGGGGCGAAAATGAAGAGCCGGGCTGCCATCGCACATCTTGGCCAACAGGCGTGAGGTGGTTGCCCTTCAAAATGCGAATGGTGGTAAAGTCAGGAAATTTCGGTTCAATCACCTGGCTGAGCGATCGCGTTTGGTCGATCGTATCCTGCGTGAACTTCACCAGTAAGTTGCGCTTCACATGATAATCAGCGGCAACTAGCTCATGGGTTTCATCCGGCGATGGGCTAAACTCCACATCCATCAGCGTCACCTGAGAAAACTGTTCCAGCAGCGGAATGGAGCGCCGCGCCGGATAGTTGTTGTACGCCATCAAAATGTTGCCCGCCCGCTCTTCTTCATACAAACTGCCAATTAGCAGATGTAGCTTGCAGCCCATGCTGTGCCCCAGCCCATAGATCGGAACGTGGCGATAGCGAAACACATCACGGTGCAGATATTCTAGAGCGCGATCGAATGCCAACACCACCTGACGGGCGATCGCCACATGGTCAAAGGTATTCACAAACGGCGTAGCCACCACCGCATAGCCATCGTCTACTAATGCTTCTAACAGCATTCGATAGGTAATTTGGGGGGCCGCCGCCACAAACGCCCCACCCAAAAAATGAACAATCGCCCTCGGCTGAGGCGGGACAATAATCCAATTTCCAGAAACGTCTCGCCATTCCATGTTGCTTTACCAGCTCTATAGTTCATATTTCGGTAGCGGTATATGAGAGCCGTTGAGGGTGCAACCACCGCCCGCTTCATCAAACATCCTGACCACACCGCCAAAGGACAGCTCATATTTCTTCATATTATATAGATTTGCCAAAATCGTCCGGGGCGATGGGAACATGTCACTTGTGCAATTTAGCCCTCATCCCCTAGCCCCCCTTCGACAAGCTCAGGCCATGCTGCTTCCAAGCCTGGGTGAGGGCTACAAACCTGACAGGCTCCCGGAGCGATCGCCAGAGGCTGCTTTATGCCATTGCAACACAGCACCCCATGGACTCTCTATGGCTAGCGGTTTCTATGGTTAGCGGTTTCTATGGCTAGCGGATGGACTACACCGAGGCAACAGCAATAGCCGAGCCAGTCATGCTTTTGAGGGCGAAGCCGCCCCCAAAAAACGTTTGTGACTCAAGCTGCATCACTAAAGCAATATCTTACTCAGGAATGACCACCAAAGTCAGCCCCCGTCGGTCAATAACTCTAACGCGCTGCCCAGTGTACAAAGGGCGATCAATCGGGGCAAGCAATTGGGCCGGCCACGTAGTAGCAGAGTAGCTTACTCGCAGTGATGGACTCAGGCACTCGACCACGGCAGTGGTATGATCCGGAGGAAAAACAGTCCAAGACTCAAGAACATCAGACATTGAATAAGTCTCCTTGATTCGGATGCGTTTAGTTTCCTATCGGCTAAGGAATGACAGATTATGCAAGAAAGCAATCATTTTCAGGAGATTGTCCAGAAATGCTGTCATTCAGAAAACAGACGAATGTTCAGAGGGTAGATGCAATACCTGATTGGCTGACCGACGATGACCCAGTTGGGTTTTGCTGTCCTTAAGCCAACCTACGGTAGAATCGGCAGAATTAGGCTTTTAAGAGATTTTGCAAGAACCTCTCTTCTCCAAAGCGATTTGTATTCAGATTTGTATTTAGGATAGAACGGCTTGCTATATGGTGTAGTGGCGACGAGATATGTGACAGAATTCAAACGCTAAGCGTTTAGGTGCCATTGATGGTTCAATAGACACAGTATTCTGTTGTCTTGCTTGTCCACTGATTGCTGTTTTCATTTACGGTTAAGGTCATGCAGCCTATTATATTTTCGGCGTTGACGATCGCTCTTTCGGGCGCTCTTTCGGGGATGGTAGCGGGAGTAACACCGGCGATCGCCACTCTGAACCCCTCTCCGGCGGAATTACCCAAGCCCGGACTCAGCGTCATGCCGAAACAGTCCACGCCCTATGTAGTGGTTGTGCCCGGCAATAGTGCGGAAGAGCGCCATCAGGTTATCCAAGTCTTACGGGGTGCAGGGCTGTTGCATGAACCCATCACAATTGAGCGATCGTCACGGGGCGTTTTTATCTGTGCTGGTTCCTTCAGCAGTCGATCCCTAGCCCAAACCCGAGTCAGTGTTCTGCGAGATAACGGACTGGATGCACGGGTTGCCTATCTACGTCGCATTCGATGTGGTTAGCTGCTCATTTCCGCAGGGTGCAATCCCTTCTGGAAGATGACACGATTCAGGAGATTCCCTGCGCTAAGCTGAGTCAACGTTTGAAACGTTCTGTGGGGCCGTTTTGGACATTTTGAAGGCGTGTGTCAGGATGAATTGCAATCTTGGGAGGCGATCGCACCCTATCCGCTAGGGTACAATAGCCAACGCTTATGCACAGATTGGTCTAGACAAGGCTTGATTGTAGCGCTCAGTCGTCACTCACACCATGGGATTTAGGGGCGCGCGCTGGCAGTCTAGATGAGTTCACGACGGGGTATTTCTCTATTGGTAATGATTTTTGGTGGCGTGG
>CAYSIR010000122.1:0-11950 GCA_964431105.1 uncultured Leptolyngbya sp. | reverse complement strand
GATGCTGATCACCCTAGAAACCCATCCCAATCCCCGCGACTGGGCCGCATTTACCATGATTGGTAGCGCTCAGTAGGCGCTCAGTAATGGTAAGAGAGGGGCGATCGCCCCCAACATCTGTCGCTAGAATCAAGGCATCGCCCACCCCCCGACCCGTTCCCTCACCGTTCTGCCCTATGGTTGATACTCGATTCCAATCAAAACCCGCGCTGACTATTGCACCTCTGGAAAATGGCGATCGCCTGAATCGCTTTGAGTTTGAGCGCCGTTATGATGCCATGCCCCATGGTCACAAAGCCGAGCTAATTGAAGGATTAGTTTATATGCCAGCAGCACTGCGGTTTAGGAGCCACGGAGAACCCCATAGCTGGGTGATGGGTTGGTTGATGTATTACGCCGCGATGACGCCGGGGGTGTCGGTGGGGGATGCGCCGACGGTGCGGTTGGATATGGACAATGAGCCGCAGCCCGATGCGGTGCTGTTGATTGATGAAGTGGCGGGGGGACAGTCGCGGCTGAGTGAGGATGACTATATTGAAGGGGCACCGGAGTTGGTGGTAGAAATTGCGGCCAGCAGTGCCGCCATTGACCTCCATGCCAAGAAAAATGCCTATCGTCGCAATGGGGTGCGGGAGTATATTGTCTGGCAAGTGCTGGATCGGCGGCTGGATTGGCTGGTGTGGCAGGAGGGGGAGTTCATTCCGTTGAGTGCGGAGGATGGAATAGTCAAAAGTACTGTATTTCCTGGGCTATGGTTGGCAGTAGAGGCATTGTTGGCGGGGGATTTGAAACAGGTGTTGGCGGTGGTGCAGGCGGGGGTGGGGCCTGCTCAGCATGGGGGATTTGTGGATGAATTGCAGGCGAGGATGAAGGGTGTTGCTGAATATAGCAGTGAGAGGGTTGATTAGGACGCTATGGGGTTTCTGGATTTCCGTCTGCACGGGAATGATGACTGAAGTCGTCCTAACTTACCCACCCATTGCTATATAGCAATCCTAATTGAATCGTGAGAAGGAGTCCGCAGGACTCCTTCTCACAACACCCATTCTTGTTTACAACTCATTTGGGATTGCTATATATGATGAGGAAGCTTACCGCGCTGATGAGTTCAGAGCGGCAGTTTTACGAATGTCAGCAAGCCCCATATAATGAGGGAGATTGCCGCGCTGATGAATTCAGATCGGCAATTCTGCGATCGATTTCGATATTCCCTATCATCAAGAACTGATGGTTATAAAAGACTTAGGGCAGGCTCTGTCAGATAAACAAGAAGAAATTATTCAAGCATGGATCAACGCTGTCCAAGTTGATCCAGATATTGAAAGCGCGCAGAAACTTACTTATAAAGCTGTACGCAATAGTTTGCCCAAAATTCTTGAGCAGCTCGCTTTACTACTCTCGCAAAATTCGACTGGTAATCTAGCAAAGCTAGGAAACAAAAGCGAACATCATGGATTCATCCGGGCAGAACAGGGGTATGATGCTGCCGAAATTGTTGATGAATATCGCTTACTTCGCCAAATACTCGTTAGTGCATTAGAGCCAGAGTTGCTCACGGGTACGACTGCTGACATGCTGTCAAGCATACGAACCATTGACGATCTGCTTGATTCAATTATTGGTAACAGCCTTGAAATCTACATTGAAGCCAAACTCACCGAGATTAGGCAAATTCAGGGACAGCTTACCCTCACCAATCAGGAACTCAACCGTCTGGTTCAGGCTCACAAAGAGAATATATCTTTTATGTCCCATGAGTTAAAAACGCCTCTGAACTCTATCATCGGGTTATCCAGTGTAATGCTGCGAAAGCAAAGAAGGAAAATCCAAGATAAAGATACAGCAACCAACCTAGATCAGTTGGAGAGAGTGATGAGAAATGGTCAGGCTCTTCTAAGAATCATTAATGATACCCTTGAAATTGCCCGATATAATGAAGGTCTTATCCAACTTAATCTAGTACCGACTAACATAGGTCAATTGATTCAGGAAATCGTAGAAGATGGACTAGAACCGTTAGCCCAAGAAAAAGGATTGACACTGAATATTGACATCAGTCGAGCGCCTCAATCTATCAATACAGATCCTTTACGGATTCAGCAAGTCGTTACCAACTTGGTCGGTAATGCTATCCGCTACACAGACTCCGGGGAGATTCAGATTGCTTGCTATCAAACTGATTCCCAGTTCTGGGTCATTTCCGTTCAGGACAGCGGCATTGGGATTGCTGAGGAAGACCAGCTCCGTATTTTTGATCCTTTTGTTCAGAGTAATTCTGCGAATCAGCCATCGGTCATGTCTACCGGTCTCGGCTTAGCCATTGTGCAGCGAATCATTCAACTTTTGAATGCCCGTATTGAGGTTAGATCAGAGCCTGAAAAGGGTTCCCTTTTTATCGTTACTATACCTATTGATCAAGCCTGAACCTTTGACTCTCTACATTTCGTAAATCAGCCTACAGCTACGATTCTGCCTCCTCGATTGTTTGAAACGACATAGAATATGGGTTAGTCCTCTATCGGTAAGAATTTGTTGATAAAATTTCGCATGCGATCGGGTATTGTTCGAGCGCTAGAGCCTAGTAGTTTCAGTATCCGTCAGGGCGAAGCGTTGGGAATGGTTAATGAAAGTGGTTCTGGCAAAGCGGTGACGGCGTTCACGACCATGGGATTGCTTGATCGAGCCGGTCAGGTTACGGCTGGAGAAGCTTGGTTTCAGGCAGAATCCGGGCATCAGGTCAATCCTGCCAGTTACACCCGCAAATCATCCCAAAATTTAGACTCTGGGTCAACACCACAGACCAGCAGACCACGGGCACGGGTTCAGGCCACATACAGCAAGTGGCGCTCGGTGTTATACACCTCTTCTAGATCCGACTCGTCCGATACATTCTCAATCCGGTTTTGCAGCGGCAGCAGTTCATCATCACAAGCCATCACCGCCACCGCCCGAAATTCTAGCCCTTTCGCTAAGTGCATCGTACTAACCACGATCGCCCCTGGCACCAACGATACGCGATCGCTCACCTGGGCGGGGTCAATCCCGGCTTGTTGGATGGCAGATAAGGCGCATCGAGTTGATCGGTGGATCGCACACGCCAATTTCTTCGGGTTGTAGTCCTTCGGTGAGTCGGTTGGCAATCCATTCGCCGACGGCTTGTATTTCAGTACCGCTGCGGCTCCAGTTCTGGGATGGCGTTCAATTTTGCGGCGACCAGTCGTAGGCATCTGGTGATCGATGCAGCACAGCATCAGGCTAGCATCAGTTTTATGGACAATGAGGCGAATGTCTAGATTGACGCTAACTGATCAAAAGTTGGGGTCTTTGACGCGATCGAATTTGTGGAACCGCAGACCAGAACTGGTTGGGTTGAGCTGGAGGTCAAAGGCAGCGGTTTTGGTAGCTTTCTGTTCTTGCCCGGTCAGTTTTGTCAGGCTGTCGGTGAAGGTGTCTGCGATGCGAAATTCCATCAGGCTTGGGTCTCAACAATGGCACTGGCTTCGTTCGATTCAAGCCAGATTTTTGGCTACCCCAACAAGGTTACTTCGCAATGGCGCTAGACGGGGCAGAGAAACCTGTGGATAGCCTTACATCCAACCCAGGTTGCTGGGCCTCGGCCTGTTTTCTGACGAGAACGCCCGCAATTCTCAGTATGAAAATTTTACATGGACTTATTGAGAATGATGTCAATAACCTTGTCTGAAAAACCTATTATTTCATTCTGAATTGAGCGGACAGACAATGTTGCTGGTTGAGCTGAGAATTGCTGACACTTTTGATGATGGCTTGACCGAAGCCACCGTTTCTCTTATAGTCAATATCAATTCAGGATATACACCCTACAAGCCTTGAATGATAGGCGATCGCCGCCATGACCTTTTTCCAATTTGAATCTGATTTTGTAGAATCCCTCCGCTGCATCCCCATGCAGGTACGCCACAAACTCGATACCTGCGGCGTAAAGCTTAAACTAGCCCACTGGACTCAATTTACCCCAGAGGAACGACAGCAACTTATTGACGTACCCTGTGATGATCCAGAGAGCCGCGATCGCTATCGACAGCAGCTTCAGTCCCTCGTCGTAGCGCACAGTGACCAACCTGCCGGAGAGCTACCCATCGATCCTGCCCCAGCCTGGCTGGTTGTGGATGACATTCCGGCTACGGTACTAGAAAAAGCTAGCAGCGTAGCCGCCAGCCTCAGCCTAGAGCAATGGGCCAGCCTCACGCCGCTCCAACGATTTGCATTAATTAAATTAAGTCGCCCCAGTCACGAAAATCGTAATTTCTTACCCGCACTCAAGGAATTCAACCTGGTTCCCGCCTCCCATTCAGTCAGCACTGAACCAGGTTAATCAAAATCGGCTGGAAGATAAGCTAAAAGTTAGCTATGCAGCTAGAGCGATACATTGACTATGACACCAAGCCCGATCGCAGTGCCCGAACAGCCGCCTGAGTGCGATCGTTGGCACACAGCTTATTCAAAATATTACGGACATGGGTCTTGACCGTACCAACCGTGATGTAAAGGCGCTCGGCAATATCTGCATTGCTGCATCCAGCTACAATCAGTTCTAAAATTTCTAGCTCACGCCCGGTCAGCGGATCGCGATCGATAACTTGGCGATAATCTGAATCAACGGACTCAATCTGTACAGTACGGTCAGCCGTTCCAGCCACCGTCAATTCGGCCGGTTGGCGCATCTGACGCAGCACAATACTGGCGATCGCTGGATCAATCCAGGCATTGCCGCTGTGGGTGGAACGAATAGCTGTGATTAACTGATCCGTTTGCACATCCTTCATGCAATAAGAATCTGCACCAGCCGCAAATGCTGCCAGTATCGAATCCTCACTATCATGCATCGTCAAAATTAAGACATGAGTCTTGGCTAGTTCAGATGCTTGCTGCGTACTGCGAAATCGACGGGTTAGTTCAATACCGTCCATATCAGGTAAACCAATATCAACAATTGCTACATCTGGCCGCTGTTGCTCCAGTATATTCAGACCCTGCAATGCATTAGGTGCTTCACCTACTACTTCAAGATCAGCAAAACTTTGCAGAGTTGCTTTTAAGCCAATACGAGTCAAATTATGATCTTCAATCAAGGCAACGCGGATGGTGGTCATTCTGAGTGATTCTCTCTGCTAGAACTATGCTATTGCTGCTACAAAGCTTTCATGCCAATAAATTTAGTAGATTGTCCGGAATAAGATGACAACCTTCCGTTAGCCTTTATTGTCCATCGGCAAGTGGGTAGGCCAGTATCACCAATTCCTGAGTAAAACACATAAGAAACATACTCAAGCGACGCGCCCGAACAGCCTCGAACAGCCAAGTTGTAATCATAGAAGTGGGACAGACCAGTGATGTTGCCGTTTTTGAAAGAGTGTCAGTGCAAGAGCGATCGCACCTGAATTGCAACCCTATTGTACTCAACCGCCTGCGTGTGCAGCTATCGCATTCAGTGCAAAATCTCTTATCTTGCCCGGCACCCTAAACTACCTACGACAAATTCTGTCTGCATTTGAGCATTATCTGGCTATCCAAACTATTCAGCATCTATCCTAGGGTAGAAAGTTATTGCCGCTAGACTCTGCCATCGTGAAGCGATCGGTCACCGAGCCACACCATTTCCTTAAACCATTTCCTTAAACCATTTCCTCAAACAGTAGTCCTCTGGTCAGAATGTTTCGGGGGGCTGCCCACAGTCCCCAAAATCCTGACATGAATACCACCACCCCTCAAACTTCTATAGCAATCCTAAATGAGTTGTGAAGTGAGAATGGTTGTTGTGAGAAGGATTCTGCAGGAATCCTTCTCACAATCCAAATAGGATTGCTATATCCATTACGCAGATCTCGTACGCAGATCTCGCTGAAACCCGCATTCCTCGCTTCAAAAACAAGGACTCTGAGTGACCGCTAGACGGGTAGTGAGGCAAAAGGTCTGGCGACTTTCGCGTAATGCATAGCTCAAACTTGGGCGATCGCTAGCTTTCAACCAGCTCATACACTCGATCCTGAGCTTCCTGCTGCAACGCTTCAATATCCTCCTCCGAGAGGCGCTTCACGTAGTTAATCTTCACCTCATCCAGAAAATCATTCAGCAACGATTCGATTTCCTCCACCGTCTGCTGTTGGTTACTGGCCTCATCGCGCGAAACTTGTACAAAGCTTTCAATGATTTTGCGAGTTAGCTCAGCCCCTTTTTGATCCGCCAATGCCGAGCCAATGGCATCGTAGACAACTTGAGACAACTGCCCTACCATGTTGTTCACGACTTGCGCAGACCCCTGCTCAAAATTGGGTAAGTTAGCTAACCCTTGATACATCGGAGTACCTTGCAGCGCGGTCGTCACATTATGGCTTAGCAGTGCATCAATATCTGGTTTAACTTTAGGTAAGACGTGCCCAACAATAATGTCAGTGACGTGCTTAGTGATGGCTTCAATCTCGTCAACACCGTTAATGTCAATGTAGCGGCGACTGCTTTCGGACTCTAGCACCAACTGTCGAATGTCTCCACTACGCACCAAGTTCTGCACTTGGTCAATCATGCGAATAATTACAATTTCAGTTAGTTCGATTGAAAAGTGTGTCACGATCGCCCGCCGTATACGATTCGCAACAACGGCTAAGTTAACCAATTTTGACTGCCCTAAGCGAATCGTGACCGGAATCACTCGCAGCCAGCGCCAGATTGGAATAAAAAAGAGCAGGTCATACCAACGCCACACAATCGAATCAATCCAGTTCGTTCCCTTATAGCGGCGACTTAAATAAAATGTTCGCAAGAAAAATTCAATAGCCAACAGTCCAATAAACCACCGGTCAATCAGCCAGAAGCGATCAATCGGGTTGCCGTCTTCGCCCAAACCGCGATAATAGTTGGTTATCAACAGCGGCTCAATATCTTCTCGATAAAACTCGACTGCTTCCGGCCAGCGGGTTCGGGCATCTCCTGATGGATTTTCAGCCAAGTAGTCAACCGACCAAAATGCGGCAAAGGCTTCCTTGGATGATTCGAGATCCATGCGATCGCGCATACGGTTCTTAATGCGTTCTAGCGTTCCCGATTTGTTGGCGATCTCAAACGGATTTGTATCGACCATTTCCTCACTCAGGGTGCGAAGCCTAGCAAGCTGTTCTCGCACCACTTCAGACTCGATCGGGTTATTAACAATCAAGTCTTCTAGTTCGCTCACCGCATCTAGATAGGCGATGGTGTCTCGATTTGGTTCAATCCCTTTAAACCGTTCTCCATAGAATTGAGTGAATTCTGGAAACCGCTTGAGATAAAAATCGCGCATCGAAATGTAGCTGAGGTCAAAGGATAATAGTCCCAAATTGACCAAAGTAATCATCGCCATCAGGCGTTCAAACCAAAGATTTCTGCGGCTACGCGGCTTGCGAACGGATCGAGATAGGGCCATGGCAAAAACAACGCTGAGTGTAACAATAATCGGGAAGGCTGGGCGGTGAAGTCGTCAATCCAGCGCTATCGTAACGACTATCTCCCTTAGTGTACGGGATTCACTCCCGGTTACTCATGTGCCCAATGAAAGATTCGGGGCGATCGCCTCTTCTGTCGGGCTTGGTCAAAAACCATGCGTTACGATGAATAGCAGAATGTTAACAAATCTAAACACTTTAACTCTAGAGCTATGCAACCGACTCTGGCAGCACCGACTGGACAATTTTGGCAATGGCGGGATCAGTCAATTTACTATGTGAAAGCGGGCGATCGCCACGCCCGTCCGCCCCTTTTATTGGTGCATGGATTTGGTGCATCAACCGATCACTGGCGCAAAAATGTGGCCGCATTACAAGACGAATTTGAAGTGTGGGCGATTGATTTGCTGGGGTTTGGGCGATCGGCTAAACCGGAAATGCAGTATAGCGGCAGCCTCTGGCGGGATCAACTCCACGACTTTATCACTGAAGTGATTCAAGCACCTGTCGTGCTGGCCGGAAACTCACTAGGGGGCTATGCGTCGCTCTGTGTTGCGGCCCAGCGCCCTGAGTCGGCACAGGGTCTGGTATTGCTCAACAGCGCTGGCCCGTTCTCATCACGCCAACCTGAAACGCCGCCTAGTTCCTTTCGCAATGCGATTCAGGAGGCGGTGCGATCGGTAATGTTGCAGCCGTTCCCTAGCTTTTTGCTGTTTCAGTACACTCGCCAGCGATCGGTTATCCGTAAAACCTTGGAAAAGGTTTATCTCGATAAAACAGCGGTTACGGATCAGTTGGTTGAAGACATTTATCGCCCCTCCTGCGATCGCGGCGCTGCTCAGGTCTTTGCATCTATCTTTAAGTCACCGAGAGGCGAAGCGGTAGATGTTTTGCTCCAACAGTTGCAGTGTCCGCTGCTGCTGCTGTGGGGTGAAGGCGACCCGTGGATGAATGTGCGCGATCGCGGCGCGGCCTTCCGAGAACATTATCCTCAACTAACCGAGTATTACTTACAAGCCGGGCACTGCCCCCATGATGAAGTGCCGGAACAAGTCAATACCTTGCTAAAAGATTGGATTCTCCAAACGCTGTAGCTTATGCTGAACAATGCTGCCGAGTTACCCAATGGCCTGCCTGCCCAGCCCGACATCGAACCGGCTGCTGAGCAGTGTGGCTCAGATGCTGTGATTGCGATCGATCGCGTCAATCATTATTTTGGGCAAGGGTCTCTACGCAAGCAAATCTTATTTGATGTTTGTGCCACCATTCGTTCAAGCGAGGTCGTCATTTTAATGGGGCCATCCGGCTCTGGCAAAACAACGCTGCTGACGCTGATCGGTGCGCTGCGATCGACCCAGGAAGGCAGTATGCAAGTGTTGGGTCAAGAACTGCGGGATGCACCGCCCAATGTATTGGTGCAGGTACGGCGACAGGTGGGCTACATTTTTCAGGCCCACAACTTGCTGAAGTCGCTCACGGCCTGCCAAAACGTGCAGATGGCTCTTGACCTGCATCCCAATATTTCTAAGGCGATCGCTCATCAACGTGCTGAAGAAATGCTGAGTCAGGTTGGCTTAGCAGCGTTTGTGGATGCCTATCCTGAACAGCTATCGGGCGGTCAAAAACAGCGAGTGGCGATCGCCCGTGCATTGGTAAGCCATCCCCGCCTTGTCTTAGCAGATGAACCCACGGCTGCTCTAGATAAGCAATCCGGTCGAAGCGTTGTGGAAATTATGCAATCCCTAGCGAAACAGCAGGGCTGCGCTATCCTAATTGTGACCCATGATACCCGCATCCTGGATGTAGCCGATCGCACTCTCTACATGGAGGATGGCCGTCTTTCAGCCCTAGAACTCGACCAAACCCGCGCGCTTGTCCTGTAAACAGCAGCGATCACTGGCCCGTTTCAGGGCTAAATTGTAACGATATGTTAACCATTTGACTCTGGGTTTCATGACTCTCAGGTGTCTAGATCTATTGATTTGAGGGCGATACAGCCTAGGTTAAGTGCTTGAAGCCTAGACCAAAAAACCAAATAAGGGGTTTGACCCCTCACTCCCCAGAGGTTATGGTGTGTTATGTAGATGCACCCTGATGGTAGGGAGAGCCGAATGCGCTCTCTCTTTTTTTTTGTCCGTCCATCGCAAGGCTGACTGTTGCTATGGTGTCTATCACCATGGTGGTTACGATAGTTGCCATTTGGTTGAGTGCCGCGCTAAGCAAATGGCATCAGAAATGCTTGAGCAGCGGCGGAGTCCCCCTTACTTTCATGTCCCCGATGAACTGGCTCTGCGATGCGCGGAGCGGTTGGTTAGGGAAAGGTTGTTAAGGAACGGTGCGATCGCTTCGTCCAATCCCCTGAAAAAGACTTGCCACCGTTTCCCAAAACACGGCACACTAAGGCGGTGACTAAAACCGACCGCAAGCCGCTGCTGAAATAGCCGATGAGTGTTTCCCCCTCCAATTCCGATCGCCGCCAATATGCGCCAGCCACCGATCGCAACCGCGACCCCATTTTGTCAGTTTTGCAAGACGTGCTGCCTCCTGATGGAACCGTCCTCGAAATCTCTAGCGGCACTGGGCAACACGCTATTTTTTTTGCGCCGCGATTGGCTCCCCGGCGATGGCTACCGTCTGACATCAGCCCGCTTGCCCTCGACAGCATTGCAGCTTGGCAAACCGACTATCCCTGCGAAACACTCTATCCGCCTATCCAGCTAGATGTGTGCCAGGCAGTTTGGCCGGTTGAGCCATCCTGCCCGCCAGCACTCGCTGATTTTGACACCACTTCGATTCAGGCAATTGTCAGTATCAATATGGTACACATCTCACCCTGGGACGCAACGCTGGGACTGTTGGCAGGGGCGCGCCGCCTTTTACCGATTGGTGGGGTGCTATATCTGTATGGTCCATACAAACGGAACGGACAGCATACTGCGCCAAGCAACGCGGCCTTTGATGTGAGTTTGCGATCGCAAAATCCTCAGTGGGGTATCCGCAATTTGGAAGACGTCATTGAAGTGGCGATCGCCCACCAACTAACGCTGATGAATGTCATTGAGATGCCTGCCAATAACCTATCTGTTGTATTTCAGCGCCGTGGCTGATTCTGGGGATGAATGTAGAGTTGGATGAAACGTCGCTCCAATGCATCCTGCTATTCAGCAATATCCCAGCGTCATTAGCTGAGGGAACGGTGCTGCGGGCGATCGCCCTTGTTTAGTTGGGGTTAGCCGCTTGGGATTCGCCATGTAGAATTCACTGAAGAATGCGATCGTCAATGGCATATTGTTAGAGACCTATCGGTATTCTCCAACCCTGTATGACACTCACAAAACTTCGTTCTGTTATGGCATGGTTCAGCGTTGGATGGCTAACGGCTATTTGTTTCGCCACCGGCGCGATCGCGAGTGAACCCGTGCCCACTGCTCGATATGCCCGTGGCGAAACAGTTGACCTTGCCCTCATCATCACAGAATGGAACGGCAAACATCCAGACATTCCGGTATTCTCCTGCGTGTGCCTCCAGCCCCGTTGTGATCTAACGGCAAGCTGGCCATTTCGCAGCTTTAGCGACTATCAATTGACAGTGATGCTGGGGCCGTTCAATGCCGCTGATACTGAAACTCAAGGCTTCAATTGCTACGACATCGAGAGCGGGCGATCGCCCCGTTCGTTCATATCCACCGAACCGTCAGACGACAGCACCGCATCGCCGAACCGCCCAGATGACGTGACCCCATCCGGCGATCCCGAAGGACTCGCCCAGGTTGATGTCCTGGAAAATGGCACTCACCTGCGAGGATTCTGGATGGGTCGCACCCTCGACATTGATGTTCGTGATTGGACAATTAATGTTCTGGATGGCATAGACTGTGAGACGCTGACGGTTGTCGATGAACAACGCATGACTGCTCGGCGGGTGGTGGGTGAACCCGCGATTGATCCCTTCACTGAGGCGATCGCCGTTGCGGTTGAGTTGGACTACTGTGCCCTAACCACCCAGAGCGCTGTGTTTGTTGTTGATCCACAACCGGGTGGCTATGCCCTTTATCGGGTGCAAGTACCGGGCGATCGCCCATTGCCTAACGAATTTTCTAGCTATCCACTGTCCAGTATGTCCGGTGTTCAATATTGGGGGGGCAATCTGCTGATTCGCCATCTCGACGCCTCCGGAACTGAAGCCTTGCTCACCTTTACTCCAGGGAATACTCCTGCGGGAGACTATGCTGGGTGCGTCAATCTAATAACCGGTGAACGTCCGAGTTTATGCCCGTTTGGTGAATAACGGCATTCACGGTTGAGCCAGTCGGTTGAACTAACCAGTTGAACACGGGAGCATCCCACTTTTGCAAATCACCCTCATCCCCCAGCCCCCCTGCGACAAGCTCAGGACATGCTTCTCCCAGTTTTAGGAGAAGGGGAGCAAGACTTCAAAGGCCCTCTCCCAAGCTTGGGAGAGGGATTTAGGGTGAGGGCGATCGCGTCACATA
>CAYSIR010000121.1:0-12152 GCA_964431105.1 uncultured Leptolyngbya sp. | reverse complement strand
TGGGACTTCAAACCACAAGCTGAAGCTGAGAGCCGTGCGGGGTTTTGGTGACTTCGATGCGGGTTTGGAAGGCTTCTTTGAGGTGGGGAATGTGGGTGACGGTGAGGATGCAGGCGAAGTCGTCGGCGATCGCTTGAATGGCGCTGACCAATCGTTCACATCCGGCCGTGTCCTGGGTGCCAAAGCCCTCATCCACAATCAGCATTTGCAGCGGGGTGCCGGACTGTTGGGCCAGCAGACGGGCGATCGCCAGCCGAATGGCAAAGTTGATGCGGAAGGCTTCACCGCCGGAATAGGTCTCGTAGGGGCGAGTGCCGTTGATGTCGCTGATCAAAATATCGAGGGTGTCGATCAGTTTGGGGTTGCGCTTGCTGCGTTTGCTGGCCCGCTGGGTGATGAATTGGACGTGCAGTTGATGGGCGCTGAGTTTTCCGAGGATTTGGTTGGCGTCGGCTTCTAGTTGCGGCAGGATGTTTTCGATCATCAGCGCTTGGATGCCGTTCTTGCCGCAAGCTTGGGATAGTTCGTGGTAGATGCGGTACTGCCGTTTTAGGGTGGCGAGGTCGCGCTGTTGCTGTTGCTGTTGGTCGGCTAGTTGGGCGAGGTAGTCGGCCTGCTGCTGGAGGCGGCCGAGGTGGGCCAGGTGGGTATCGCGCTGCGATCGCAATTCGGTTTGCTGCTGTTCTAGTTGGGCGATCGCGGCGATGTTGTCGGGATGTTGCTGAAGCTGCTGGTCGAGGTGGGCTATCTGGTGATTTACCTGCTCAAGCTGTTGCGATCGCGCCTGCAATTGGTGATTCAGGGTTTGTAGGTGGTCGCGCTGTTGGGGCGCTTGCTGCTGGGCAGTTTGCAAGGTTTGGTAGCGGGTCAGCCAACCTTGGGCTTGATGCAGGGCGGTTTTAAGACTGGCGTGGTGTTGGGCATCGTAGGCTAGGGCGGTGATGCGATCGCTCAGATGATTGATCTGCTGTTGGCGCGGTGATTGGTGGTGGTTCTGCAACGCTTGCTCAATTTCGGTATGGGCGGCATCCAGGTCTGGGATTTGTTGCGACAGGTGCGCGTGTTTTTGCTGGGCGCTTTTGAGTTCGGAATAGCGATGATCTGCCCAGCGCCATTTGTCCACCTGCCCCCGCGCCAGGGCGTGGTTTTTATCGTCGTAGTTAAGTTGGTGGATCGTGCGGTCGATGCGGTGCAACTCGTCATACAAATCGGCGGCATAGCGGCCCGATTGCAAGTCGGTTGCTAACTGATCCCGTTCCGCGATCGCCCGTTGTAGCTCGGTTTGAACGGTGACGGCTCCTTCAAGCTGTTCCTGCAAGCGACCCCGCCGTTCTAGCATGGCGCTGTAGTTGGCTAGTTCGTAGTCAAGTTCGCGGTATTCCTGCCGCAAGACCTGGATTTCCCGCTCGGCCGTCGCCAACTGTTCCCGCACCACCCAAAGCTGCCGCAAAATTTCCTCATGCTCGGTCTGGTGCCGTTCCATCACGACCTGCCAATGGTGCTGATCCAAGGGGCGATCGCACAGAGGGCAGGGCGGGTAGCTTGGCTCGATTTCCGTTTGGTAAATTCCGTTATCTTCACGACAGGCAATAAGTTCGGGATTAACAGAGGGGCGATCGCCATTTTGTGCCGATTCACGCTGTTGGAGCGATCGCAATTCCGACTCCAGAGATGGATTCAGCGAATCATCCGTCACCCACTGAGCCGCCTGTCGTTTCAGCCAATGAATTTTCTGATCCAGGTCTGCCAACTGCGTTTCGTAGGTGCGCTGATCGGCGTGGAGCCGTTCCATGAAGCTACGCCGTTCTAGTCCCTTCTCGCGGATGTTGTGCTGATAGATGCGCCGCTGTTCCAAATAGTCCAACTGGGTGCGGAGGGTGGCAGCGGATTGCTGGAGTTCGGGCTGCTGCGCTTCCTTTTGCTGGAGGTCATGAATCCGGTGGTTTAGGGCATCCAGTCGGGCATGGAGGTGAGCCTGGGCGCGATCGCACTGGATCTGGAGTTGCTGTCGGCGCTGCATCAGCGGCGCAACCTGCATCTGAAGCTGGTCGAACGCCTGAAGCTGCTGCCGCGCCTGGTGCAATTGGTCGAGGGCCGCCGTCACGTCATCGGTTCCGTTTAGGATTTGCTGCTGTTCGGTTTGCTGCTGAACCAGGGCGGCGCGCTGGGCCTGGATATGGTGCAGTTGGGTTTGTAACTCGGCGATCGCCTCTGCCTGTTGCCGCTCCAAGGCATGCCGCTCGGTCATCAGCGCTTGGTAGGTATGAAAGGTTTGGGTCAGGCGGGTGTCTTCGTTTTGGAGGTTTTGAAACTGAGCATATCCCTGGGCGATCGCCTCCGACTGGGCCAGAATCTCCTCCAGCGATCGCAGGTGCTGCTGGGTGGCCGCCATATCTTGCTGAATCCGCTGGCGATCCTGCTGGAGGTGCTGCTGCTCCCGATGCTGAAGCTGCTGCTCTTGCTGCCAGGTTTGCCGCTGTTGCTGGGTTTGATGCAGGTGATTTAACTGATCCGTGAGGCTGTCCTGCTGCTGTTCTAGTTGGGTCAATGCAGCTTCTACCCTATCCCGCTCCGCGCTGAGGCGATCGCGTTCCTGTAGTTGCTGTTCCAGATGGTTTAGGTTGCGTTCTAGGGCAGCCAGGTCTGCCTTCAGTTGGCGCGATCGCTCCTTTGCCTGATCCGATAAAAAGTCGTACTGATCCAGCTTCAGCAAATCCGCCAAAATTTGTTTGCGCTCCGACGGGCGTTTCATCATAAACTCATCCGCCCGCCCCTGACGCAGATAAGCCGAATTGATAAACGTCTCGTAATCCAGCTTTAAATGATCGTGAATGAGGCTTTGGGTAGCCCGCGATCCGCGTCGAGTGAGGGAACGAAATCCATTGGGCGTATCCACCTGAAATTCTACGCTGCTGGACTGTCCCCGATGGCGCGATCGCACAATGCGATAGATTTGCTCTCGACAGCGAAAGGTATAGTCCACCTGGGTTTCCATCGCGCCTTGGTGGATCACATCATCTTCGGCATTCGCCCGACTTTCGCCCCACACGACCCAGGCGATCGCCTCCAGCAACGACGATTTGCCAGCCCCATTTGCGCCGCACACACAGGCGACGTGCAACCCCCGGAAGTCCAGGCTAGCGTTTCGATAACTTAAAAAATTAGTGAGCTTGAGAGATTGAGGAATCATATCTGATCTGCCCACCGCGATCGCATAATCCAAGCTTAACAGTACATTCGCACTTTGGTACACCTGCACCCAAAAAGTGTTTATGATCTTTTAACAATTCATGTCAACTCAGGATGGGACAGCGCTTCAGAGTCTTGCTTGACTGGCAAACGATTCTGCACCAGGCGCGAAAACCACGCGCAAGCTCTTAGACAAGATAGGGTTCGTTTTCTGTCCCTTGCAGCGGTCAGAGTGTAGCCAGTTTTGTCAGTCAACTAGGTTTAGCGTCCCGGCAGTAGTATTCACAGGGGGTTGGGTTAGTGTGGGCAGCGTCCATACTGCCCAAAATCTTCACCAATGGAGGACGATCAGCGTCTCTCGGCAGGCGAAGAACCATCAGAAGACGATCAAAATTGGGATAAACCCCACTGCGGGTGCAACCCAGATCAGATTTGTGAACAATAGGAACAGGACATATCAGCCACTTTACCGGAACGGCTGCGATCGCGGCTTCAGTGCGCTACCATCTTCGTGACGGACGTTGTGACAGAGGCGCAAACCGCAAGGTTTGAACACCTGCGCTCAGTAGTTCTGTTTATTCCTACCCTGTTGGTTCATCATGGCTCAACCCTCAAAAACGATTTTTGAACAATTTTTAGCACCACTGTTTAATAA
The DNA here is from genome assembly GCA_964431105.1 of uncultured Leptolyngbya sp. Lineage (GTDB taxonomy): Bacteria > Cyanobacteriota > Cyanobacteriia > RECH01 > RECH01 > RECH01. Next base: position 8,308 of record CAYSIR010000121.1, on the reverse strand, counting down.
CGTCCTCATGGATCGGGAAGCGATGCTGCGTCAGTACTATGGCATCGATTGGGAAACCGAATGCGATCGCCTCTCCAACCCGCAGCTTGTTTATCCCGATTATTATCTCAGCCAAGACTTTCACGGCATCAAAAACGGTTATCTCACTACCGATGCCGCCATTACCTATGACCCAGTAACGCAGTATGTGCTGTTGCCCAATGAAACCTGGATTCGTCAAGGCGTATGCGATCGCATCCAGGGCGCACCGAGCAAAATTATCGATTTGGGCTGCGGTACAGGGTCAACCACGGTTTTGCTGAAGCAAACCTTTCCTGATGCTGATGTCATGGGTCTAGATTTGTCACCCTATATGCTGGCGATCGCCTGCCAAAAAGCGCGTCATTCTGGCTTATCCATCGACTTCCGCCACGGCAACGCCGAATCCACCGGACTGCCCGATAGCAGCGTGGATGTGGTGACGGCATCTTTACTTTTCCATGAAACCCCGGTGGCGATCGCCCGCACCATCCTGGGTGAATGCTTCCGTATCCTAAAACCCAACGGTCAGGTAATTATCCTTGATGGCAACCAAGCCACCCTACATCAAACCCCCTGGCTCACCGAAATTTTTGAAGAACCCTACATCAAAGACTATGCGGCAGGCTGTGTGGATGACTGGATGCGGGATGCCGGGTTTGAAGCCATAACGACTCAGACGCTTTGGTGGAGCAATCAAATATCCTCAGCCCTGAAGCCCAATCCGGTTCAGATAATGCAGCCGAACTGGAACATGGGGAGCGATCGGGCGTGGGTTCCGGCAACATAATCTGAGTCTAGATCTTTATCACAAGTCAAAGAATTTGATGAATACTCTCAACCACCTGCTCAATAAAATCGATGGCATCAGTGACCAGATGCTCATCAATGCCCCAACGACTGCCAATGCCGAAGGTCGGATCGATATCAGCTTCATGGGTGATTTTATTTCTGCGGTCAACGATTGCACTGAGTTGTTGCTTAACTTCTTTGGGCGATTTTTCTAGCTGTGATGCAACCTCATCCCATAGTTTCTTATCTGAGATTAGTCGAATGGCCTCTGCGATTTTGTCGGGTTGTTGAAAACTTTTATAGCCTAGTCGTTCTCGAATTTCATCCTCTAGCCATGAAGCATTATTCAGGCGAGCCTCAAGGCTGCTGGATATGATGGGCAATAAATCTGAAATTGCACAGGGTTGTTCTAGCAATAAAAAATCTTGCATTTGTTGGAGGTCGCTTTCCAACCAATCAGCAATGCTGGTTGCAATGAGTCGTTCTTGGCGAGCACCGCCCAAAGAAACTTCAAAGCGAGAAAATGCAGACTGACTGCTGTTTTGCGGACTGCTAGGTTCAGGGCGTTGGCCTCTATGGATTTCGAGCATACCCAATGTCACAACTTCGTGGATGTAATAATCCAATGCACTCACGGACAAAACAATGGCTGCTCTTAGGATATCTGATAAATCAAGAGCAACCGTCAACTGCACTCTGACGGAGTTGTGGATAGAAATTAAATCTCGAACACGCGCAATGCTGTTGCGAAATTGCTCAAGCGCTGACAGCATAAGCAGATGTTAAACCAATCACTTTATCAGCTAAGTCTGCAAACATCTTTTGAAACTCTTCTTGCTTAGCTTGATTATTTTGAAGCACAACTCCTGTTTGTCCTAGTTGTTGAGGAGTAAGCGCGTAAATCGGTGTTCGATGTTCTTGGGATAGTGCTATCAAGCTGTTGAAGTTAGCAATTTTTGTTAAACAATAATGTTCTCCAATCCCCTGATCAAGATACGTTTGTTCAGGAAACATCATCCGATGCTGATCTAGCACTGGAACAAGTTTCATGGAAACATCTTCCTGAATTTTCTGAATCCACGTTTCAAAAGCGGCTGTCTCTTTCCCTCTAATAATTCTATAGTTCTGAATAATGATACCCAGAAAGCGGAGTGTTATGTCAGGAAATGGATAAGCTGCATCCTTTAAAATCTGCATTGAGCTAGCCGTGGCTGCCCATTTCGACCATCTTGGAAGCACTCTAGCTAGAGAATCAATTGCCATCACGGAAAAGAAATCAGCCGTTGTTGGAATAATAAAAAAGTCACTGGTCATCAATAGATTCTGGTTAATCGAACCTAAGCTGGGACTCATATCAATTAAGACATAATCAGCATCAAATTTTTTAGCAGTTTTGTCTAGTAAATCTGTAATAGAGCCAGGTAAATTTTTGAGTGCTTGAATCGAGCCGCTGAGTTCTTGAGCAATCCCCAATGTCACCTCATATTCTGCTAGTCCAACATGACCGGGCAATAAAAATAGTCCCTCTTGACCTTTTATGGGGACACAATCTACTGCTTCGATCGCTCGAGGCTGAGATTCGAAAGCAGGAGCCAAGCCTGTTCTTATGTTGGAATGCGTATTATAGATTGCAGCTATCCTAGCTTCATCGTTTTCCGTTTGTTCACCTAACGCTATTCCAGTTAAACTACATTGAGGGTCAGTATCCACAAGAATGACTTTCTTTCCCTTTGAGGCAAGCATCCATCCCAGATTAAATGTGGTCGTTGTTTTGCTAACTCCGCCTTTATGATTGAAAAGTGCGATTTTTTTAGCCATTGGAAATTCAACTCTCCTTAAGTGATCTAGCCGACCTGCTATTTTAGGGTGTATTTCTACTATGATGCTAAATTTAAGAAGTCTGGAGACTCAAAACTAACTTTAAACGGAGTAACTATCATCCACTATCTGATTTTCTTGGCGGAGACAGGTTTCGATAAACCTATCTAAATCGCCGTTCATCACATCTTCGATCGCCGTTGTTTCCACATTCGTCCGCACGTCTTTCACCATCTGGTAGGGATGAAATACATAGTTACGAATCTGGTTGCCCCAAGCGGCTTCTACCATATCTCCACGAATGTCGGCAATTTCTTGGGCCCGCTGCTCTTGAGCGATGACGAGTAATTTAGCTTTCAGCAGTGCCAGCGCTTTTTCTTTATTTTGAAGCTGCGATCGCTCTTGAGTACAGCGCACCGCTAGGCCGGTCGGCAAGTGAACCACCCGCACCGCAGTTTCAACCTTATTCACGTTTTGTCCGCCCTTGCCGCCTGCGCGGGTGGTAGTAATTTCCAAGTCCTTATCTGGAATGTCGAGGGTGACGCCTGCATCTAAAACGGGCATGACTTCGACGCCCGCAAAGCTGGTCTGCCGTTTGCCATTAGCATTGAACGGCGAAATCCGTACCAAGCGATGGGTTCCTTTTTCGACTTTTAGATAGCCGTAGGCATAGCGGCCCTCAATTTCCAGGGTGGCAGATTTTATCCCGGCTTCGTCCCCTTCCGAAAGTTCTGCTAGTTGTGCTTTGTAGCCATGCTGCTCTGCCCAGCGGGTGTACATCCGCAGCAGCATTTCGGCCCAGTCCTGGGCATCGGTGCCGCCGGCTCCGGCGTTGATGGTCAGCACTGCACTGCTCTTATCGTATTCACCGGACAGCAACTGCTGTAGTTCCCACTGATCCAGTTCTTTGGTGAGGTTGCTGGCGTTGGCTTGGGCTTCTTCCAGGAGCGCGTCGTCGGGTTCGAGTTCTAGCAGTTCAATGACGGCCTGCGCGTCTTCCAGTTGCGATCGCCACTGATCCAACTGTTCTAGGCTGGATTTATAGTCATTCAGGTCTTGCAAGACCCGCTGAGCGCTGGCTTGGTCATCCCAAAAGTCGGGCTGGGTCGCCAACTGTTCTAGGTCTTGAATTTTAGCCGTCAGTGCCGGGACGTCAAAGATACTCCTGGGTTTTACCCAGGCGCTGCGCCAATGTATCGAGATCGCGCTTTAGGTCGATCGCATCGAGAGAAGTATTCATAGCCAGTATTGATGAATGAGTAGGTCAGTGAAGCGTAGATTTATTCTAGGAAAACTCGGCTTAAACATTAAACCGGAACAAAAGTACGTCGCCCTCTTGCACCGTGTAGTCTTTACCCTCACTACGCAGTAGCCCCTTCTCTTTGGCGGCGGACATGGAGCCAGTTGCGATCAAGTCGTTGTAGGCGATCGTTTCAGCCCGGATGAAGCCGCGCTCGAAGTCGGAGTGAATCACGCCAGCGGCCTGCGGGGCCAGCATTCCAGCAATAATCGTCCAAGCGCGGGTTTCTTTTGGGCCAGTGGTGAAGTAAGTCCTCAGACCCAGCAGTTCGTAGGTGGCGCGAATCAGCGACTTTAGCCCACCCTCCTGAACGCCCAGAGATTCCAGAAAATCGGCTTGCTCGTCGGGCGGAATTTCTAATAATTCGGATTCCACTTGGGCGGAGATGATCACTACCTGGGCATTTTCTTCAGCGGCGATCGCCCTCACGTTTTCAACCCAATCGTTGCCGGTGGCTAAGTCATCTTCCGAGACATTGGCGGCATAAATGATGGGTTTGCGGGTCAGCAGCCCCAGCGCTTTGATGAGGACTTCTTCGTCGGGTTCCAGTTCCACTAGACGGGCGGGCTTGCCCTCGCTCAAGACCGCTAGCAATTTTTCCAGAACGACCAATTCGGCTTGGGCTTCTTTGTTAGCGCGGGCTTGTTTTCTGACGCGATCGATCCGTTTTTCCAGTTGGGACAGGTCGGCTAGCGCTAGTTCTAGGTTGATGACTTCAATGTCGCGGGCAGGGTCGATGGAGCCGGAAACGTGAATAATGTCGTCGTTCTCGAAGCAGCGCACCACATGAACGATCGCATCTACTTCGCGAATATTGGCGAGAAACTGGTTGCCGAGTCCTTCTCCCTGGCTGGCTCCCTTCACCAATCCGGCGATGTCCACGAATTCGATGCGGGTCGGGACAATTTCAGCCGATTCGGAAATCTCAGCCAGGACACCCAGGCGCTCATCGGGAACCGCCACTACTCCCACATTTGGCTCAATGGTGCAAAAGGGGAAGTTGGCCGCTTGGGCTTTGGCGTTGGCCACAACGGCATTAAATAAAGTGGATTTGCCAACGTTGGGCAGTCCGACAATTCCGGCTCTTAGCATAACAAGGGTCGCTTCTCAAATTTGGCAACGATTAGCACGTTAACCAGTATAGAGCGGGGCGGCAAAATCCAGCGCGGGATTCGATTAAGCAGCGATCGCCTCGTCCTCTGGCTCAATGGTATCCGCCAACAACTGGCAGCAATCCTCAGCCGAAGCATTCTCGCGCATGGCGTTGACCAAGGCATCGTAGGCGGCGCGATGGGTTTCCAACAGCGTCCGCGCTTTTAGGGTAGACCAGCGCAATTTCAGGCTGCCTTCGTCAGCGGGGCGGCGCAGTTGCGTCCACAGCAGCCGCAGCTTGTCGCGATCGTCATCGCCGCCTTTCACGTTGCCATACACTAGCTTTTCGGCAGCGGCTCCGGCCATCCACACGGTGCAGTATCGATCGAGCGATCGCCCCGACAATTCGCCAGTCTGCAACTCCTGGTTTAGTGCTTGGTCATCAAAACTGACACCGCCGCGCCCCGGTTGCCCCGTGCGGAAGGCTTGCCAGGCATTCAGCGTATAGCCTGTGATGGGAATATCGAGCAGGTAGGCAACCAAAAAGTGACCGGCTTCGTGGTGCAAAATGCGATCGCGATAGTCGTCTGAAAATTGCTCGAACCAGTCTATAACCAGGTTTCCAAGCTGCCCGCGCCAGGCAAAAATATCAGCAGTAGCCAGACTAAGAATTCCAAAGATCGTAACGGCAGGGATGGCGGGCGAAATGCCAAACAGCGGCCCCAGCAAACTCGACATTACCGTAGCGAAAATGCCGATCGCCACTAAGTTCAGCGTGGTCTGACTCATACCCGATTCCTCTATCGCGCCATTTACGCAACGTTTTGTTACATTGCCGTGCTTGCATCCTGACACAACTAACCCAGGTTGGGCAACTCTCTGGCTGCGAAGGATTCCATGGCGGGTCTAGGATTCTGGAGTGGGTTCAGGCGTGGGGGCATCAGTTGATTCCGGGACGTCTTGGCCATCTGTAGATGGAGTTGCCGCCTCTTGTAGCGTGGTGGCGCGGTAGAAGGTTTCTAAACTATGGCGATCGCCCACAAACCGCCAGTGCCAAGGTTCATAGCTAATACCTTGGGCATTGTCGCGGGGAAAGGATAGCTCAAAGCTGTAAAATGCCGCATTGTCTTGCAGCCAAGCAAAGGCCGGCGTGGTTTCAAAGGCTTCCACCAAAACAATGTCAGGAATCCTGCCGTCGATGATGTCGATCGCATAGCCGGTGTGGTGTTCGCTGTATCCCGGTGGGGCACTCACTTCTGCCCGCGTCGCGGCAACCTGCCCCCGTTCGGCTTTCACTTCAAAAAATAAATATTCCTGATCCTCAATGGAGCGAAACCCTGACACAGGAACGAGCAGAATGCCATCAGCCGCCGCCGCTTCCACCATTTGCAAAAACTTGTCCGCCGCTGCCTGCCGCATCAAAATACTGCCATCGGGCACAACCGGCACCAAGTCCTCTGCGAGTGCTTCATCGTAGGGGAGGTGACCCAGCAGCGCTTCATCTAGAATGGCTTCATCAGCGGCTAGGGCATTGGTAGATGCCGCCGGGTCAGCAACGTCACGGGTGTCTGCAGTGTCAGTATTTTCGGCTACGTCAGCGGCTTCAGCCGGAACCGACACCTGAGAGGGTTCGACGGGGGCGGTTCCCCAGGCTAAAAATCCACCTGCCAGGGTGGCGATCGCCACGGCTGTTCCGCCTAAGATCCAAAATTCTTTATTAAATGAATGGGGTGAGGCGATGGGATCGCTCGTATCCCGCTGAGCAACTGGAATATCGCCATCGCTTGCGGGATGGGGCAATTTTGATGGGTCTTCGGGAGGGCTGGCATTATCCATCATGGCTGTTCCCTTTTTCCTTAACGCTCTACGGCATTTTCTAACGCAACACTCACGGCAACCGCTTCGAGATAAGAATAGGCGGGCGTTCTGAATTTTGCAATGTGTGATCCACGGTTTGATCCCCAGGGGCGATCGCTAGGGCAATCAGCCCACGGTCGATGTAGCCTTAAACACACCTACACACAACCGTGCCAACCCCCTCGTTCACCATAAACGAATCACCCGTTCAGCAAGATCGTAGACTGAATGGCAGCGCTGAGATGCACCAGTATCACTTCTGGAAAGGGTGGCGCGTGCAGCAGGCTGTTGTACTCATTCAGGTTGCCCCCAGTTATGTCCGATTTAATTTTCAGTCTTGCTCGGTTATATGCCCAGCTTGTGCTGGTGGTAGGGCTAGGCATTCTTCTGGGACGATACTTGCCCAAACGAATTCCCCATGCCCTGGGCAAATTTTTGTTTTGGGTTGGCGTTCCGCTCAGCATTTTTGGCTTCATGCGCCAGGCGGATTTGTCGGCCTCGGTGTGGTTAGCTCCGGTGGTGGCGTGGACGGCATTGCTCTGTAGTGCCGGGCTGACGTGGCTGTGGATTGTGCTGCATCAACGGCGCGGGGGCGATCGCTTCACGCCAAATACTAACCCCAGCAAAGGGAGTTTTATGCTAGCCGCCATGCTTGGCAACACCGGCTACCTGGGCTATCCGGTGGCGCTAGCATTGGTGGGCCCCCAATACTTCAGTTGGGCTATTTTCTACGATACCCTGGGCAGCACTCTGGGTGCATACGGTCTGGGCGTATTGCTAGCCGCACGGTTTGGGACGGCGGAACAGGGGCGCTGGCAGTTGGCGATCGCCCTGTTTCGGAACCCAGCCCTGTGGGCATTCACCCTAGGCTTGCTCTGCCGCAACATTACCTTTGTTGCGCCTGTCGAACGAGGGCTGTTGGTCGGGGCGTGGCTCATGCTAGTCACGGCCTTGCTATTGATGGGAATGCGGCTGAGCCAGCTCAATTCCTGGAAAAATCTGCGTAGGGCTAGCGTGCCGCTCTGTATCAAAATGCTCATGATTCCGCTGGTGTTTGGGATTGTGCTGCGGTTATTTGGCGTGACGGGTCTACCTCACCTAGCCATTGTGCTGCAAATGGCGATGCCGCCTGCGTTTGCCACGTTGGTAATTGCGGAAGCCTATGAACTTGATCGCCAACTCACCGTGACCTGCCTGGCCGTGGGAACGGTAGGACTCTTGCTAACATTGCCGATCTGGGTGCTGCTGTTTGCGCCGGAAGGCGTAACGCTAGGGTTGGGCAATGCCTTGCTGGGCTAGGGCGCTATTCATACCGCACCCCGTTGGCATCGGCGATGAGGCGATCGCCCCACCCCCCATCCACTAGGCTATCCATTACGCAGATCTTGCTGAAACCCGCATTCCTTGGTTCCAAAATGAGGATTCTGAGTA
>CAYSIR010000120.1:0-12248 GCA_964431105.1 uncultured Leptolyngbya sp. | reverse complement strand
CAACGCTCATCACGCAATATTTTGTGTCGCAACTCAATCGAATGCAAATGTTGAAGGCAAGTCAGGTTCATTCAGGTTCATTAAGGGAATAACCCCAGTCAACCGAAGGAGAAACAGGTCTTCGTCTTTACAAAAATCATCATACTTGTGTGGATTGGAGAGGATGACTCGATCAACAAGAGGTTTAGACGCTGATTCGCTGCAATGAATAAGGCTGCTAGAATCTCAGCTACGTCATACCTTGTGGGCATCGCCTGCCCTACAATTTTATTCAAGTAAAATTTTACCCCCATGAAGCCCTTTAGCCTACTGAAAAAAGCAGTTCAAAATTCTGGTCAGTTGTTACAAAATTACCTAAAGGATTACATCGCGATTGATTCACCATCGAAGGTAATTATATTAAAACCCAAAGCTGTATTGCTTCTTTGTCAACAGGCGGTTTCCAAGGTAGAGAAACTAACGAGTTTAGAGCCAGACCCAAAAGAGGGGTTAATTGCTGTAATCGAACATGAAGCGATCAAGGTTAACGTTCACTTCTCTCCTGAGAAAATTCTGTTAACGGATGATGGAATTGAAGGACAGCTAAGGTTATTAAGCAAGCCTCAGATTGACTCGGATCGGATCATTTACAGAACATTGATTGCGGGTTGGAAAATATTTCTAGGAGGCAATCTTCCCAATCATGCATTACCAGCAGGGGTAAGAATTGATGGTGAAAGGGTTTATTACAATTTTCCTAATAGTCAACTGCGAATCTTGGATCTGCTGATTCAAAATCTTGAGAGTAATTCAGCCTTAAATCTAACGTTGCAGGAAGGTGAATTAAGAATTGAGAGTGCCGTTGAAATACATTGGAATGAAATCAATCTCCAAGACTTACTCCAGATTTTCAAATCGGAGTGATGACTGCATCCTAGCCCCAAATCGAGTTTGGGATTTTTCAGGAAAAAATCTAAATATGCATCGATAAGCTACCGGCACATTAGGTGACGGAGATTTAATTTGCCACAGACCAATCAGAGACATCGAACAACCCGATACAATAAATACCCGTTGAGCAGTTCGGATCGGTGTCATGGTAAACCCAACGGTTACGCTTCAGGTGAATGGCGATCGCCACATCTGTGCCCCAAATACTCCCCTACCCAGCTTTTTAGAACAAATGGGTCTGAATCCGCGACTGGTGGCGGTGGAATACAATGGCGAAATTCTGCATCGTCAGTTCTGGGAACAGACGATGATGACGGAGGGCGATCGCCTCGAAATTGTGACCATTGTGGGCGGCGGCTGATGGCGGCAATTGGCGAGCTAGGGTGAAATCATATAAAACGTTCGGAAATTGCGCCATAAAATCCGTCTTAAGCGAAATTTCCGTTGGGTAGCAAACCCGTTACAGTATAAGTAATGTAAGCGATCGCTGATAACCCAACACACGTTCCACGACTGAACTGGTCGGCAAGCTTCAAGGAATGTTGTTTAGATTTCTGGCGATCGCGGTTCTAGCCCGTCGTTCGCACGAACACCTCAACTTTTGATATGAATAACACACGATTTACCCGTATTCGGGCATTTTTGAAACCACTGCTCGCGATCGCTTTAGTCATCGCGATCGTCTTTAGCTACGCGGACAGCGCCCTAGCGGCCCGTGGTGGTCGCATTGGCGGCGGCAGCTTCCGTCGGATGCCTAGCCGTACCTACACCCCACCCACCCGGACGGCTCCTGGCGGTGGCTATGCCGGTGGCGGCGGGTTTGGCTTCCCCTTCATTTTGCCGTTCTTCGGCTTCGGCGGCGGTTTTGGCGGATTGTTTAGCATTTTCCTGGTTATTACAGTCGCGAACTTCCTGATGTCTACCCTGCGGCGATCGCAGGACGAACGCACCGTAGAAGAGACCTACAACCCCAACGTTTCCATCTCGAAGCTTCAGGTGGGTTTGTTAGCCGATGCCCGCACCCTGCAACAGGATCTAAATAGGATTGCCGAAGCCGCCGACACGGGTTCCTCGGCGGGTCTGTCCCAAGTCTTGCAAGAAACAACGCTATCGCTGTTGCGCCATCCCGAATATTGGGTTTATGCCAATACCTCATCTCAGCAAGCCCGGATGGATTCGGCTGAACTGCAATTCAACCGATTGGCACTGACGGAACGCAGCAAGTTCAGTGAAGAAACGCTGTCGAATGTAAATAATCAACTGCGCCAGGCTAGCGATCGCCGCTCCCTCAATTCAACTGGCGAAATTGATAGCGCCAAGCTGCCCGATCAACCGGGTGAATATATTGTGGTGACGCTGCTGGCGGCTAGCCAAGGCAAGCTGAATCTGCCCGATGTTAGCAGCACTCAAGATCTGCGCCGTGCCCTGAGTCAATTAGGGGCGATCGCGGCGGATGATTTGGTAGCGTTGGAAGTGTTGTGGACTCCCCAAGCCGACGCTGACACCCTTTCGGCAGAAGAGGTATTGACCGAATATCCAGATTTAAAGCTCGTCTGATGGCTCTAAATCAGTTCTAAGTCAGTTCTAAATCAATAGGTTTCTGAAGGCTGGGCATGGCGCTCAGCCTTTTTTATAATCATTTTTAGGAACATAGACTGCCACCAAACGGTGGGGGTATTCATGTCAGGATTTTGGGTCGTGTGGGCGTTGCCCACACGACCCAAAATCCTGACCAATAGAAGACTATTCCACCAAACGTTGAGTTTTCGTGAGAATTTGAACCTCTCCAGGCGATCGCAGTTTAGGGTAGAAACGGGTTGCGCAATCGCAGCAAACAAACTCAATCTCAACGCTTCAACCGATAGGTTAATCACACCATGCACGTTCAGTTTCATATTCTCCGCCAGGGGTCAGATGCCTCGCCGCAATTCCAGGACTTTACCCTCGATGTCGATCCCGGCATCACGATTCTTGACTGTCTCAATCGCATCAAGTGGGAACAGGATGGGACGCTGGCCTTTCGGAAAAACTGCCGGAATACGATTTGCGGCAGTTGCAGTATGCGGATTAACGGGCGATCGGCGCTGGCCTGCAAAGAAAATGTGGGTAGTGAATTGGCACGGCTGACCAAGGTTCATACAGATACAGGAACAGATGGAGATGCGCCATCCACTATCACGATCGCCCCTATGGGGAACTTACCCGTCATCAAAGACTTGATTGTAGATATGCAGCCGTTTTGGAACAACCTAGAAGCGGTCGATCCCTACGTCAGCACCACCAGCCGCCAAGTGCCCGAACGCGAGTTTTTGCAAACACCGGACGAGCGCGATCGCCTCAACCAAAATGGTAACTGTATCCTCTGCGGCGCGTGCTATTCCGAATGCAACGCCCTGGAAGTGAACCCGAATTTTGTGGGCCCCCACGCCCTAGCCAAAGCGGCCCGCATGGTGATGGATACCCGCGATGACCAAACCGAAGCACGGCTGGAGCAATACAACACCGGCAACCAAGGCGTTTGGGGCTGTACCCGCTGTCAATATTGCAATAGCGTCTGTCCGATGGACGTGGCCCCGATGGATCAGATTGGCCGCATCAAACGCCAAATCCTCGATCGCAAGACCGCTCAAGATAGTCGCTCCGTCCGTCACCGAAAAGTCTTGGTTGATTTGGTTAAACAGGGCGGCTGGATTGATGAGCGCAAATTTGGGCTGCGCGTGGTGGGCAACTCCTTCCGCGACTGGCGTGGCATTTTAAGCCTGGGCCCGCTAGGGCTGCGAATGCTGGCAAGCGGAAAGTTTCCGCTGACCTTTGATGCCTCTGAGGGGCGCAAGCAGGTGAAAGCGCTGATTGAATCGGTCTATGCTGTGAAGTCTAGCGAGCCAACCGACTCACCGAGCGATCGCACCTAATTAGGCTAACGGCCTATCGCTGACTTGAGTTACACTGCTTCGTGATTATGTTTTCGCGCTGAACTTGAACGAGGTCGCCCATGACAGAGCAACCGGATACCCCAGTCACACCGGATGAACCCACATCCGATCAGTCCCCTGCCCGTTCTGCTTCCGAATCCACAGATTCTAAAACCGCAGAAACGACTGCACTAACGCCTGCGTTTGGCTGGACGGCCTATGCTGAACAAATTAACGGTCGCTTTGCCATGATTGGGTTTGTGGCATTACTGATTTTGGAACTGCTGACGCGGCAAGATTTCTTTTCGTGGTTAGGGCTACGGTAGCGATCGCCCGTGGTGAAGCCCTTTGCGGCCCGAGAATGCCCATCTGCATTCACCCAATTTGTAGCTCAGTTTGGATTGCGATATATCTCTTTGCAATGGCTCCGTAATAGTACTGTTTTGTTTGTGCCCAGTGATGTTGCATAAATGGCTTAGCCGAAGGATGATCCGCGTTTCTCCGCATCGGCTATTCCGGCAGCGATCGCTACCATAGAGCCATACATCAGCCGCTTTGCTTACCCGTTGACAGATTGCGGAAGCGTGGCAAACCATCTAAGCACCGCCATGAAAATTACTGAGCAAACCCATACTCGCCTGGTTTTGAAAGAAGGATTATCTAGCTTCACATCGCTCATGGGCTGGGCCGGCTTGATTGGCGGCATTCCCCTTGTGTTAGCCGGTTTGATTATCAGCAACGCTGGAGTGGTGCGATTGTCATGCCAACGGGCTGAAACCCAAGTGCTTTGTGAAGAAACGCGATCGCGCTTTCTAGGATTGCTAGAGGAGCAACGCCGACCATTCGGTGCCATTACCGGCACAAAAGTAGACACATACTACAGCCAAGGCGCTGACGGCTCTCTAGATCAGCGATCCCAACTGCTGCTCTCCCGCGACAGCTATTCCGTCGAAACGCATCTCACTCACAACCACACCGAAGTCGCTGAACAGATTGACTTCTTCCTGGCATCTAGCACCCCAAATCTGGTCATCGAACAAGACACTCGGCATTCGGAGTTGATCTATTTTGGCTTGCCGCTGCTGTTGCTCTTCCCCACCGTAGCGATCGCCATGCTGATACGGGTCGTCTGCCTCGAAACCCTTGAAATCGATCGCCAGCATAATCAGCTACGGTATCGCCAGCGCTACTTATTTAGAACTCGTCAGTATGCGGGCGTGCTGGGCGACATCGAAGGCGTCCTCGTTCGCCCCACCGGGCGGGATGGAGAATTATATGAAGTGGTGCTAGGGCTAGCAGCCGGTCGCTATCATCGCCTTGCTGCCAGCTTCAACCGGCTGGATGTTGAAAAAATTGCCGATCGCGTGGAGCGGTTCCTCTATCCTCAAAAAGCCAATGGCAATACGGTGATTCAGCAACATTACAGCGATCGCCCTTCGACCTAACTGCCTTATCCTACTTCCATACCAAACCCACAAGCACGTTGAGCGCCCCTTGTTCAGCGTGTTTTTGTTGGACGAATCCAGCCTACGTCATCAAACGTTAATCGAACCGCATTAAATCACTCGGTGCGTCATCACCTTTGCGGATCAGAATACCTCTAAAATAATTGGGCCATTGCTTACGTTGTCATGCCCTCCAACCAGGGGTGGCCAGCCAGCGGAAGTGAATGGCATTCAAGTTCAACGTGACTCCATTGGTGACGCTATGCCTCGTCGTGATGATCTTCGCAAAATTTTGATTGTAGGTTCCGGCCCGATTGTGATCGGTCAAGCCTGTGAATTTGATTATTCTGGAACCCAGGCTTGCAAAGCGCTGCGGGAGGAAGGCTATGAAGTGGTGCTGGTTAACTCCAATCCTGCCACCATCATGACCGATCCTGAAACTGCCGATCGCACCTATATTGAGCCACTCACGCCAGAAATTCTGGAAAAGGTAATTGAAAAGGAGCGTCCCGATGCATTGCTGCCAACTATGGGCGGGCAAACGGCGCTAAACCTAGCGGTGTCTCTCGCCAAAAGTGGCGCTCTGGACAAGTATGGGGTTGAACTGATTGGTGCAAAGCTGCCTGCGATCGAAAAGGCAGAGGACCGCAAGCTGTTCAAAGCAGCGATGGAGAAAATTGGGGTAGGCGTCTGTCCGTCGGGGCTGGCTGAAACGATGGACGAAGCACGGGCGATCGCCATCCAAATTGGCACCTATCCGCTGATTATCCGTCCGGCTTACACCCTCGGCGGCAGCGGCGGCGGCATTGCCTACAACCCAGAAGAATTTGAAGAAATTGCCCAGTCAGGGTTGGACGCTAGCCCGGTATCCCAGATTTTAGTCGAACAATCGCTGCTCGGCTGGAAGGAATATGAGCTAGAAGTCATGCGCGATCTAGCCGACAACGTGGTGATTATCTGCTCCATTGAAAACATTGACCCGATGGGCGTTCACACGGGCGATTCCATCACCGTTGCGCCAGCCCAAACTCTGACGGATAAAGAATACCAACGGCTGCGGGATGCGTCGATTAAAATTATTCGCGAAATCGGCGTTGAAACAGGCGGCTCCAATATTCAGTTTGCGGTGAATCCGATGACGGGGGATGTGATTGTTATTGAAATGAACCCCCGCGTGTCCCGCAGTTCGGCCCTGGCCTCGAAGGCTACCGGGTTCCCGATCGCCAAGTTTGCGGCGAAGTTGGCTGTGGGCTACACCCTCGACGAAATTCCCAACGACATCACCCAAAAAACGCCAGCTAGCTTTGAACCGACTATTGATTATGTGGTGACCAAAATTCCGCGCTTTGCCTTCGAGAAGTTCCCCAGTTCAACCCCTGTACTCACGACGCAAATGAAATCGGTTGGGGAAGCGATGGCGATTGGGCGCACGTTCCAAGAATCCTTTCAAAAAGCGCTGCGATCGCTAGAAACAGGGCGGTTTGGCTGGGGTTGCGATCGCGCCGACAAACTACCAAGCTTGCAGCAGATTCGGACAAAGCTACGAACACCAAATCCTGAACGAATTTTCTCAGTGCGCCATGCCATGAAGCTGGGTATGACCGTTGAGGAAATCTATGAACTGACCGGCATTGATCCCTGGTTTCTCGATAAATTTGCGGCACTGCTGGAAACCGCTAAACTGCTGCGGCGCAGCCCGCTGGCCGAT
This sequence comes from uncultured Leptolyngbya sp., assembly GCA_964431105.1. Lineage (GTDB taxonomy): Bacteria > Cyanobacteriota > Cyanobacteriia > RECH01 > RECH01 > RECH01. Next base: position 5,253 of record CAYSIR010000120.1, on the reverse strand, counting down.
ATGACAGCGGACAAGCTGCGCTACGTCAAAGCCCAAGGATTCAGCGATCGCCAAATTGCCTACGCCACCCAAACGACCGAAGCAGCCGTTCGCAGTCGCCGCAAAGAACTGGGCGTGCTGCCGGTCTACAAAACCGTGGACACCTGCGCTGCCGAGTTTGAAGCGCTCACCCCCTACTACTATTCCACCTACGAATCGCCCATTTCATCCTTTGCCAATAGCCAAGCCGATAGCCCCATTGCGCCTGTGGTGGAGTCAGAAGTGCTGGCATCGGATCGCCGCAAGGTCATGATTTTGGGTAGCGGGCCAAACCGCATCGGTCAGGGCATCGAGTTTGACTATTGCTGCTGCCATGCTTCCTATGCGCTGCAAGCCGAAGACTTTGAGACCATCATGGTCAACTCCAACCCAGAAACCGTTTCGACCGACTATGACACCAGCGATCGCCTCTACTTTGAGCCGCTGACCCGCGAAGACGTGCTGAACATCATTGAAGCCGAAAACCCAGTAGGCATCATCATTCAGTTTGGCGGACAGACTCCGCTGAAGTTGGCCATGCCGCTGCAAGAGTACCTCAATGCCGAAGATTGCCCAGTGCAAACCCAGATTTGGGGCACATCGCCCGATTCCATCGACATCGCCGAAGACCGAGAACGGTTTGAGAAAATTCTCAACACCCTAGACATCAAGCAGCCTCCCAACGGTATTGCCCGCAGCTATGATGAATCGCTGCGCATCGCCAAGAGAATCAACTATCCAGTAGTGGTGCGCCCTAGCTATGTCTTGGGTGGACGAGCGATGGAAATCGTCTACTCCGATTCGGAACTAGAACGCTACATGACCTATGCTGTCCAGGTGGAACCGGATCACCCGATTTTGATCGATAAGTTTTTGGAAGATGCCATCGAGGTGGATGTGGATGCGATCGCCGATAAAACCGGGCGGGTCGTGATTGGCGGCATCATGGAACACATTGAGCAGGCCGGGATTCACTCCGGTGACTCGGCTTGCTCCATTCCCACTATTTCTTTGTCGGATGCAGTGCTGACCACTATTCGTATCTGGACTGAAAAGCTTGCTAAAGCCCTCAACGTGATTGGCTTGATGAACATTCAGTTTGCAGTGCAGGGCGAGCAGGTTTACATTCTGGAAGCCAACCCCCGCGCCTCGCGAACCGTTCCCTTCGTCTCAAAAGCGATCGGGATTCCGCTGGCCAAGATTGCGGTGCGGGTTATGTCGGGTGAAACATTGGAAGACATCGGCTTCACTGAAGAAGTCATCCCAACGCACATTGCGGTCAAAGAAGCGGTATTCCCCTTCGAGAAATTTGCCGGCAGCGACACTATCCTTGGCCCAGAAATGCGATCGACCGGGGAGGTGATGGGCATTGATACCGACTTCGGTAAAGCCTTTGCTAAGGCAGCACTGGCCGCCGGTCAGCGCCTTCCGTTGGCGGGAACCATCTTTATGTCAATGAACGATCGCGATAAACAAGCCGCCATCCCAATCGCCAAAGCGTTAATCGACCTCAGCTTCACCCTAATCGCCACATCTGGAACCCAACAAACCCTAGAAGAAAACAGCGTTGCGGCCGATCTGGTGCTGAAGCTGCACGAAGGTCGTCCCCACGTTGGCGACTTTATCAAAAACCACCAAATCCAGCTTGTCGTGAATACCCCGATTGGGGCAACCGCCCAGATTGACGATCGCGCCATCCGTCGCACCGCCCTCGCCTACAAAGTGCCCATCGTTACAACTATTGCCGGAGCCAAAGCCACCGCCAGCGCCATTCGGGCCCTGCAATCCCAACCGCTAGAAGTGAAGGCAATTCAGGACTACGCTGACGAAGCCCTGTCCTAAGTTTGGCGCATCACTCGGAAAGTGCGATCGCCCGTTCAAGATAAAATAAAGCCTGTCCCCTGAGCAGTTTCAGGTACAGGCTTTTTAATGAATCGATACTTAGCGAAGGCTGGGAATAAGATACAGTTCAGTCCATCCCGCACCATTCAACTGAGCGTTGATGCATTGGGCTAACGTATCCTTCAAAAATACAAAAATAGATGCCCAGACGCTTACATGACTTCACGACTAATCAAAATGATTGATGATTGCCTGGGCGAACTCCGAGCATTTTAACGGCGGCTTCACCGGCGGGTCCATCATGCGGGCGAGGTCATAGGTGACTTCGCGGTTGGAAATTGCTGCGCCAATGCCTTTCTTAATCAAGTCAGCCGCTTCTTGCCAGCCCATGTATTCAAACATCATTACACCAGATAAGATGACCGAACCAGGATTGATGCGATCGAGTCCAGCGTGTTTGGGTGCGGTGCCGTGGGTGGCTTCAAAGATAGCGCAGGTATCGCCAATGTTGGCACCTGGCCCCATGCCCAGTCCACCGACGATCGCCGCTGCCGCATCAGATAAGTAATCGCCATTTAGGTTCATCGTTGCCAAAATGGAATATTCATCCGGGCGAGTTTGGACTTGTTGGAAAATGCTATCGGCAATGCGATCGTTCACCATGATCTTTTCTTTCCATTTGCCATCACCGTGGCTATCCCAAATCGTTTCCAGTACGGCTTTCACCTCATTACATGCATCTTCTTTCTTTTCTGGAGTCAACGCATCGTATCCCGGTTCCACTTTGCGGGCATTGTCTTCAATGCTGATGTCAGGATCGGCTTCCTTATTGCCAAGAATCCATGACTCCCGCTCCGTCACGCATTCCGCTCGAAATTCAGTAGTAGCTAGCTCATAGCCCCAGTCTCGGAATGCCCCCTCGGTATACTTCATGATGTTGCCCTTATGCACCAACGTTACCTGCTGCTTTTCTTTGGGTAGGCGCAGGGCATGGCGAATGGCGCGACGGACTAGCCGCTGGGAACCAGTTTTACTGATGGGCTTGATGCCAATTCCAGAATCAAGACGGATTTTTTTATTGCCGTGTTCGGGCGTAGCTGGGATCAGTTCTTCGTTGAGAATTTTGATGAGGCGATCGCCAATTTCAGTGCCTTGCTTCCATTCAATACCGAGATAAATATCTTCAGTATTTTCCCGATAAACAATCACATCCAGCTTTTCAGGGCTTTTGTGAGGGGAGGGCGTACCCGGATAAAACTTACAAGGACGCACACAAGCATAAAGGTCATTGATCTGGCGCAATGCTACATTGAGCGATCGAATACCGCCGCCGATGGGCGTTGTCAACGGGCCCTTGATGGCAATTCCATATTCGCGAATGGCGGTGAGGGTATCTTCCGGTAAATATTGATAGGTTCCATACACATCACAGGCTTCATCACCGGCATAGACCCGAAACCATTCAATTTTGCGCTGACCGCCATAGGCTGTTTCAACAGCGGCATCAAATACTTTTTGGGATGCTGGCCAAATGTCAACACCAGTCCCATCTCCACGAATGAAAGGAATGATGGGATTATCCGGCACAATCGGTTCACCCGCTTTGAAGGTGATGCGATCGCCTGTTGTGGGAGGGGTAATTTTTTCGTACATACTCAGCAACCCTACTGAATTTCAATACTGCCGTACTTGGCTTAGCTGAACCGACCGCTAATCGGGCTTGATGATGTGCCTCAAAAAGATTAGTCCAATGCATAATCTTACGGCTGGTAACCCGATGACTGTACCATGCTGAGGGAACAACTCTCTGAATTGGCGATGACTCTAAACAGCACGACGCGATGACAGCCGCGATCGCAGTTTCATCACTTCTAATGCAAACTGTTGGCCGACCGTTGGCAAAACGTCCATTCTCGACTGCCCCACATCGTTGATATAGCGTAACTATGCCAACCCCTCGAAGGGCGATCGTCACCCAACCGCTTAAAGCTGCTCCCAGATAGAACTGTCAAAATTGTCAGGGATATTGTCGTAAAACTGCCCAGATTCCACCTTTTTCTTTAGGTTAGGGCGGTCTGAAGTGTACGAGAAAGCGTGCAGCATCCTCATAGTCAAGCATTGGCGGGGCGAAATCGCTGGAAGCTGCCAGGGCTGTTCGTCCCTGGTCGAAAATTTCGTCCACAGTTTCCGCGTCCAGTGCAGCGGCGTTCATCGCACTCGGCAGGAAGCTTAGGGATTTTTGTGGGACAGCTAAGCAATCAGGTTTTGGTGAACACCAGCGTGGCGCAATTCGGGTTCACACGGTAGCCGCAGTCTTCAAGCTTGGCAATAATTTCAGCGTCTGATTTACCGCGTTGCTGCAAGATGCTTGGATGCAGTTCGAGCGCGATGTTTTCAATGCAATCCTGCTGCAAAATGGCTGTTCCGCCCATAATCACTTCATATTCAAAGCCTTCCACATCTATTTTCATCAATGTGACGCGGCTGAGGTTTAAGTCATCAAATAGCTGCTCTAGGGTCGTTTGGGGAACTGACTCGACTGGGGTGGCGTAGGCGGTTGTGCGGAACAGTCCACTGCTGCCGGTGTTGATGTCTGGCGACAGCGAGAGGGTTGCCATACCGACCTGATCCGCGATCGCAACCTGAATAACCTCAATCGTATCGGCCGCATTCTCCGCCACATGGCGCGACAGAACCGGCTGAAGACGACTCTGGGGTTCGATACAAATCACCCGTCCAGAATCCCCCACATGCTGGGCAGCCAGAACTGAGAAGTAGCCTTCATTGCCGCCAATGTCGAGGAAGGTATCGCCCTCTTGCAGCAGTTGCGCAACCGTTGCCATCATGTCAGGTTCATAATGCCCGTGGGTACGAATGGCACGGCCAAAGTTGGAAACAGGGTCAATCCAAAACGTGCCGTAGGCAGTTTCAACAGGCGATCGCTGAATTCTAAAGAGCTGTTTCAAGCGGCTAGCTAAAATCGCCGGACGGGTATGCATGAGCGCATTGTAGAGAAGTTGCATAAGCGATGCGTTGGGCTACGAAGAATGAACGCCAATCTGTTTTTCAACCCATCACTCATGCAAGCCGGATAGTTGGGCGATCGCAGACTAAATCCCTTCACACACTCCAACTTCAACACTTATGGCAGTAGCCATTTTGGGTAGTCCTCTATTGGTCTATGCATTACGCAAAAGTCGCCAGACCTTTTGCCTCACAACCCTTCTAGCGGTCACTCAGAGTCCTTATTTTTGAACTGAGGAATGCGGGCTTCAGCGAGATCTGCGTGATGGATAGTATTGGTGAGGATTTTGGGGGGGGGGCAATGCACCACCCAAAATCCTGATATGAATACCACTACCCCATTTTGCTGATTGCCGGAAGGGTCAGGTC
>CAYSIR010000119.1:6276-12260 GCA_964431105.1 uncultured Leptolyngbya sp. | reverse complement strand
ATGAGGGCAATACAAGGATTTGCAAACGTGACATGCTCCCTTTTGAATCGGGCTTGCGCGTTGGCAGGATGAGAAACGGACATGGTGATGATCCTGAATTGCAGGTGCGATCGCAGATATCTGACACAGGTGCATTTTTCAGGTGACGGAACAATTGATACCCCCAATGGCGGTCAGTCTACAGCAATTTGTAACGAAACTGAAGATAACTATCATCAACCCGGTGCGCTCAGCATTCCTGAGTTGGCGCTTGAGTCCAGACTGGATGGGGCGCATCTGTCCCCACAACGCCGTAAAATACCTTAGTTGTGACTGATGCACCGACGGCGGCGGAATGCGGCTTTAAAGATGAGCCGCCGATCGCTACCGTTTGATGTAATCGTCATGTTCGGTTGGAGACAGCCAAGTTGATGTAACAGGATACAGCAAGGTAAATTTTATGAGCGCATCTTCCCGGCTTCAGGATCAGGTCGCTGTGATTACTGGGGCATCCCGTGGCATCGGACGAGCGATCGCCCTCGCGTTAGCTGAAGAAGGGGCAACGATCGTTGTGAATTATGCCCGGTCGAGCCAAGCGGCTGATGAAGTGGTTGAGAAGATTAAAGCTACGGGAGGACAGGCGATCGCCCTCCAAGCAGATGTTGCTCAGGCAGAGCAAGTAAACACCTTGATGACCACGGTGATTGAACAGTATGGGCGCATTGATGTATTGGTCAACAATGCTGGTATTACCCGCGATAGCCTGCTGTTGCGCATGAAGCCGGACGATTGGCAGTCCGTCATCGACCTCAACTTAACAGGCGTTTTTCTCTGCACTCGTGCGGTGAGCAAAGGGATGCTAAAGCAGCGATCGGGGCGCATCATCAACATTGCCTCTGTCTCTGGGCAAATGGGCAATCCTGGACAGGCGAATTACAGTGCAGCAAAGGCGGGGGTCATTGGCTTTACAAAAACCATCGCCAAGGAAATGGCCAGCCGTGGCATTACGGTCAATGCGATCGCTCCTGGATTTATTGCAACCGATATGACCCATGACCTCAAATCCGATGAGATTTTGAAATTTATTCCACTGGGTCGCTATGGGCAACCGGACGAAGTCGCCGGAGCCGTTCGATTTTTGGCCGCAGACCCAGCCGCTGCTTATATCACTGGGCAAACTCTCAATGTTGATGGCGGCATGGTGATGGCGTAGACAGCATAGGGGGCGATCGCAGGGGAATACAGGGCTAATCGCAGCCGTGCATTCCAGTTGTGCAGCCATCTCTTGCCGCCAAACTGCCCCTAATGTGTAACTTTTATAACTTTAGGGAACACTAAACCTGCCCCCTGTAGTCTTTAACGACTGACCGTCAGGCAATGCGCTCCCCATGCACCCTACATTATTGACGACACATGAACACCTACCAAGATAGATGGGCGCTGTTTCCCGCTGCTTGAATTGCCCATCTAAGTGCCGTCGGAACCGTAGCAGTGAGGGTTGAAAGGCTCGACATTAAGATCGTCATTACGATCATCGAACCACAGCCGCTTTGCCGATGGAAAATAGAGAACTGATAGCAAAGATGACTGTTGGGCCTGTTCCCTGAATGTACAGGTTCTGCCCCATCCATTATCAGCGTCTCAGAGCTTCATTAGCATCCCATCTTTTGATTAACGGATTGAACAATAGCCCCACATTCTAGCTAACTTACCTGATGTATTTACGAGGTGGTAACGTATGACTATTTTTCAACGTTCGGCTGTAGTGTTGGCAACCTGTGCCATGACGACAGGGGCGATCGCCACTGTTGTTCAGCCTGCCCGCGCGCAGGACTATCAACCCTTTACGCTCAGCCCTGGGTTTACTCCTGATCCACAGATTGGCACGGGGCTTTCTGGCGGCAGTCGTCCGACCCCGGACTGTGGATATGTCGATCAGGCGAATGCGCCCGATCACGTCGTCACCCTAACCAGTCCCTTTAACTTCCTGCGGGCGTCGGTTGAGTCCAGCGGAGACGTAACCCTGCTCCTTGAAGGGCCGGATGGTCGTTTTTGTTCGGATGATGTGAATGGATTGATGCCTGAAATTTCGGGTTACTGGCCGGCTGGAACGTACTATCTTTGGATTGGCGATTTTGTGGGTAGCTCAACGGGTAGTTACCGCTACGAACTGCGTCTGAGCGAGTTCTAAGATTCTCAGTTGCTCTAAATTCTGCTCAAGCGCTAGCCTGCTCTCGCAATCACTTAACTACCGCTACGGGGCTTATCGTAGCCAATTCCATACAAAAAGCGAGGCGATCGCCTCGCTTTTCTGTTTGACCTTTCTGACCTTTCTGACCGGGCTAATCAGGGCTAATCCGAGCCATGCTGACCTGAGTCCTGCTGAATGACAACTGTCTTCAACACTCCACGACAGGTCACGGGCGATCGCCCATTCAAAACCCGATAATCAATGCTACGACGGCTGCGATACACCGCTAGCAGCTTGTAGCCGCGCCCGTGCCCGGCTCAACGCCTGCTTCGCTTGAATTTGTTCCTGACGGTTGCTGCCAGCGGCAACCTGCTTGGCCCGATCCTCGGCGTCTGAAAGCGTAGCGCGGGCTTCTTCAAGATCAATTAACTCACCGCGCTCGGCACTATTAACCAAGATGGTGACTTCATTATTCTCAACTTCTGCAAACCCGCCCATGAGAGCGATCGCAGCCCAGTCTTTGTCAGCCCGGACTCGCATTACGCCAGTATCCAAAGCCGTCAGCAGCGGCGCGTGCCCCGACAAAATACCGAGTTGCCCCGTAGTGCTTGGCAAAATGACTTCTTCAGCATCCGCATCCCAGACCGTTTTGTCAGGTGCGATGACTCGAACAGTTAACGCCATGATGATTTGAAAAAATAGGACGACATACATGCAAACGAAGCAGCGGAGACTATCAAGCCATCCCCGCTGCCCTTCCAATTAACCTTGAGCGTTGAGCTTCTCTCCTTTTGCGATCGCTTCATCAATGTCGCCAACTAGATAGAACGCTTGCTCTGGCAGTTCATCCAGTTCACCATTCAAAATCATTTGGAACCCTTTGATGGTATCCTCCAGCTTGACATACTTACCTGGCGAACCCGTGAAGACTTCCGCCACGAAGAAAGGCTGCGACAAAAACCGCTCAATCTTGCGCGCGCGTGCTACCGTCAGGCGATCGTCTTCAGACAACTCATCTAACCCCAAAATAGCAATGATGTCTTGCAATTCTTTGTAGCGCTGTAGAGTAGACTGAATCGCACGAGCCGTGTTGTAATGCTCTTCACCCACGATCGCCGGTTGCAGCATTGTTGAAGTCGAGTTTAATGGATCGACTGCTGGATAAATTCCTTTTGAGGCCAAAGCACGAGACAGAACAGTGGTTCCATCCAAGTGAGCAAATGTAGTAGCCGGAGCTGGGTCAGTCAAGTCATCCGCCGGAACATAAACGGCTTGAATCGAGGTAATCGACCCTTCAGTAGTCGAAGTAATGCGTTCTTGCAAATCCCCCATGTCTGTACCAAGGGTTGGCTGGTATCCCACCGCAGACGGCATCCGACCAAGGAGCGCCGATACCTCAGCACCAGCTTGGACGAACCGGAAAATATTGTCGATAAACAACAGCACGTCTTGCTTGTTTACATCACGGAAATATTCAGCCATCGTCAGCGCTGACAACCCTACCCGCATCCGCGCTCCAGGGGGTTCATTCATCTGCCCATAGACCAAGGCAATCTTAGATTCGCTGAGGTTGTCCGGGTTGATAACGTTGGATTCGATCATTTCATTGTAAAGATCGTTTCCTTCGCGGGTGCGCTCACCCACGCCACCAAAGACCGATACCCCACCGTGCTGGGTGGCAATGTTGTTGATCAATTCCATCATAATGACGGTCTTACCCACACCCGCACCGCCGAACAGACCAATTTTTCCGCCACGGCGATAGGGAGTGAGCAGATCAACCACTTTAATCCCAGTCTCAAAGACAGACGGCGACGTTTCCAAGTCGGTCAGCTTAGGGGCTGCACGGTGAATGGGTAATGTGTCGTCTGTTCCAACCGGGCCCTTTTTGTCTACAGGTTCGCCAAGCACGTTGAAAATACGGCCAAGGGTAGCTGTTCCAACGGGAACGCTGATGGGGGAGCCGGTATCCGTTACTTCCATGCCACGGACTAGACCATCCGTTGAACTCATGGACACTGACCGGATCTGTCCATCACCCAAAAGCTGCTGTACTTCGCAAGTGACCGACACCTCCTGCCCGGACGAGTTGGTTCCCTTGATGGTAATGGCGTTGTAGATTTTGGGAAGCTCGCCGGAGGGGAACTTTGCGTCTACAACGGGGCCAATAACTCGGGTAATGTAACCGACGTTTGTCTTTTCTGCTGTGGTGACCATGTTTACGCCTATCGTGTGTCAGCTTTCTCTGAAATACTGGAAGACGGTCTTCTTCGCTGGCAATCTGTCTTAAACGAATGCGATCGCCATCTCGCCATCATTTTCGCCACTTCCCAGATTATCACTGAGTGTAACAACTGATAAAGCTATCTCTAGATCAAGCCGGGAATGAATAAAGGGCACGGGGGCAACGTTGGGATCGGTCCAAATCCTATGCTGAGACTAGGGCTTCAATGGGGACATATCGATATGGCTACTCACCCTAAACGTTTCTCCGGGCTATCCGTTTCGCTAAGGTCACTGAAACTCCTATCCCTACGTTCTAAAACGAGATGGTTCTCTAGCGACTTTTGCGTAATGGATGGCAATTTTGGGGGACTTTAACGTTGGGGAAAAGAGGCTGGGGGATAAGGGCTGGCGAAACTGGGATGCTCCTGTTCCTGTAAAAGTTCTAACGTGAGTTTGGGCATCGTGCTGGCTTGTGGCGTTGAGTGACTGGAATAGAGCCTGCCTTGATGCAGTAGTGCGGTCAGCGCTGGCCGCAAAACGCCAACCCGTGCGATCGCTCGTGAGCGTTTATCCCTAGCGAAACAGGACAATTGATAATTACGAATGTTACATTTGAGTCAACGCGCATTACGAAAGGTTGCAAGCCATTGAAAGGTTTTTCGCTGGTTGAGTACCCCTGGCGGCCCTTGTGGTACTTAGAACTTAATTTGAAGCGTAGGCGAGAGTGCGATCCTGCCCTATCGTGGGTGGATCGGTGTGAAGCGCCCAGTATGATCTGACCGGCTTAGGAACCGCTGAGATGTGAGCAGGTGTCGAGGTAGAGCGATCGCCCTGTTCCCCGGTTCTCAGACGCTACAACGGTTTAGCCGGTCAGTAAACGATGGTAAGCCATTCAAGGTAATGTTCGGTGAGCAGCGCTTGAGGGCTGCTGTTGCGATTTAGGTGTGCGGTGAAGGGTTCGGGCGGCTAACCCGCATGCGGTGACATTCAGCCGTCAAGGAGCGGTTGGGCGCTGACCATTTTGGCGGTGACTAGCCGTTCATTCAGAGCGATCGCCTCTGGATCATGCCCCCAGTCGCCTCTGGATCGTGCCCTGAGTGAAACTTCAGGTCAGACATCAAAGACAACATTCCACTGCTTTCCTACTCAAGCCCTAAGCGGGCAGAGAGCTGATGTCGCGGCGAAGTCAGGCCCATGCTTGGGTTGCTCCCTTTCAGCATCGGCGATTGGTTTCAGGCATCACGTCATCGTGCAAGGGCGGCTGAGCGTTAAACGCCCAAGCAGGACTGTCTGAATTACCAATTTCCAAGATGCAGGAAGCTCAGCCCTGAGCGGCGGTTGCTCCTGTGGGTTTTGGATGAATTCGCAATCTGCGGCTACCTGCGCCTGAGATAGTCTGAGTCCTCCCGAACAGCGCTGAACAGCAGCCAGCCGAACAGTGTATTGCCTGTTTTGGGCGATCGCATCGAGTAATTCCCCCGTCAAACCGCCTGCCCCGCGCTCTACTCATGCTCGGTTGAATACACACCAACGGATATGGATAAACGGGTTGCACTGAAACCCGTTGTCCTGAAACCCGTTGTCCTGA
>CAYSIR010000119.1:0-6176 GCA_964431105.1 uncultured Leptolyngbya sp. | reverse complement strand
CTGAAACCCGTTGTCCTGAAACCCGTTGTCCTGAGATCCGTTGCACTGAGACAGGTTGTGTCTTATTCGCCTATGATTTCAGGCTCTTCAGGCTTCTATCTTGACCTATTGCCCCTGTTTGCCGGCCCGATCTGCCGGTTCAATTCGCGCGTTAGTCCAAGTCATTCCGCTTTTAGGAGGATGTCATGTCACAACTACTGAGTCGCAAAATTTCCCCGGTTCCGATGCCAGCCCACCTAAACGTGGTGGATCTGGTGGATGGCTATTTTACGGCGTATAACTCAGCGCGGCTTCGAGAAATTTGCCATTTGCTGAGCCAAGACGTTCTTCAGGCGGGCGTTACAGTTGGGCTAAGCCTCTCCGGTGCCATGACTCCGGCTGGGTTTGGGGTTTCTGTGCTTGCGCCACTGGTGCGCCACGGCTTTGTGGATTACATCATTAGCACTGGGGCAAATCTCTACCACGATATGCACTACGGGCTGGGGCTAAACCTCTATGCCAGCCATCCTTTTGTGGATGATGTGAAGCTGCGGCAGGAAGGGCGCATTCGCATTTATGACATTGTATTTGATTACGATGTGCTGCTGGAGACAGATGCGTTTATCCGCCAAATCCTTTGGGCTGAGCCGTTTCAAAAACGAATGGGGACGGCGGAGTTTCATCACCTGTTGGGGCGCTATGTCTATGAAATTGAAACGCAGTTGGGCGTAACCCATCGATCGCTCCTCTCTACAGCCTACGAGTGCGGCGTGCCGATTTATACATCTTCTCCGGGGGATAGTTCGATCGGAATGAATGTGGCTGCGATCGCGCTGGATGACTCGAAGCTGATTTTAGATCCGTCGATTGATGTTAATGAAACAGCGGCGATCGCCTATGGTGCGAGAAACACGGGCGATGATGCGATCGAAGGCAAAAGTGCCGCCATCATTATTGGTGGTGGCAGTCCCAAAAATTTCCTGCTGCAAACCCAACCGCAAATTCATGAAGTATTGGGATTAGAGGAGCGCGGACACGATTATTTCGTGCAAATTACCGATGCTCGACCGGACACAGGGGGGCTGTCGGGCGCAACGCCGAACGAAGCTGTGAGCTGGGGCAAGGTTGATCCGGATGAACTGCCTAGCACGATTGTTTGCTACACCGATAACACGATTGCCCTGCCCATCATCACCTCCTATGTGATTCAGCAATGCCCGGCGCGATCGCTCAAGCGGCTGTATGACCAACGTCCTGACTTATTAGCGGCCCTTACTCGCGATTACCAAGCGGCGAAGGAACTGGCAGATGGGTCGATGAGTGCGCCCAAGTCTAAATCGGATTTGGCGGGTCTGGCGGGCGATCGCGCGCCCGTGGCTACCTACCCCTGCGGTACGCCGATTCGTCGATAGGCGCTGCATCTTCGCTCATACTTACTCAAAACGCCGTAGTTCTATGAGAATGCGGTGTTTTTTTAGCTATAAATTAGCTTACTGGGGGCAATCCCTTCACGACCGGATATATTGGAGGCGATTCATTCACATTTAGGAGCTACTTGATGCGCTTCTTTCAACGTTCTGCGATCGCAGTTGCCTTATTTACGGTTGGGCTGGGTGTTTCAGCGATTCCATCGACGGCTCGGTCGAGGGATTACTACGGTGCGATCGCCTATTCTCCCTCCTCTGGCAATCACGGCTACTCCTACGATTACAATTCGCGCCAGGGCGCAGAAAATCGTGCCCTGAGTGAATGCAACAGCCTTACAGCGGCGGGCGACTGCATTGTTCTAGTCTGGTTTAGCAATGGCTGTGGGGCGCTAGCGGAATCTAGCCGCCGCGATTATGGTTCTGGCTGGGGGGCTACTCAGCGAATTGCTGAATCCTACGCATTGCAGGGCTGCGGTCAGTATGCGTCAGACTGCGCTATTACCCGCTGGGTTTGCACTACGCGCTAAATTCGGCTGGCTTTTAATCGGCCGTGAGGATGCGCCAGCAGTCTTGGGCGATCGCCCAGTCTTCTTGGGTATGGATCACTAAAATCCGCACCGCTGAATCAGGGTGTGCAATGTCGGTATCGACGGGATTGGACTGATTGCGATCGCCATCCAGCTTAACCCCCAAAAATTCCAGCCCATCACAGGCGGCCGCCCGGATTTGCGGCGAATGTTCACCGACCCCGGCAGTAAAGACAAGCGCATCCACACCGCCCAAACTCATCCACATCGAGCCGAGGTGCGATCGCAGTCGATGGATGTACATATCAAATGCAAGTTGAGCTTGGGCATGGCCAGCGGCGATCGCCTCCAAGATTTCCCGCAAATCTGATGAGATTGCCGATACGCCCAGTAAACCCGATTGTTTGTTCAATATGGCATCTAGTTCATCCACCGTACAATCCTGCTGGCGCAGCCGATGAATGATAATACCCGGATCAATTGAGCCGCATCGACTGCCCATCATCAACCCCTCCAGGGGCGTGAATCCCATCGTCGTGTCGATGCTATGTCCATGACGCACGGCAGCTAGGGATGCGCCATTGCCCAGATGACAGGTAATGAGGCGGAGATCGTTAAGGGGGTTGCCCAGCAGTTGGGCAGCTCGCTGACTGCAATACTGATGGCTAATGCCATGAAAACCATAGCGGCGAATCCCTTGTTCTGTCCACTGGTGGGGAACGGGATACGTGGCGGCAGCAGGCGGAATTTGGCTATGAAAGGCAGTATCAAACACGGCGACTTGCGGCAGGCGATCGCCCAGGACTTGTTCAATCGCCAAAATACCATCCAAATTGGCCGGATTGTGGGACGGGGCTAGGCTTTTCAGACGTTCGATAGCCGCTTTCACCTGCGCAGTAATCCGCACACTCTGGCGATAGTCTTGCCCGCCATGAACCACGCGATGTCCAACACCATCGATCGCGTCGGGAGACGACAACACCGCCTGTTCGCCATCCCACAGAGTTTGCAGCATCCGGCGAGTATCCTCAGACCGCGATCGCGTCTCGGTCGTTTGAGTCTGTTTCCCGGCGGCTGTTTTGACCATAATCGTGGCATGATGGGGCGATCGCCCCCAGTCAATCTGGGCTTCCCAAATCGGATTAGGCGGATTGGGCGGCAAACCTGCGGTTAAATCGTACAGACTACTCTTTTGGCTGCTGGAACCAGCATTCAATACCAGGATTTTCATAGCATAGGGTCAATATAGGCTTTGCCATTCTTTTAGCAGCTTGCCCTGGCGATCGCTACCCTCTTGGGTCACTGTCTTTAGGCATCCTTGGATCATTGACCGGCGGCAGTTGGCGATGTGGGAAGATTGGGTTTTGCCATTTTTGTCTGCCATTTTTGTCTGCCATTTCTGTCTGCCATCAGTGTCTATGATAAATCTGCGCTGTCGAATTTTTATGCTAAGCCCACTCAGATCCGCTGTTCTGTATTTAACATCACTACGGCACCTGTCTTCACAGAGGCGATCGCCTGGATCTCGAATGCCTCGCTGGTTAGGGAGAATAGCCCTCATACCGGTGCTGAGTTTAGCGATCATCGATTCGAGCGCATCTTGGTCAGCGCCAACCATGGGCGATCGCGCCCCACTGATCGCACAAACTACAGACCCCCCGCCTTCAGACGCCAATGGGCAACCCGCCGCTCCCCCTTCTCCCATCTGGCTTTGGCTATTTCTAATCCTGATTCCTGCGGGATGGATTGGCCTGGCAATTTGGCGCTGGCAACAGGACAAGGCAGCGGCTGAGCGTGATCGATCCAATGCCCCTCCTTCAAACGCACAAATTGCAACTAACCGCGCTGGAACCGTCATCACTGCCGATCGCCGCCAACGTCGCTCACTGCCTGCCGCAACTGGCCGGTTCTCGGCTGGGCATCATACCGCCTCAGAACTTGCTGATGTGGATGCTGATTTACCGCCCCTCCCAGAACGCTACAACGATGGCCGGATTGTGCTGCTGCCGGGCAATTCGCAGTGGGCCTATGTCTATTGGGACATCAGCCATGATGATAAACAAGCGGCGCGGCAACAGGGAGGCGTGCGGCTGGCGCTCCGGCTGAGCGATGTCACAGATATTGAACTTGACCACCATCCCCCCCATGCCCTGCAACAGTATGACTGTGATGAACTGGCGCGGGAATGGTATTTGCCAATTCCAGTCAGCGATCGCAACTATCTTGTCGAAATGGGCTACCTCACCGCTAGCGGCGGCTGGATAAGGCTGGCGCGATCGCAGAGCGTACGGATTCCGCCCGCCTATCCGTCTGCGTGGTCATTCGATCAGTTTCTAACGATAGATTGGAACACCGACCTGAAGAGTCACATGGCGCAGTTGCAGCCCTTCGCCTCAACCCAGCCGCCGATTCATCAACAGCTATTTGAGTTGAGCCATGGCAGAGACGATCGCACCGGGCTGAGTTCCTGGGCCTATGGAGTAGGGATTTCGGCCCCAGTGGAGCGATCGCGTCAGTTTTGGCTCATGGCGGATGCTGAACTAATTGTTTACGGCGTAACGGAGTCTGATGCTACGCTTTGGGTGGATGGCAGACCCGCTCCTCTCGCACCAGATGGCACCTTCCGCTTTCACGTCTCATTTCAGGATGGCGAACTGCATTACCCGATTCGAGCGATCGCAGCGGATGGCGAACAAGCGCGATCGATCCGCATGGACTTTGCACGAGACACTCCCTCCCGCTCAAATCATACAAATTAAGCCCAAGATGACAGGTAGTGCCATCCTGCCGATGCTGGTTCTACGGGTGTGGATCACGGCGGTCAACCGTGCCCCATGCATCCATCTCTCACAATGACTCTCACAATGACTCTTACAATGAAGATCTGGCGTGTAGCCTCAAGGAACACCTGCTGGATGCTGAGTTGAGGCTCCTGCTGCGCGAGTTGTCATCGCCTGGAACGGCGATCGCCCCTGGCATATTCATCACACAAGGAATTTTCCCATGTCTACTGATACCGCTATTCTTCAGCACAGCAACTTAATGAATCAAATGGTTCTCGAACGGAACACGACCGAGGATCTAGGGCGAGTGGATCAACTCTGGCTTGATAGCAAAACCCACCAAATTTTAGGACTGAGTTGTAAAAGCGGCTTTTTAGGACGCAATCGACGCGGATTTACTTGGGGTCAAATTGAAGCGATCGGGGATGAGAGCGTGCTAGTTAGCTTAACCGATGACGGCGATGCAGCTCCACCTGAGTCTATCGAAGTCCCTATCAATCATGAAGTTTGGTCAGATGACGGCAACCGAGCTGGACGGATTGTGGATTACCGTTTCGACAGCGAAACAGGGGATGTCGTGGATTATCTGTTCGTTTCAAATGGCTGGAGCGGCATCACCAATGGCATTTATCGCCTTGATCCTACCGCCGTGATCAGCGTTGGCAGCAAGCGCATGATTGTACGCAGAGCAGCGGTCGCTGAACCGGAACAGATTGAAGCCGGGTTGGCCGATCGCGTCAGCAAGGTCGCTGAGTTTTTGAAAGAGGACTACGATCGCACTCGCCAGGATATGCAGGGCGCATTTGAAGGAACGCAGGCGATCGCCTCACAGCTTCAGTCTGTCGGTCAAACGGTCGGTCAAACGGTGAGCCAAAACGTTGTAAAACCGGCTCAAGATGCGATCGAAGAACTGACCGACTCCAGCGATTCCAATGCTTCGGCAGCCCTCCCGTCTGACGCCTCAACACCAGAGAAGCCGGCCAGCGACCCAACCCCGGCACCGGAAGCCGCCAGCCCCACCTCTACCGCCGCAGACAGCCCTGAGACTGCATCTGAAACCGAACCGTCTCCAGAAGAATTGCCAGAAGAGCCGACGGAACGTCAGTAACGTCTTTCCAATCTCCCATTTCCATCTCTGGGTTCTCTCGGATGACGCCGCCGCAGTCGGCACTAGAGATGAATGTCGGATGCTGGGTTGGATACTGGGTCTTGAATGCTACTCTGCATCAAGCGCGGAAGCCAATCCTAGAGGATTTTAGGCAAGACAGGAGATAGGTTTCCCGCTCGGCGGCCAGAGCCTAGCCTGTTTTGTCAGCGCCGGGGCAGACAAGCGCATCCCATTTTGGTCTGTCTCTCATTCCCACCCCCGTTGGGTGCATGTCATGTTTGCACATCCTGCATTGCCCATCCCCCAGCCCCCTTCGACACGCTCAGGACATGCTTTTCCCAACAGTGGGCGA
>CAYSIR010000118.1:0-12320 GCA_964431105.1 uncultured Leptolyngbya sp. | reverse complement strand
ACCGCAGCCCTAGCAATATTGTTGACAATGCTCATTGACATACCTCTTGAAATAGAAATGAGTTACCTTACAAAACCTCGAACTGTTCAGTCGAACATCCTCTTCACACCATACGTAGCCATTCCAACCACGGTTCCTGTTGCAATCGTAGGAAAAGCCGTAACGGAAACAGCTCCAAAGCGACCAGCTACCCCCATGTTTCACAGCATTGCAGCTATCCCACCTCCTGCCAAACTTCTACCTGCAAGAAATCCAGCTACCTCCACTAACTTCCTCTTCTTATCGCTATTCACACTCTTATCCTAGAAGTGCAGCTTTCTTAACTAAAGATTAGCTGAACGTTTTGAGTCATGACAACTCCTGACAAGCCAGAATATCAAACTTCACGAAATAAATATAATAGATACATACCCTAGTGATTTTACAGATTCACCATAAGACATAGAATACACAAGCGACTCATGAAGATTGAACCAACGGACTTATTAACTCATAAGCAATATACTTTCACTCGGTTTACTCATTAACTTCCTCTTGATGTCCGCTGCAATATGTTAGTGCGCTAAAGACCTGTCTTAACGTCAGATGAGGCATCTCCTTTGGTATTTGGCGAAATTCTATGTTCTCAACAGTTGATTAGCATCATGACAGGACTGTTTTCACCAAGTTTGCCTGAGTGATATGCCCCGCCAACCGCTGCCACCGCCATTCCTTCTGCCGCCTCTACAAAGTGGCGATCGCTTATCGCGGGACGAATTTGAGCGGCGCTATGCAGCATCCCCCATCCAAAACGCGGAATTGATTGAAGGCGTGGTGTACGTGGCATCTCTTCTGCGGTTCCAGCAGCACGCCGAACCCCACAGTCGGCTGCATGGCTGGGTATGGACATATCAGGTGGCGACGCCAGGACTAAGCCTTGGCATTGAACCCACGGTACGCCTTGATGCCGATAACGAAGTTCAGCCTGATATTGCCTTGATGCGCTCCGTTGGCGGACAGACGCGCATTGATGCCGATGGCTATGTTGAGGGTGCGCCGGAGCTAGTAATTGAAATTGCTGCTAGTTGTGCGGCGATCGATCTAGGCGATAAAAAGCAGGTTTATCAGCGCAGCGGGGTACAGGATTATTTAGTGTGGCAAGTATTTGAAAATCGGCTGGATTGGTTTCAGTTAGTGAATGGTGAATACCAACCCTTGCAGCCGAATCACGATGGCATTCTTCGTAGCGCCTCGTTTCCAGGATTATGGCTGGCGATCGCCCCACTTCTATCCGGCGAAATGTCGCAAGTGTTATCCGTTTTGCAACAGGGGTTAGCCAGTCCAGCCCATCTGCAATTTGTGGAGATGCAGCGCCGATCGCTCCAGAATTAGGCATCCGTAGACGACTCCGGTGGCGCGCCGCCCAACTGACAGAGCAGCGTCGCGCCAATAATTGCCCCAGCGCCTAGTAAACCCTGCATTCCCAATCGTTCACCAATGACCAACAACGCAAACACCGATGCCCAGACTGGTTCCAATGCGTAGATAATGGCGGCGTGGGTGGGGCCGACGAAGCGCTGTCCCCAGGTTTGCACCAGTGTGGTGAGCGCGGTGGCGACAATGCCGAGATAGAGGAGCGATCGCCATGGCAGTTCTGCCCAGTTTGCTGGAGTGAGCCATTCGGTCTGTCCGATCGCCACCCACAGAAACGCGATCGCGGTCGTGCCCCACAGTTGCGCCCCTGATAGTACCAGCACATTGAACTTAGGCATATAAACTTCCAATCGACAGATGTAGAGCGTGTAGCCCAGCGCCGTTCCGAGCGTCCACACATCGCCAATATTGGGCGGCGCGCCTTCATAGGACAGTAAGCCAATGCCCAATAGCGCCATGCCTGCCGCCAGCCAAAATAGCCAGCGTACCGATTGCCCCAGTAGAAAATAAAAGATCGGCACACCGATGACGTATAGCCCGGTGATGAAGGCGCTGCGGTTGACGGTGGTGTAGAGTAGCCCGATGGATTGGGTCGTGTAGCCCGCCACAATCCATACCCCGAGTTCGAGTCCGGCGATCGCTAGCCGCCGATCGCGGTTGAGGAGGGGCGTAACAAGAAACGGCGCAAAACACAGGGACGCTAGCCCAAAGCGTACCAATGTCACCACACTCGGCGGTACATTGACGATCGCCCCTTGGATGACCACATAGGTACTGCCCCATAAACTGGTCATGACAATCAACGAAAGCAACCCCAGCCAGCGCCGCCGGGGATTAACTGAGTGAATCGAGGGTAGGGTCAAGGCAACCGTTCAACCTGCAAAAACGGCATCAAAACTGAACAGCAGCGCGATCGCTACCAGCCCCACACCGAGGGCAACGGCAACGCAGCGGCATCCAATGGTTGAGCCGACGGGGCAGCATCTAGGCGCGTTTCGGCGCAGAATGACGCGGTATTCAAGCCACCAAAACGTTTCACCGTGCTAGTTCTAAACCGCAGGTTTGGGTTGGCAAACCAGAAGCGCTCTGTTGAACTCATGGTTTCATATTCTGTAATCAAAATCATGCCGTCTGCATCATCGACAATGTAGCGTCCTACAACCGGCACAATTTCGGCATAGCCGCGCTCTCGCAGCATTCGGCCTTGTTTAGGATTATTCTCATCCGGCACGATCGCAAAGCCTGTATTCCCCTCGTGGCTCTCGTCTTCCTTGTCCCATTCCATGGAGCCGTGCCACTGCACCGCCGCACCGCCGATCGCCAAACTGGGATCAATGTTGTGCATGGTGCAAATTTCGACTAGCTTTTCATCGCCTGGCTCTAAAACTGCGGCCTGGATTTCCAGTTCGCCCAGTTCCGTCCGCCGAAACGGAAGGTGATGCGTGGTGCGTTGCGATCGCCACTGCCCGGCACTCATCCGAAAAAAGTCCATTACGTCCTGCATCCGCCCTGTTCCCCTATGAACCTGTATGCACTCAGCAATCGCTCGTCAAACTCCAACGCGAGCCAAGCGCGATCGCCGTGTGTTCATCATGATAAAACGTTTGCCCGATTGAATCACAGGAACCAATTGAATTGTCGTGAACTTAGAACCGGGGCAAGCGCGTAAAGGTTTTGGCTTGCCAACGATTCAGGTGCGACTCAGCCAGGTTGGCCAACGTTCGCAGGCGGGCCATCTCCCGCTCTAGCTGTTCGGCGCGTTCTTGATGCTGGCGTGATTCCTGGGCGATCGCGGCATAGTCGCGCTGGCGCAAAATGCATTCGCTGGTTTTTTCGCTCAGTTGCTCTTGCAGCCATTGCAACTGTTGATTCAGTCGAGCGATCGCCTGAGTTTGCTGGGCAGTGGTATGCTCAGCCCGTTGATGCTCAGCCCGTTGGCGTTGTAGATCGTGCTGCAACTGCTGAACCCGATGATGTAAATCGGTCATCATCTGTTCTTGAGTGATAACCTGCTGCTGGAATTGCTGTTGCTCAAACGTCGCGGTTTGCTGCTGTTGTTCAATCTGATGCTGAAAGTGCTGCACCTGCTCCTGCAACGTGGTTAGCGATCGCGCTTGACTGGCGAGGGTCATCTGTTGGGTTTCGATCTGGGATGCCTGTGTCGAACATCGCAACTCCGCCGTTTCAATCTGCTGGGTCAGTCGGGCAATCGTCGCATCCCGATCCGTTACCGCCGCTACAATTTGCTGATGTTCCGATCGCTGCTGTCGCTGTTGCCGCTGCACAGTCGTGAGTTCATCCTGCAAGCTGGCGATCGCGGCTTTATAGGTTTGTAGTTCGTCAGATTGTTGACCACATCGAGTTTGAGCCGCTTGGAGTTTTTGGGTCAGGGCAGCAATCGTGGCAGCTTGCTGATCGGCAATACTCTCAGCCATCTGCTGGGCGGCGATCGCTTCCGTATGCTGGTGAGCCAACTGATGCTCTAGCTCAACGATCCGCCGCAACGCGACCGGCTCAGCCTCATCCTGCTCCGGGGCGGCGGTGTGTTCGGCTGCATTTTCAGGGGCGGTTGTGGAGTTAACCTCTGGTGGCAGGGCAGCGGGCATTTCCGACTCATGGACTGCACTGCTCACCGTTTGGAGAGTAGAGGATGCGATTGCAGCAGTCGTAGCGGCGGCGCTATCCGGCATCGATGGCTCAACCGGCTCAGCCGATGCCGTTGTTGGCACAGCCGAGGCGGCGGGCTTCGTCGATGAAGATTGGGGTGAGGCGATCGCTGGTCGCGAGGCGGCCGGAGACGGTTTGCGATGAATAGATTTACGGCGCTTCTTCCGTGCCATGAGGAACCTCCCAATTTACTGCGACGAATCCTGTACCCTCAGCATAGCGGTGCAACCTAAAAACACCCGTCCTCCTTAGCATTTAGCAACTTTACAGCCAGCAGACATCTTGTCCCTCACTGCCGTACTGCCTGTCGGAGCGGTCTGGGGCGATCGCCGGTTGACAGCAGACGTGAATCCCTAACTCAGCTCAACGCTCCCATCCACCCAGGCGCGATCGCAGACCCAATCGCTCAGCCGTAGCATCCAATCTAGGCTTCTATCCGTTCTTTTCAATACAGAACCTAAAATCCACTAATTTTCCAAAATTTACAAAACTCAATATTCAAAACAGGCGATCGCAACCGACACTTGCTCGCTCTCCGCTCGCCTGCGATCGCAGTATAAAATGCATCAGCATCGTGACCACAGACCATTTCAAAATGGCTCAACACCCGCCAACAGCAGGATTTTTTCGTAACCTAGACCACTATTTCTAGACTCATTAACGTGCCCCTAAAAACAGTACGCGCGCTCAATCCGATGCGATCGCCAGTCACCATAATTTAATTATTTTTAATAATTGAAGCCAAAATAAGTGCCCCATTCCCGCAGATGCGATTGCTTGTAACGGATATAGAAACAGCATTTGAGCATCTGGATTGGGAGGTCATGGTCACCGATTGTGACTCAATGCTGCGATCGCTTGCATCACATTAAGAAATAAGTTGCAAACTGGACAAGTCTTAACAACTTGTAAACAACAAACCTTCAGTAGAGGTGTATAAATGAATCCTAGAGGGCTGCGAGAAGTCGATAGGTACTAATCGGGACAATACTTTCAGGGTTTCACACTTGTCTCTCATGAAAGTTAACGGCTCTCTCATATTTCTCCCGTACATTACCCAAACCGCTCGATCGACTCATTCACAGAGTCATTAGCTGTTGGTAATTGCTCAGTAGCGGACTGTTGTGACACTCCACTGTGCCACTGCCGCATTACAGGAGATTACATGAGATAAGTATTAGTCGTTCGATACTTTGTTGCCCCTCTGAAATGACGCTGCTCAAACAGCACGGCTGGCAAACATTTTAAGCCAGCCTTTTGATAAACCAAACTCAAATCGAGTCAATCCTTTAGGAGATTTCTAATGTTTGACGCATTCACTAAGGTTGTTTCTCAAGCAGACACCCGTGGCGAATTTCTGTCCCCCGCCCAACTCGATGCGCTCAGCGCCATGGTTGCCGAAAGCAACAAGCGGATGGACTCCGTAAACCGCATCACCAGCAATGCATCCAGCATCGTCTCTGATGCCGCTCGCGCCTTGTTCGCTGAACAGCCTCAACTGATTGCTCCTGGTGGAAATGCTTACACCAGCCGTCGTATGGCTGCTTGCTTGCGCGATATGGAAATTATCTTGCGTTATGTGACCTACGCTATCTTCGCCGGTGACGCCAGCGTCCTCGAAGATCGGTGCTTGAATGGTCTCCGCGAAACCTACGTTGCTCTGGGTACGCCTGGTGCGTCGGTTGCGGCAGGTGTTCAAAAAATGAAAGATGCGGCCGTTGCGATCGCTAACGACAAAGCTAGCATCACCCCTGGTGACTGTAGCGCCTTAATGTCCGAAATTGCTGGTTACTTCGATCGCGCAGCCGCAGCAGTTAGCTAGCCTTTTAAGTGACACTAAGTTCCATTACTTAGCGTCCAAAAACTCTTGTTAGTCGATTTTGCAAACTATTAGGGAGATAACGATCGATGAAAACCCCTCTTACCGAAGCAGTGTCTGCTGCTGATTCGCAAGGACGTTTCCTAAGCAGTACCGAAATTCAAGTCGCGTTTGGTCGTTTTAATCAAGCCAGCGCCAGCCTAGAAGCCGCCAAGGCTCTGACCGCCAAGGCAGACCAACTGGTTAGCGGTGCTGCGCAAGCTGTATACAATAAGTTCCCTTACACCACCCAAATGCAAGGGCCCAACTACGCGGCTGACCAACGTGGTAAAGATAAGTGCGCTCGCGACATCGGCTACTACCTGCGGATGGTGACTTATTGCCTCGTGGCCGGTGGAACTGGCCCAATGGATGAGTACCTGCTGGCTGGCATCGACGAAATCAACCGCACGTTTGAATTGTCTCCAAGCTGGTACATCGAAGCCCTCAAGTACATCAAATCTAACCATGGCTTGAGCGGTGACCCTGCTGTTGAAGCAAACTCCTACCTCGATTACGCGATTAATGCATTGAGCTAGGCGCTAGTGTTTGCCCGGAAAGGCGAGCAGTTGTTGGCTAGGGGCTGATAATTGTTGGTCTTTCCGGGCATTGTTGTATCTATGCTCATCATCAGATACGAAAGTTCGATAGACATAGGTTGAGCGCTCATTCTACGCTCTGCGCCCAACCTGGGTTGAATCAAACTCTTGCTGCGATCGCTCATTTCCGTCTTTCAAAAATAAGGTCATTGTCGTGCGATCGTAGAGAGATTGATGAACGGTTAATTGGCGTTTTTTAGGAGACAATCGAGTGGCTATTACAACAGCATCCGGACGGCTAGGAACGTCCGTATTTAGTGCCGCCTCTCCGGTAGAGTTGCGAGCCAACTGGACTCAAGACGATGCCAAGCAGGTGGTACGCACCGTGTATCGTCAACTGTTGGGTAATGATTATTTGATGAAATCCGAGCGGCTCACCAGCGCTGAGTCGTTATTTATCAACGGATACATGACCGTTCGTGAGTTTGTGCGGTGCGTTGCCAAATCAGAACTGTACAAGACCAAGTTTTTCTATAACAATTTTCAAACTCGCGTCATTGAGCTGAACTACAAGCATCTGCTTGGTCGTGCGCCATACGATGAAGCAGAAGTTATTCAGCACCTCGACCTGTACGAACAAAATGGGTTTGATGCAGATATTGATTCCTACATTGATAGCGAAGAATATCTCTCAAACTTTGGCGAAAATATTGTGCCCTACTACCGTGGCTTCAGCACGCAGCGGGGACAAAAAACGGTAGGCTTTACCCGGATGTTCCGGCTATACCGGGGGTATGCAAATAGCGATCGCGCCCAGATTGAGGGCAACGATTCTCGCCTAGCATCAGAACTCGCTCGAAATTCAGTCTCCGCCGTGGTTGGGCCGTCTGGCAGCCACGACGGTTGGGCCTATCGCGCACCGAATGCTGGCGATACCCCAAACAAAGCGCTGGGCGGTGGCACTCCCTTTGGCACATCCGGTCGAATCTTCCGCATCGAAGTATCGGGGGTTCGGCAGCCAGGTTATCCACGGGTTCGGCGGAGCAGCAATGCTTATCTCGTTCCCTACGAGCAACTTTCAGCAAAGCTGCAGCAAATCAATAAGATGGGCGGCAAGGTTGCCAGCATTACCCCAGCAAACTAGATCCTGTCCGAGTCCAGAGGTCACGTTTTGCTCTAGCAACCGATCCTGAACTGGACTTGGTACAGGGCTGGCGGAGCTATGCATTACGCAAAAGTCGCTAGACCTTTTGCCTCATAATCCTTCTAGCGGCCACTCAGAGTCCTCGTTTTTTGAACCGAGGACTGCGGGTTTCAGCCAGATCGGCGTAATGGATAAGCTCGCGGAGGGGGGGAATAGGTTCGGTAGATGAGTTTGATGTAGATTTTGAGTTGGATATTGTAGCCAGTCGTCAAGTCTTAGGTTTGGAATAGGACTGACCTAGCTACGTTGAAGTTTACCGTCTGTTCTTCGCCTCCACTTGTTTAATGTATCTTGATGCCCATCGCGAAAGGGTATCCTTTCCATCAGGATGCATAGCTATTGAATCCGGCCGCATCAGTCCGGGTGATGGTCAGGCCGAGCGGGTTCTGCGGAACCCGCTTCACGGTTCAACTCGCTAGAATCTTGGAATCATCCATCCGGCATCCATTGATCATTATCTACGATCACCCAAGATTAAACGGTGTTTCGTAATGATGACCATCGTTCATCGCGATCGCCTATTCTGTTAAGTATGAGATGCCCCATTCTCTTTGATAGTTGTCTTTTGTATTCGACTATCTAAATTTAGAGAATGGGTGCATCCCTGTTCTAGTCAATCAGGAGGATCTGAGTTATCATGCTTGCTGCATCCGCATTTGGCTCATCGGCGGGCACTCCCTCCGGCAGCCGCGTATTTATCTATGAAGTATCTGGGCTGCGCCAAAACCCAGAAAATGACAAGAATGATTATCCGATTCGCAAGAGCGGTAGCGTCTTTATCAGAGTTCCCTACGCGCGCATGAATGATGAAATGCGTCGAATTACTCGCATGGGGGGACAGATTGTTAACATTCGTTCCCTTGATTCGGGTGCTGAATCGTAAGACGGTTCTAATGTTCAGACAGTTCAAGTGAGACAGTTCAAGTGATAGGGATATGAGTGTTGATTCAGACCCCGATGCAGGCCTGCAATCGTCGGCTGAAGGCACCGCACAAGCGGGTTCATTGACTGTGGAGCAAGCGATCGCCAATATCCGGCAGCGTGACGACTTAAGTTTGCGCTACTATGCCGCTTGGTGGTTAGGCAAGTTTCGGGTGAGTGAACCCGCTGCCATTGATGCCCTGCTAGAAGCCCTGCATGATGAGGCCGATCGCGCCCCCGATGGTGGGTTTCCGCTGCGACGGAATGCGGCCCGGGCATTGGGTAAATTGGGCGATCGCCGTGCGGTTCCAGCGTTGATTGATTGTCTCACCTGTGATGACTTCTATGTGCGAGAGGCGGCGGCTCAGGCGTTAGAAACCTTGGCAGATGCTTCGGCGGCTCCGGCCTTAGCCGCACTGCTGCAATCTGAAGCAGGAGAGGCCTCTGGGCTAGGCTTAGCGCAGCCCTATGATTCTGTGCTAGAAGCGCTTGGTTCTCTGGGCGCAACCGATGCCATTGATGCAATTCAATCCTTTTTGACCCATCCTGTCCCCCGCGTGCAGTATTCTGCGGCGCGGGCCATGTACCAACTAACGCAAGATGTCTGCTATGGCGATCGCCTTGTTGAGGCGCTAAACGGCAGTGATCTGCAATTGCGGCGATCGGCGTTGATGGATTTAGGCGCGTCGGGATATGTCGCAGCAGCCCCGGCGATCGCGCAAGCCTTTGCTGAAAATAGCTTGAAATTAATTGCGCTCAAAGACTTACTCGACTATCAACTCCGCCAGGATCGCTTTCATCCCAATCCAGTGGATGACCGTCAAAACGGCTCAGCGACAGTCTCAGATACATCTCGCCATCTGTTGACTCTCATGGACGGACTGCTGTAAGTTCATGCAGTCTAGAGCCATTCACCGGCCCGCCACCAACCACTAATCCGTTCATAATGACTGTTGACCGCTCTCCAACCCCAACTGAACTGATTCATGCCGTTGAGCAAGCCGATTCGCCTAGCCGACTCTTTTCGGCCGTGCGATCGCTCTCAGCGGCGGCGATTCCAGAGGCAATTCCGACATTGATTCGGGTGCTGGGTTTCAACAATCCTGGAGCTGCGGTCTGTGCGGTCGAGGGGTTGGTCACTCTGGGCGATCGGGCTGTGCCAGAACTACTGCATCAAATTGACGGGTATAACTACGGAGCGCGGGCTTGGGCAATTCGGGCCCTATCGCGGATTGGGCATCCCGATGCGTTACTCACGCTGATAGATGCTGCCTGCACCGATTTTTCTCTGAGTGTGCGACGAGCAGCCGCAAAGGGACTCGGCTTCGTTCATTGGCACAAGCTAGATGGGGAAGTACTGGCAGCGCAGCAGCAGTCCCTTGAGGCGCTGCTACAGGTTTGCGCTGATCCGGAATGGGTGGTGCGCTATGCGGCGATCGCTGGATTGCAGGAATTGGCCAGTGCCATGGGTACCCATCCAGAACCCATATCAAAAATTGTGGCGCAGTTGGATCATCTCGTTCGCCATGATGATACCCCTGCGGTGCAGGCCCGGGCCCAGGTGGCGCGGGAAGCGATCGCTACTGGTTAAACGCAGCCCTCAGCGATCGCAGTGATACCCGTGTAGCGTCAGCCGCGTGAATAGCACAGCCACCTGATCCAAATTCTTATCTCCGGGCGAGCGCTCCACTCCACTCGATAAATCAATGCCGTCCGGGGTAATCGTACCTAGCGCTTCCAAGACATTATCAGGATTCAGCCCCCCTGCCAAAAACCAGGGAATCGGCGGCTGGAAGTCCTGAAGCAGTGACCAGTCTAGCGTTTGCCCCGTGCCACCCAGCAGGGTTGGATGGTAAGCATCTAGCAATAGCGCATCCACGGTACTGGTATAGGTCGCCGCTAGAGCGATCGCCCCCGCATCCTGAACTCGCAGCGCTTTAATCATCGTCATACCATCGGGCAGATAGTGGCGCAATTGGGCGCAAAAGTCAGGGGATTCATCGCCATGAAGCTGCACGGCTGTTAATCCTGCGATCGCCACAGAATGCTGAATAGTCGCCACATCGGCATTCACAAATACCCCAATGCGCTCCACTGTGCTGTCGTTAGGTAAATGAGTTCCAATGTCGCGAATTTGGTCGGGCGTAACATACCGAGGCGATGACGGCACGCAGATAAACCCCAACGCCCACGATCGCATCTGAGCGATCGCCATCGCCTGCTCGGCCATAGTGATGCCGCAGATTTTAACTTTAATTTGTCTCACCTGTCCCACCCTCTGAATCTTCCGTATTATGGCAGTCGCCATTTTGTTTAGGACATGGGATTTTCTGTGGGACAGCGTCCCACAAAAAATTCCTAAACTTTTGGCTAGGGCTATAGCACTAGCCAATGCACCCATCTAAGCACCGTTGGCTAGCTGCCCAGCAATTCCCGCTGACGTTAGAACAGCAGTGTTGAATTTGGCAACGTGGGCAGCGATCGCACCCCTAGCTGCAACAAATGCCCATGGCTAGGATGGGGAATTGTCCAGCAGGGTTTTCCCCAGGCGATCGCAGTTTTAACCAACGCCTCCGTCTTGCTGCCCGGCTTAGCATGAAGAATCAGCAGCGCCTCGGCCAACGCCGCCACCAACTGATTCCGCTTCCCCGCGAGGGCCGCTGTCATGCGTTTTTGAGAAGGCGGGAACGGCGAGAGAATCATCAAACGCTGTTGGGCGATCGCCGTCTGTTGAGCTTGGGTCAGCTTCAGTGTGTCGATGCTGCGGGCTGGACAGTAGAGCATCGGCTGCGTGCCAGCCATCAGCGCCGTCCAGCACGCTTTTTCAACCGGAGTATGAAACCCGCCAATGGTGCAAACCCCTACCTCCTGAAGTTGCTGAGCCAGATTCACCGATGCTGTAACCAACTCTGGTTCGCATTGACTCGACCCAAACAGGGCCAACTTCGGCAACTGCGATAGACCTAGTGCCGCCGGATGAGCGATCGCCTTCAGCGTAGGTAAGACCGTCGAATACCGATACTGCTTCAGAGCAGTCGGGTAAGCTGCATTATCAGGTTCAATACATCGCACGCTCACAGGAACTTATCTCAATCGCTCTAGCTTAACTTGTAACATCAGACAACAATTTTGGCAGCCCAGAGGTTGACTCTACAAACTTTTGTTGCGAAATAATGGAAAACTGTTAACTCTTTCAACAACTTTTAACCATCAGCCCGGTTCAGCACGATCGCTCCTTTATTCTACTGAGACAACGCATTACTAAACTTGGAGATTCTGATGTATTCGATGGTGCTAGCAACGGCAACAACCACAGCGTGGTCATTTAATGTAGCGCTGATTATGATTACTGCTAACTTATTTGCGATCGCCATTGGCTATTATGCCATTCAAAACCGTGGTGTTGGCCCCAGTTTGCCCATCGAACTGCCCGCCCTCTTTACCGGCTTTGGCATTCCCGAACTTCTCGCTACAGCCAGTCTTGGCCATATTCTCGGTGCGGGCATCATTTTAGGATTATCTAACGCTGGACTGCTCTAGACCATTCGGTAATTTCATAGATTCTCCGCAGCTATAAACCGTTTCGAGCGATCGCCCAGGCATACCGCAGACACTTCAGCCATGTAACAGAGCAGTCCATTGGGCTGCTTTCTTGCTTAATGCCTCTCATTCACCAAAATCAAAACACTTCCCAACTCCCAACTTCTAATCTCCCAAC
>CAYSIR010000117.1:0-12321 GCA_964431105.1 uncultured Leptolyngbya sp. | reverse complement strand
AGTTGCATACCAATTGGGATAAGCCGATAAGCCATCGCCAGCAGCAAGTTTCCTAGCCGTTGCAGCGCAGTGAGGGTCAACGCTGAAGCATTAGCTAGCGAGAGGCGCTCCAGATTTCAACTCTCTACTCACGAATCAGCAATGCCACACTGTACACGGCAATCCCCTCCTCCCGTCCAGTCGGGCCCAGCTTTTCATTCGTTGTCGCCTTAATGCCTACCTGATCCGGCTCCAGGTTTAGCGCCGCTGCCAAGCGATCGCGCATCGCTGTAATATGGGGCTTAATCTTGGGCCGTTCAGCCACAATCACCGAATCAAGGTTCGCGATCGCCCATCCCCTGCCGTGGATCAGCGCATCGACTTGCTTCAGCAGTTCAATGCTGTCCGCCCCAGCCCACGTTGGATCAGACGGCGGAAAATAATGACCAATATCGCCCAAGCTGAGCGCCCCTAGCATGGCATCCATAATGGCGTGGGTGAGGGCATCCGCATCGCTGTGGCCCAGCAGCCCTAGGGAATGCTCTAGCTTCACGCCGCCCAAAATCAGGGGGCGATCGGGCACCAGTCGGTGAATATCGTAACCGTTGCCAATGCGAATGTTCATGCGGCTTCCTTCAACACAATCAGAACAACTGAATCTACCCGCTATTGTCCTGAGACAGGTGCCATTTTTCAAACAAGTCGGGACGGCGATCGCGCGTTCGTTCAATTTGCCGATCGCGCCGCCATTGAGCGATCGCGGCATGGTTGCCAGAGCGCAGCACCTCCGGAACCGTCATGCCGCGAAACTCCGCCGGACGGGTATATTGCGGATAGTCCAGTAGACCATCCTCAAAGCTTTCATACTTGAGTGAGTCTTCCTTGCCCACCGTGCCCGGACGGAGGCGAATCACCCCATTCAGCAGCGCCAATGCCGGAATTTCACCACAGGTCAGCACAAAATCTCCCAAGGAAACCTCCCGCGTCACCAGCGTCAGCACCCGCTCATCGACCCCTTCATAATGTCCGCAAATGCAGACCAGTTGGTCGTAGGTCGCCAATTCCTGAAACAGCGGCTGGGTCATCGGTTCACCCTGGGGCGTCATCAATAGCACCTCTCGCCGGGGCAGCACCGGCAATGATTCTACTGCCGCAAAAATAGGTTCCGGCTTCATCAACATTCCTACACCGCCGCCATAGGGTTCATCATCCACGCGGTGATGCTTATCCATCGTGAAGTCACGGGGGTTGGTGAAGTGAACGGTAGCGATGTCATTGGCGATCGCTTTCCCCAACAGTCCAGAAGACAGGGGCGACTCAAAAAAGTCGGGAAACAACGTCACAATATCAAAACGCACCGTTCAGCCCTACCGATGAACAACATCTATGATCCTCCATATCTCTTATTCTGCATATCCTTCCTGATCCATATCCTTGATCCGTATCCTATTGCCCCGCCGCCAACCCAATCATGCCGGAGACGGATGCACCGAGCGATCCAAACCAGAATTCAGTCTGTGCGCATCTATTCTGAAATCTTGCTGATCATATTTTGGCTATATTTTGGCTATATTTTGGCTGTATTTTGGCTGTATTGTTGGCTATTGATGCAGGATGTCAATTCTGCTCAAAGCTGCCCGCCCAAGCTCAAGCCCGCTGCTCAGCCGCAGTTGCAGCCTCAAACAATCCTGTGTAGCCTCCCTGTGTAGCTTCACAGTGATTGGGTATTCATGTGATGCCGACCTATGGCTAGCGAGGCAACGGGGGGAATCCGAGTCCGTGCTTAAAGTATGGTTAAAAATCTGGGATGATGCCTAATGAAAGGAATGCTCCAGTTTCGATCGATCCAAGCGCGCCACGGTGTGTTCGCGCTTGGATCGATCCGAACGAAGTTGCTGACCATTGCTGAAGGCTCGCTTCTCAAGATCGCTTACTGGGATCTTTGCAATATGCAAACATCACCCAACTTTTTGTCCTACAGCCAGCGTTTGACTGGCGATCGGTGAACGCAAGCGAGGTTAGGACAGGGCGAGTGGAGAAAACGCGACGGGTTGATGTCGATGGATGCATCCAGTCCGGTGGCCTGGGGATTGGACTGGATGCCATTGCACGGATCATCAGACCAATTGGGCTATCCCTGTCTATGGGTTCCTGTCGATCGGGGACTTGAGAACTGGGGATCACTTGAAATAAGGGCTGAATTCGTCCATGGGCAATTTAAGAGGAAAATCGGTGTCGTCTATCCGCAGGTGGCTGGAGCAATTGATCACGTTTACGCTGAAGCACAGTATCATGCTGCAATTAGAAACTGAATCTCTGACGCAGAGGATGCCCAAGACTACGAAAACAGCCGTTATGGTAATTGGCGGCGCGGAAGACAAAATTCACGGACGCCAAATCCTTCAAACGTTTTGGAGCCGGGCGGGTGGCTCGGATGCCCAAATTGCGATTGTTCCATCGGCTTCGCGGGAACCTTTGGCGATTGGCGATCGCTACCGCTCTATCTTTAGCGATATGGGGGTAAAGGCGATGGAAATTATTGACATTCGCGAACGGGATGAGGGCGGCAAGCCAGAGTGGCAGACCTTCATCGAAAACTGTACGGGCGTTTTCCTGACCGGGGGCGATCAACTGCGGCTCTGTGGGCTGCTCGCCGATACGCCAATCATGGATCGCATTCGGATGCGGGCCCAGTTGGGCGAAATCACCCTAGCCGGAACCAGTGCAGGTGCGGCGGTGATGGGGCATCACATGATTGCGGGGGGCGGTAGCGGCGAATCTCCTAACCGAGCGCTGGTGGATCTGACAACGGGGTTGGGCATTTTGCCCGAACTTTTGGTAGATCAGCATTTTCATAACCGCAACCGCATGGCGCGCCTCATGAGTGCGATCGCAACTTATCCTGACAAGCTTGGCATCGGTATTGATGAAGACACCTGCGCCCTGTTTGAAGGCAATGGGGTTTTTCAGGTGATTGGTCGCGGTACGGTTACAGTGGTCGATCCGGGGCAGATGTCGTATACCAATCAGCCAGATGTGGATACGGTCGAGCCGCTCAGCATCCATCATTTAAATGTTCATATTTTGAGCAATGGCGATCGCTTTGATGTCCATAAGCGGGTTCCGTTGCCTGTTCAGGAATGATTGGACACCATCAACTTGTAATTTTGTCAATCCCAACCTGACCGACCCTTTGGGCAAATGTTAGCGCCTAATGACCTAACGCTTTTTCTAGATTGAATTTTCTAGTCAGTCTGCATCAGAATGGTAAAAGTGCTTACCGTTAGCCGAGTTACGGCGATCGCAGCGATTGCAGCCGTATCGGCAGCACACAGGGATTGTTTACGGTGGTTGGGGCATCAACCGCCGCACCGGGAGGCGACGTAAGACGGGCTCAGCCTGCGGTTGCTGTTTGACCGGAGAATCCCCCGTTTTCTAAACGGGGGAGTATGTCAAGGTTTGGGTGTCTGCGTTGGCTGCCAGTCCCCGACGTTCGATCTCAGTTTTAGTCAGTTTTAGAGAGTCATCCCATCGGCACTGCCATCCCTGCCATCCTCCAAGCAAGGGCGGTTTGATGTCTGTCATCAATGACCGCCATTCCCCATCCACAACTGCACCGCGATCGCACCCGTTATTGCACCGTCAATGATTGCTCTGTTCACTGCCCGCTGTTATTTAATCCCGCCCTCACTACACTCAATCCGTTGAGAGAGTCCCTCAGCACTGCCATGAAAATTCTCAAAACTCAAACCCTACGCGGCCCAAACTACTGGAGCATTCGCTACAACAAGCTGATTGTTCTGCGTCTGGATCTAGAAGACGTGAGCGATCGCAAAACCAACGAAATCCCAGGGTTTTATGAGGGCTTACAGCGGGCATTGCCAAGCCTAGTGGAGCATTTCTGTTCGCCAGGATGTCGCGGTGGCTTTCTGCAACGGGTAGAAGAAGGCACCATGATGGGCCATGTCGTCGAACATATTGCCCTTGAATTACAGACCCTCGCTGGCATGGATGTTGGCTTTGGGCGCACCCGCGAAACCAGCACCCCTGGCATCTATCGCGTGGTGTTTGAATATTTAGATGAGCAAGTCGGGCGCTATGCTGGACGGGCTGCCGTGCGCCTGTGCCAGAGCATGATTGAAACGGGCGAATATCCCCTAGATGAACTCGAACAAGACCTGACGGATCTGCGAAACCTCTGGGCGCAGGCATCCCTCGGCCCTAGCACCGAAAATATTGTCAAAGAGGCGGAAGCGCGGGGCATTCCCTGGATGCAGCTTGGCGCACGGGCGATGATTCAGTTTGGCTATGGGGTCAATCAGCATCGCATTCAGGCTACTCTGAGCGATCGCACCGGTATTTTGGGTGTCGAACTCGCCTGCGATAAAGAGGGCACCAAAAATATTTTGCGGGATGCTGGTGTGCCGGTTCCGCGTGGGGTAGTAATTTACTACTTGGACGAACTAGAAGAGGCGATCGAAGATGTCGGCGGCTACCCAATTGTGATTAAGCCCCTAGACGGTAACCATGGTCGCGGTATCACGATCAACATCAACTCATGGCACGAGGCCGAAGCGGCTTACGATGTCGCCCAAGAGGCTTCTAAACTGCGGGCGGTGATTGTAGAGCGTTTTTATCAAGGGCGGGATCACCGCGTTTTGGTCGTCGATGGCAACGTTGTGGCGGTGGCGGAGCGGGTTCCGGCCCATGTGGTGGGCGATGGGCGATCGACCATTAGTGAACTCATCGACAACACCAACCGCGATCCGCGCCGAGGCGATGGTCATGCCAATATCCTGACCCGCATTGACGTTGATCGCACCACCTGGCAGTTGCTCGATCAGAAAGGCTATACCCTCGACACCATTTTGCACGATGGTGAAGTGTGCTACCTCCGCGCTACGGCCAATCTGAGTACCGGCGGTATTGCGATCGATCGCACTGATGACATTCACCCCGAAAATATTTGGATTGCCCAACGTATTGCCAAAATTGTTGGGCTAGACATCGCTGGCATTGATGTCGTCACAACTGATATTTCCCGTCCCCTGCGTCAAGTGGATGGCGTAGTTGTGGAGGTTAATGCGGCACCTGGATTTCGGATGCACTTCTGCCCCAGCGAGGGCCAGCCCCGCAATGTGGCGGCGGCTGTTATGGATATGCTCTATCCACCCGGCAGTTCTGCCCGTATTCCTACGATCGCCATCACCGGCACAAACGGCAAAACGACCACCACCCGATTGATTGCCCATATTTTCCGCCAAACGGAAAAAGTCGTCGGCTACACCACCACCGATGGCATTTACATCAATGATTTTGTGGTTGAAAAAGGGGATACGACGGGCCCCCAGAGCGCTCAGGTCATTCTGCAAGATCCAACGGTAGAAGTTGCCGTGTTGGAAACAGCGCGGGGCGGATTGTTGCGATCGGGCATGGGCTTCAAGGATTGTGATGTTGCCCTTGTGCTAAACGTGGCGGCCGATCACCTCGGCATTGGCGATATTGACACGGTGGAAGATTTAGCGCACCTCAAGAGCGTTGTGGTTGAAACGGCACGTCCGAACGGATATGCCATCCTCAATGCCGATGATCCCCTAGTGGCAGCTATGGCTAAGCGGGTCAAGGCGCAGGTGGCCTACTTCTCGATGAATCCTGACAATGAACGGCTGCGATCGCACACCCAGCAGGGTGGACTAGCCGCGGTTTATGAAAATGGCTACCTCTCGATTTTGAAAGGCGACTGGACATTACGGATTGAGCAGGCCACCAACGTACCGCTGACCATGAATGGCCGCGCTCCATTTATGATTGCCAATGCCTTAGCGGCTAGCTTAGCGGCCTTTTCCCAAGGGGTCAGTATTGATCACATCCGGGCAGCGCTCTCCACCTTCCGCGCTTCGGTGAACCAGACCCCCGGACGCATGAATTTGTTTAATCTGGGGCAATTCCACGCCCTGGTGGATTATGCCCACAACCCCGCTAGCTATGAAGCGCTGGGCAGCTTTGTACGGAACTGGCCCGGCGATCGCATTGGCGTTGTGGGTGGGCCGGGCGATCGCCGCGATGAAGATTTTGTCACCCTTGGTAGGCTCTCGGCTGGCATGTTCGATCGCATCATTGTTAAAGAGGATGACGATAACCGGGGGCGGGCACGAGGCAGCGCTGCCGACTTTATCATTGACGGCATCCGCGAAGTGAATCCCGACTATCCCTACGAGGAGATTTTGGATGAAACCAAAGCAATTAACAAAGCCCT
Organism: uncultured Leptolyngbya sp.; assembly: GCA_964431105.1. Classification (GTDB taxonomy): domain Bacteria; phylum Cyanobacteriota; class Cyanobacteriia; order RECH01; family RECH01; genus RECH01. Next base: position 6,086 of record CAYSIR010000117.1, on the reverse strand, counting down.
AGACGATGCCCCGTCTGGCAGCCTGGTTGTAATTTTGCCAGAAACCGTGAGCCGGGCGATCGCGCTAATTAACGAACGGCATCCCCTATCTGATCCGGCCGTTGCCCAACCCGAACCATCAGCCCAATCATCGCAACCCTCCGAATTCGCCTCCGATCGTAACGACATCGACTCAACTAGCGAAGAGTATGCCCCGTCCAACAGCTAGGCGATCGCGGGCAGGGGCGAATCAAGCTGACGGTTGCGCTTGGGGCATTGCAAGTATTTTTTGGGCGATCGCCTCTGGCACTGGCATCACCGATAGGCGATTGCCCCGACGCACAACCCACAAGTCATCAGGGCTGCAAGTATGGCGCAGTTCATCCAGAGTAATCATCTCTGTAAATTCACGGACAAATGCAACTGTTACCGTTTGCCAGCGGGGCGCTTCTGGCTTCGACTTAGGATCATAGTAGTGGCTGCTCGCATCAAACTGAGTTGGATCATCAATGCCCGATGTCTCAATTTTCATTAGCCCGACAATGCCCGGCGGCTTAGCATTGGAATGATAGAAAAAAGCGAGATCGCCAGGCTGCATCTCACGCAAAAAATTGCGAGCCTGGTAGTTGCGCACCCCATCCCAAATCGTAGTTGTATCGTCTGCTAGATCCGAAATGCCATAGACATCCGGTTCAGACTTCATCAACCAATAGTTCATGGCAGCGTTCACAGAAATCAACCGTCATAGCACCGTCCATTTTACCTAGGACATGCTCAAGACATGAGCGGTGTTGAGGGGCAGCAGAGTCGCCCCCTCAACACCGTCTTAAGCTATCTAGCGCCATAGATTAGCGCGATCGCCAAACCGGATACGCCATTAACAATCGCCCGGTGGCGGCAGTTCACCCAAAATCGTAAACCGAACATGGTTAATCGCCAATTGTCCAATCTTGAGTTCCTCGGGTAAATCCGGTGCTTTAATTCGCTCAAACGGAATGCCCTTGCTAATTTCAGCATGATACCAGGGCAAGGACATAAAAAAGCGCGTGGGATAAGGACCGCCCTCGATTGTATCGTCCACATTGGATTCCATCGGCACCCAACCATAGCCTGGAATAAAAAACTCGATCCAAACGTGGTTAAAGTCAGGTTGCAGCGGCACATTCTGGCGATCGCACGGTTGCGGACATTTATAGCGCCCCACCGTGCGGCAGGCGATACCATTTAGCCGAAACAGCGCCAATAAAATACCAACATATTCCCCACAGGAACCCACACCCCGCTCCCAGGCTACATCTGGAGTGTCAATATGGGGTTTGATGCCGTAGGAGAGGCGATCATACACATGGTTGCGAATGCTCAACACTTGGCGCAGCAAGTTGGTTTCGCTGCCGATCGCATCGGCCGCCGCCCGCTGCATAGTGCTAGTCTCCATCGCTAGATCGTCATCATCAATGAGATACCGATCCTGCATCTCCTGGGATAAGGGCGGAACATCCTCCACATCCCTCGGTGCAAAGCGATATTTGATACCGCGCACCTCAATCAAGGCTTTCCAGCCAAAAATATGCACCTCGTGGGACTCGAAGGTATCAAAATGAAACACTGCCACCCGCTGCCCGTTTTGCATTTCCTCAGTAAATGGCAGCCCAATCGGTTCCACATGGCGCACCGTTTGGCGGGCCGTATCTGCCGGTAGAGCAATCCGCCATTCTAGGTTGGTCAACCGAGTGTGTTCGAGCGCACTAATCTCTTCGGTGTAAAACATTTCGATGAGATAGCCATTAGACAGGGCGTAGCGCTGCTCTGGATTGTAATAGATATGCAAAGGATGGATAAACGTGCGATCGCGAAAGGCTAACTGATGCGGTTCCGGCGAGTTGGGATCATCCCGAATGTAGGGTTCCTCGCTAGCATAGGCGACATAGCAGACCGTGTCTTGGGTGGCGGCATCCGTATGGAAGGCGATCGCAGTGGGCGAGTCATAGGGCGTTAGCACACTAAACTGGAGTTCGCCCGTGGCCCGGTCCATACAGTACACCGTTTGCTCATCGCGATCGCAAATCCACAGCTCTTCACCATAAATCGTGATATTTTCAGCACCGATGCCCGGAGCCGGGAAGCTGGTAATGCGCCGCTTCATGGTGGCATCGTAGATCATGATGTCGCCTGCCGATTGGGAGGTGAGGTACAGCGTAGACTGCCAGACCGCAATCCCCTCCACGCGATAGGGCAGCGTCATAAACCGTTCTGGCTTCCAGGTTTGCAGAGAGCAGCGGTAGACATCATGCCCATGCACAAACCAGGCCGTATCGTCCCAAACGGCCAAGCCCATCGCTTCCACAAATGCCTCAACATGATGGGCATTCAGCACCGTGGTGTTATCCGTTTTGGGATCTACTTCAGCCACCGTGCCGCGAATCATATCTAAGGTCAGTAGGCGATCGCCCTGCGAAACCAACCCATGCAAGGCATATACACTAATGGGGCGCACCGTTCGATGCTGCGGATGCTGGCGATCGCCCACCTGAATCATGGGAAGGGTGGGCAATGTCGAGGTCGGTCGTGGATTCAGCAGCATAATGCAACATCTCGTAATGTCTGGCTCAGGGGCGCGTTTCCGATCATAAACAAAAGCGTTGCGACGATGATGCTACCCCTGCAACAAAGTCAGCAATTGCAGACGCAAGGCATTCAACCCGCCCATTTCCTATTCGGCACCCGGTGCAGGCGCAGCGTCTAGCAATGGCACCGGCGCATCGTCATCGACCGAGCGAATAATCGGTGCATCAGTCGTGGCTTCTTCAAAAATCCCTTGCAGGGCTTGATCCAGCGTTTCAGCCATCACAATCTTGTTTTCATAGACCACAATCACCCGTACTAAGGTCGGCAGTTCGTTTTGCTCGGCTTCGAGATACAGCGGCTCGACATACAGGAGCGATCGCCCGACAGGAATGACTAGCAAATTGCCCTGAATGGCGCGTGAGCCTTGCCGATTCCATAGCGAAATGCGCTCTGAAATAATCGGGTCTTGGTTAATGCGAGCTTCAACTTGCTCTGGCCCAAACACCAACTGCTGTTTAGGAAAGCGATAAAGCAGCATCTTACCGTAAAAATTGCTGTTTGGAGCAGCAGTGGCTAGCCCATCGGATCGCGCCGCCAGCCAAGCCACCAGATTATTTCGCTGTGCCGGGGTGAAGGGCTGTAGCAAAATAAATTCTTCGCTGGTTTCATCCGGCAGTTTCATCAACAAGTAATACGGCTCTATGACCTGCTGTTCATCGCGATAAATTTCGTTGGGGGCCCGCCATTGATCTTCCCGATTGTAAAATACCTGCGGATCGGTCATGTGGTAAGCCATGAGATGATTAGACTGCACCTGAAATAGATCCTGGGGATAGCGGATGTGGGTTTTCAGCGTGCGTGGCATCTCATTTAGGGAGCGAAACATGGAGGGGAAAATGCGGCTCCAGGTTTGGATCATTGGGTCGCGGTCATCGGCGATGTAAAACGTCACCGCTCCATGATAAGCATCCACCACTACTTTGACAGAGTTGCGAATGTAGTTGAAGTCATTATCGAGCGGGTCGGAGTAGGGGTAGCGATCGCTCGTGGTGTAGGCATCAATCACCCAGTACAGATAATTTTCTGACTCGGCAGCATCGGCATGGGCAGGGTCGAGGGATGGGTCAGCCACTGCCAGATAGGGGTCATTGTCATAGCGCAGAAAAGGGGCGATCGCTTTCACCCGTTCAGTGATCTCGCGACGGAAAAGTAGCTTCGTCTCTGGCGTAAGATCGTCAGCTAACAGCATTCGCCAGTCGCGCAAATGCTTGGCAAACACCATCCGCTGCCAGGTTGCCCCAATGGACACGCCGCCGTCACCGTCGTAAGTGTTATAAACATTTTCACTGCCGCTGGGATAATCCAGCTCTTGCAGTTTTGTTTTTACCATGACGTAGGTGTTGGTCAGCTCTCCGTAATAAATGCGCGGCTGCCCAACGGGAATACTAGCTTCTACAAGCGGGTCACTAGCCACATGGTCAATGTCCTTAATCAAGTAAGCTGGCAGCCCTTGGGCCTGCACCCGATTGACAGGACTGAGGGTAAATCCATAGCCGTGGGTATAAAACAAATGCTGGTTAATCCAGGTCTTGGCTTCGGTGGGGATGGCGGAATAGTCCAGTTCGCGGGCAGCAATCAAAACCTGCTGCTGTTCTGTGCCGCCATCGGCTGTTTTTAGGGTGTAGCGATCGATGTCGGCATCGGGAAACCGGTAGTACAGTCGAAATTGCTGCAACTGTCGATTGGTTTGCAGCAGCGGGCGCGTATCCCACAGGCGGATATTCTGAACCGTGAGGCTATTTTCTTCTAAATCCTCGAAGGTCAGGTTTGCTTCTGGCTCAAAGGACTGAACCTCGATGTCATCCAGCCGAAATGCATCACGGGTAGCAGCGATCGCATCTTCAATGTACGGACGCTCTAACGCCAGCTCGTTGGGCTGCACCACCAACTGCTGCACCGCCACCGGCAGAAGGATACCAACCACGCCTGCCCCCAAACCGTACAGCACCAAGCCCGTCATCAGCAATTTGGAGAGGGTTGACCCAGATGGCGATGGCGAATCCTTGGCTGAGCGGGCAGTATGCGATCGCACGGGGCGACGCTTGGGCGCTTGGGCGTGAGGATTGTACACCAGCCAATATCCCAAACAGGCTAACCCCAGCACAATGGCACCCAAGCTCAGAATGGTATAAAGCGGCAACTGTACGTTTACATTGGCGAAGCTGGCTCCGTAAACCACGCCCTGGGTGGAATACAGCAATTCGTAGCGCTCTAGCCAATAGCTCAGGGCGATCGCCAACAGCAACGTTCCTATCAACCGCCACAGATGTCGCCGCTGCCTAGGCGAAAATCCTTGAAACCGTCCCCGTCCCAGGCTATCGCCCGACAGCAGGTACATCAGCAGTACCGCAATCAACGTCAGCGAAAATAGCCCGATCGTCCAAAAGTCAACCAGTTCCCACACCGGAAGTTGAAAGACATAGAAGCCAATATCATTCTGAAATCGCGGGTCTGTCTGATCAAAGGCACTCATGGCTAAGGCGGGCAACACCTCTAGCCAATGCTCTGACACAATCAACGCAAAACTAAGGCTGGTCAACACTGCGATCGCACTCAGCCACAGAAACGGATACATCATCACCGCTAGTGCGATCGCCACCGGTACCGCCAACAGCCACGGATGCATCGCCTGTAGGGCCTGCTCCATCTGAAAAATGGTATTCGGGCGAAATTTTAGAGGAATGGCGCGAACCTGACTCGTCACGTTTAGATTCGGCCGCCAATAGTCAATCGCAATTTGCCCGTGGTAGAGCAGCGCCGCTCCAATGATAATGCCCAGCATAATCACTATCGGCAGTAGCCACCGCAGCCCGATCCGCCCCGGATACAAGACGGGTGGCGTTTCATCATTAGGCGAGGGATGGGCATAGCGCTGAGCCGTCTGCACATTGCTGATCAGCACCCAAACGCTTACCCCAAAGGTCATGAGTCCTAGGCTAGCTTGGCTAATGAGGCGCGTCTGAAAGACTGGAAAATACTCCACTTCCTGAAACCAAAGTCCTTCAGCGATCAGAAAAGTGAGCATATCAACGACCAAAAAGGCAGCAAGGGCGATCGCCACCCACTTCAGCAGGCGCAGGCGGGGACGATCGAACTGTTTTTTGGGGAGTGGTTGATCCATCGTGATGCCACCTTGGTTTGCAATCTCTTAGCTCTAACTGCGATCGGATGGATGTAGACCGATCGCACGTTCAACCCGACCAAACTAGCTTCAGTGTAGTGAACGCTATCCGATACGCGGGCCCAGTTACCCAAAACCGCCAACCCGGATGACCGAGCGGCGGTAGTGGTGGTATGGAATGCTTGGACAGTTGATAGCTCGGCTCACCTCTCAAACAGCGCTGCCAGGGAACCGCAGAGCAGGGGCTAGCTAAACTTTTCGGACGCAGGCTCCAAGTTAAACAACGTATGCAACGTTTGCATCGCCCGCCGTCGGGCTTCAATGTCTTGCTGGGCACGCAGTTGCACCATCGGGTCATGCA
>CAYSIR010000116.1:0-12514 GCA_964431105.1 uncultured Leptolyngbya sp. | reverse complement strand
CAGGGATCAGCAGCACAGGGATCAGCGGCGCAGGGATCAGCGGCACAGGGATCAGCGGCGCAGGGATCAGCCGCCGTGCGAGGGTCTGGAGCAGGCGTATTCCCCTCCAGTGACGCATAGCCCATCGTGACATCAAACTCGCGACACCAGATCACCGCAGATTCATAATCCGATACATCAACACCATCAGGAATGGCGTACCGCTGAGTACCGCTGAGCTGTTGCAATTCCCCTAAGTTAATAAACTCATCGGGCGCGTAGCTGTCGGGCACTGCCGATTTGTGCAGCAGCACAAATAGATCCGGTGCGTCAGCAGTGATAAAACTTTCATCTAGCTCAAGATATTGCTGACCATTTTCAGTAACAATCTGGAATGTGCCCTCGGTAGCACTCTGAGCGGATACAAAGTTACCCGTCAACGCCACAGTCAGAGGAGCATTCATGGTTTGGGCGATGCCTGCCGATACTCCTACAAAAGGGAGAGCGCTCAAGTTTAATAGAGACGCAGCGCTGATAACAGCCAAATATCTTAATTTCATGGACGGGCCCTCATAGTGAATTGCGATGGTTCAACGAAATGATACCGGTACTTGGCTCATTCGTCACAGTCCACTATCAAAGTGAGGTAGAGCTGATATTTTTCTGAGTCTTTTCTCATCTGAGCATCAGACTAATTTCAGCAGCATATAGCAATCCCAAATGGGTTCTGAATAAAAAAGGGCGTTGTGAGAAGGAGACCTGCGGACTCCTTCTCACAATCCAACTAGGATTGCTATAGGAGATGACAAACCTGTAGGTTGAGATTCTGCAATGACATTATCTTTATCCCAAACGGGCTAGTCCTCCATTAGTCATGACTTTTGGTGGCTTGGGTACAGCCCACATGATTCCACTGCCTCCTCACAATCCAGTTAGGATTGCTATATGCCATTTAGTCGCAGCAAAAGATTAGAGAAATACTGATATGTCCTTGACTGGGTTGATAGTTGCGATCGCCCTTGCGATCGTCCACGCATTTATCTCAACGATCAAAGTAGATACCTATATGCCTCAATACCGCTGGCTCTCGTTTGCGGGAGGCGTATCGATCAGCTACGTCTTTCTAGATATTTTCCCAGAACTCAGCCAAGCTCAAGAAGAAGTGAGCCATGCTAATTTTCTGTTCTTAAATTATCTAGAAAATCATGTCTATTTGCTGGCGCTCACGGGGCTGGTTTTATTTTATGGGTTGGATCGACTAGCATTTACTGCCCGGCGCTGGAAGGTAGAAAATAATGAACACGATCGAGCGGATTCCAGGATTTTTGCTATTCATATTTCAGCCTACGCTTTAGTCAATGTCATTTTTGGGTATTTGCTACAAGAATTATCGAACCATAGCCTGTGGCAGTGTATTTTACTATTCTTTGCCGCTGCCTTGCATTTTTTTATTATGGATTATACCCTCCGTGAGCATCACCCGTTTCTTTACGATCGCTTGGGTCGCTGGATACTAACTGGCAGCATTTTGGTGGGGGCGATCGCTGGTCATTCTCTGCGCTTGAATGCAGCCGTTGTTGCTATGGTTTGGGCTTTTTTGGCAGGCAGTATTTTGCTGAATATTCTTAAAAAAGAGCTGCCTGAAGCCCAAAAAACCTGTTTCTGGTCGTTTTTGGGGGGCGCTTCTCTCTATGCTGCTCTAATTTTTCTAGTTTAGTGAAGATAATAAATATAGCAATCCCAACTGGGTTGTAAATAAGAACTGGTGTTGTCATACCAAATCCCGACTGGGAACCCCAAAATCAAACAATCTGTAATTTCCAGGTGTAATGTGGTTATCGATTTTGTTCTTGGGGTATACCTCTACGGATTTAGTATCAGAAAGAGTCCGCAGGACTCTTTCTCACCATCCAAATAGGATTGCTATATTAGCCCGGCAATTTAAGTTATGGAGAGATCTCTCTAGATGCCAGAGGTTTCAGCATCAAGACTGCAACGTCTACTGTTGCCGGTTTAATAAAAGTCTTACGCCGAGCTAGCACTCTGGTCAAATCCTTGAGATATTCCCAAACGTACTGTAAAGTCAGAGAGCATTGCGATAACGCAAGTGTCGGCATTCAGGTTTGGAGATGCTGCGATTACTCAGCCGCGTGGTCATGGCTATCACTACCGGATGACGGCACCGCTGGAGGGAGTGACCAAATCAGAAGTTCACCCTGCTGCCCGCCTGCCGCTAACCATTGCCCTGACGGATGCCAGGCTAGACAAGAAAACCCCTCTGCTGCACCTTCTAGAATTTGCACCGCTTCGATCGCCAGTTGCCAAAGAATGAGCCATCCATCGTTTGACAAAGAGGCCAGCAGTCCTGTTTTAGGCTGAAATGCCACATCCAAAACCGTTTCGCTGTGTAAATCCAGCACCCAGCTCTGCCATCCTTCATCTGGAATCAGTAACCACATTGCCACGACTTCACGGGTTGCCGCCGCCAGCATCGGGGATGTATCACTGTCGGGAATATCAGCCCAGGTGAGGGCGCGCACTTTCCCCGGAAACCCGCGCATCAGAACGGGTAACGCTTCGGGGGCTGGCGACTCTAGGTTGGCATGGCAAAGCTCAGACCAATTCAAAATGCCGATACTTTGGTCGTAGATAGCACAGGCAAGGTAAGTTCCGTCGGTAGACCAGTTGAGAGTGATGGGGGTTGCGGTGAGTTCCCACTGGTAAAGCGGTGCCGCGCTCTGGAATGGATGCCAGATCTGGATGCTGGTTTTGAGGGCGATCGCCAGTACATCGCCTGTTGGAGACCACTGCACATCTTGGGGACGCTCCGTTAGTTCAATGACCTGTTTGAATGTTGCCTGATCGGCATCCCAAATCCGCAGGGTCTTACCTTGAAGAAACGCGAGATAGTTATGGATAGGATGCCAACTGAGCCGTTCAATCCAGGTCGATCCACAATCTAAGCTGTGGGTAGGATGATGTAAAGGCGGTTTCCATAGGGTAATGCAGCCAGCCTGCCCACCTGCGGCCAGCCATTGACCATCGGCGGAAAAGGCGATCGCATCAATGGACTGTCCGGTAGAAGCCTGGAGTAATTCAGGCACAAAATCTTGAATATACTGAATTTCGCCGGTTCCGGTAGCGGCAGCGAAGCGGTCATCCGTTGGCGACCAGGCGATCGCCGTTATGTAGTCCGACAGCGTCACCCGCAGATGTTCGGTTAGCAAAGGTTTGAGCTGCATAGCTGAGTTTTCCCTAGGAGCGATGCCATTCTGTTTGACCACCGGGAAGATCAACCACGGTGATGCCCGCTGCTTGCAATTCTGCCCGCAGGCGATCGCTTTCGGCGTAGCGTTTTTCTTGGCGCGCGGCCTGGCGTTGGTGCAGCAATGTTTCTACCCAAGCTACATCAAGGGTCGCGATCGCCCTTTGAGAAACCTCTAACCCCAGAACCTGAGCCAGGTGAGTTAAGGTTTGTTGGACAATATGGAGTCGCTGATCGGATAACTGCGGGATTGACTGGTGGTTCCGCAGATTTATCTCACGCTGAATTAATTTAGCCAACTCAAACAGCACGGCTAGGGCAGCGGCGGTGTTAAGGTCATCATCCAGCGCAGACTGAAATCGAGCGATCGCCTGGGCATCGAGGGCTTCAGCGGGCAGCGGCGAGGCGGATTGGCCTGTAGTCAAGGCAGTTTCTAACGTTTGCCAACTCTTCTCGGCAGCGGCGATCGCTTCTGGCGTGAAGTCCAGCGGTTTGCGGTAGTGAGCTTGTAAGACAAATAAACGAACTGCCATTGGATGGACAGGCTGCGGATAATCAGCCCACTGCCCGTCCAACAAGGCTTGAATTGTGGTGAAATTGCCGAGGGATTTCGACATCTTCTCTCCCCCCACCGTCACCATGCCATTATGCAACCAGTAGCGAGCCAGGGGTTGTCCAGTCAGCACTTCAGACTGAGCAATTTCATTTTCATGATGCGGAAACACTAGATCGCCGCCGCCCCCATGAATATCGATGGTTTTACCCAGGCGCGATCGGATCATGGCAGAACATTCAATATGCCAGCCAGGTCGTCCCATACCCCAAGGCGACTCCCACGCCGGTTCACCCGGTTTTGCCGCTTTCCACAAAGCAAAATCAAACGGATTGCGCTTTTTCTGGTCTGGTTCATCGGGGGCAGTGCGTCCTCCTGCACCTGCCTGCAGTTGCTCTAGTTTACGTCCAGAGAGTTTGCCATACTCCGCAAACTGCCGCACGCTGTAGTATACATTGCCAGCGATCGCATAGGCATATCCTTTTTGTTCTAATGCCTGAATCAGTTGGTGAATGGCAGGAATATGTTCCGTTACGCGGGGATAGTCATTAGCATCTAGAATATTGAGGCGGCGAATATCGCGAAAATAAGCCGCAATGTAGCGATCGCTCACCGCCTGCATCGTCAACCCTTCCGCCCTAGCGCGGTTAAGAATCTTGTCATCAATATCCGTAAAGTTTTGTGCATAATGCACTGTATATCCTCGCCAATTCAGATAGCGCCGCAGCACATCCCAAACTAGATATGAACGGGCATGCCCTAGGTGGCAGTCATCATACACCGTGACCCCACAGCAATACATCATCACCCGTCCTAAATGAATGGGAATAAAGGGTTCTTTACGACCCGTTAGAGTGTTGTAGAAAACAAGATTCATAGAAATTTGTGCGAACTAAAAAACAGCAATGAAACAGGAGTACGAATAAACGCGCAGCATCCCAAAAATCCAGATTATTCAATACTCAATCATGAACCAAACTCCTCTTGGTGCCATCCATTAAACCGATGTCGCCGCATCTCCTATAGCTTCAAAAATGACTTCAACACTGGTTAACCGACAAAACTGCTCCCTCATATTCCATTCTCTGTTTTCAGCCTATTCATTATGCAAATCTAGCTGAAACCCGCATTCCCCACTTCAAAAACGAGGACTCTCAGTGACCGCTAGAAGGGAGGTGAGGCAAAAGGTCTGGCGACTTTTGCGTAATGCATCGCTTCCCAGCAGGGTTGCCATACCTGGTAGCCCTCTATTGGTAAAGATTTTGGATGGTGTGGGCGTTGCTCACATCACCCAAAATCTTTACATAAATACCACTACTCCCTGATTGACTGACAAAACTTTCCGCTAAAATCCTCGAAAGCCCTCACCCTAGCCCTCTCCCAAGGGGCGAGGGAACCGGAAAGAGTGGATCGGCTCCCCTCGCGCCCTCTGGGAGAGAGGCCACTAAGTACACCCATCTCCAGTGCTTCCGACAAACTGTTGCATTGCCCCCCTCAATCCCCCCAGAATTGGGGGGAAACTAGAGTTGAAGTCCCCCAGAATTGGGGAATTTAGGGGACGAACAGCGCTGAAAGACATCATAGGCAACTGGTGTGTACTGAGTAGGGGAGAGGGGTTGGGGGAGAGGGTCTTCGAGTTGGGTCAGTCAATGAGCCACTACCCCATACCTGATGCAGAAGTCACTCGCTCTGAAATTAGATAGTTGAGAAAATGGCAGAAACAGTGATGAGGCAGAGCCAGGCTCTTGCGTAACAGATAGACCCTAGGAGGAAACTAGAGTTGACATCCCCCAGAATTCGGGGATTTAGGGGGCGTGCCGTAAAGCAGGCAGCTAGCTCTCCCTGGGATGGGGATGTAGGGTCGCGATGGTATGGCAATGGGTGCGTAAGTTAGGACAACTTCAGTCGTTATTCCTGTGCAGACAGGAACCCAAAAACCCCATAGCGTCCTAATTAACTCTCTCACTGCTATACGCTGTAAAACGCCCAACTGCTATCCACCATGCCGCTGCAATAATGGACGAAATTTCAGGTACTATGAGAATGATTATCATTTTTATAATACCATGAACATTCAAAATACTCCTGCGCCGCCTACCCCTTGGGCAAGACAACTGGTAGAACCTAGCATTGATCCTACGGTGTACATTCACCCGCTGACCAACGTGATTGGTGATGTGCGGATTGCGGCTGAGGTGCATATTGCCCCAGGGGTGTCGATTCGTGCAGATGAGGGAATGCCCTTTCATATCTCTGCCAGAGTCAATATCCAAGATGGCGTTGTGATTCATGGTTTGGAGCAGGGGCGCGTTGTGGGGGATGACGGAGCGGCTTACTCTGTTTGGATTAGTGAAGATGCCTCCATTACCCACATGGCGTTGATTCACGGGCCGGCCTACATCGGCAACGGCTGTTTTATTGGGTTCCGTTCAACGGTGTTTAATGCGCGAGTTGGAGACGGTTGTGTGGTGATGTCCCATGCGCTGCTTGAGAATGTCGAAATCCCTGCTGGTCGGTATGTGGCATCGGGTTCGGTGATTACTCATCAGGCACAAGCCGAGCGGCTGCCAGCGGTGCAGGGTGCTGATCTTGAGTTTGCCAGTCATGTGGTCAGTGTTAACCAAATGCTGCGCCAGGGCTATATTTGTGCAGGGAGTCAGACCTGTATTGCTGCGATCCGTGATGAACGCCAACAGTTGAATGGTTCAAGCAAGGGTTCAATCGAGGGTTTACAGGATTTTCACAGGAAAATTAACGTCTTATCTTCTGAGGTGATGACTTGGGTCGATACAATGCTGCGCCAAGGCTATGGGATAGGGGGTGAACGGGCGGATGACCGCCGCTTGCGGGCTAATGCTTGGCTGGAGCTATCTTCTATCAAAACCCACGATGCACCAGAAGCGATCGCCACATTACAAAACTGGCTTCAACTGTATCCTCATGAACATGTTCGGGTCTTTTCAATTGATCCGCATACCCATCAGCGGGGGGCGGTTCTGAAATTGCGCTAAACCGCATTACCACAAATATTACCACAAATGGTTCTGCAAAACGAGTTTGGCCTGCCTAAAAAAGCAACTTCTAGCTCCTGTATGGCAAGCGATCTGCCCTACTTGCTCTACTTTAAGTAAAATAGCATCGCTGTCGCAGTCGTAAAATAGTTGCTTGACTCGTTGAAAATGTCCGGAGGTTGCGCCTTTATGCCAGATCTGTGCGCGAGAACGGCTCCAGTAGTAAGCATCGCCGGTTTCTATGGTGCGTTGAATGGACTCATGGTTCATCCAGGCCAGCATCAGAACGGTGTTATCTGCATGGTCTTGGGCGATCGCTGGAATTAAGCCCTGGGAATTGAATTGAAGCTGTTTTATCCAAAGATACTCTTGATTGATCACAGTCATCGGGTCATACAGTTGTTGAGAGTTTGGGTTAACGCTAGTGCATCCAATTGCCGCCCAATTAGCACCAATTCTGTTTTTGGGGCCGCTTTCCACTCGCTATCGTCGATGGTCAATCGCTTGCCACTGAGTTGAAACAGGTGGCGCTTTGGACTTTCGGCAAACCAAAGCACTCCCTTGGCACGAAATACTGTTTCGGGAAGCTGGTAGTCGAGGAATTGCTGGAATTTTTTAATGGAAAAGGGGCGATCGCCCTGAAATGAAATAGCCATAAACCCATCATTTTGCAGGTGGCTGGCTGTCAATGGCGTAGCGATCGCAGCGGCCTCCGCTAGAGACATATCGGCAAGTTGCACATCTAGGATCAACGATAATGGAACTTGGCTATGGGTGGTGCGAAGAATTCTGGCTTTTTCTTTGATGGCACGCAGATAATCTTCTAGTTGGTTGACCTGGTCGTCTGTAGCCAGATCTGTTTTATTGAGTAAAATAATATCGCCATAGAGAATCTGGCTCATGGCTGTTGTGCTGTGGTGGTGTTCCTCAGGGATGAAGGTTTCAGCATCGATGAGGGTGACGATCGCATCCAACTGCGTCAAGTCTCGCAGTTCGGTTCCCAGAAAGGTAAGGGTGATGGGCAATGGATCGGCAACGCCTGTTGTTTCTAGAACAAGATAATCAATGCGATCGCGCTGTTCCAATACGCGATAGACAGCATCCGTTAAATTATTGTTGATGGTACAACAAATACAGCCGTTGGTTAACTCTATCATATCTTCTTCCACCGCAATCAAAAACTGACTGTCGATGTTAATACTCCCAAACTCATTCACCAAAACAGCGACTCTAAAATCCTCAAAGTTTCTGAGAATGTGATTGAGTAAGGTGGTTTTGCCGCTGCCTAAAAAGCCAGTGACAATTGTTACAGGAAGTTTCTGAGAATGATGCATAGGAGCCACTGCGCAGAATACGCCTAAAACCAGGAAAGGGGGTGGGAACAGAAGCTATTCCCGCCCCCAAATGACTGGAAAACTGAACGGGGAAACTGACTGGGGAAACGTATTTAGTGGAACGATGGATGATGGCGAATTAAGTCCATAAATTCCTGACGGGTACGGGCATCTTCTGAAAACACGCCCTGCATGGAACTGGTCACTGTCCAAGATCCGGGTTTTTGTACCCCGCGCATCACCATACACATGTGCGTAGCTTCGACTACGACAGCGACTCCCTGCGGTTGCAGTAGCCCCTGCAATGCATCAGCAATCTGCTGAGTTAGGCGCTCTTGCACCTGCAAGCGACGAGCATACATTTCACAGATGCGGGCAATTTTGGATAAGCCAATCACTTTGCCGTTGGGAATGTAGGCAACATGGGCGCGTCCTAAAATCGGTAAGATATGATGTTCGCAAGAGCTGAACAGGTCAATATCGCGCACCAGCACCATTTCATTGGCATTTTCATGAAACACGGCTCCGTTGAGCAATTCATCCAATGATTGATGATAGCCAGAGGTCAAAAATTGGAGTGCCCTAACGACTCGTTTGGGGGTGTCGCGCAGCCCTTCGCGATCGGGATCTTCGCCCAAGCCAAGGAGTAATGTTCGTACTGCTTGCTGCATATCCTCGTCCGAAACCGGAGATTGGATTTCGGTACGGATAGGCTGCTTGCGAATGTCGTCGGGTGAAACGGATAAGGTCATAGGTAAATTTTTGTCTGTGAACGTATGGTTGAGACCATCAGTCGTTTTGATCTGGAGCGACCGCACTGCGATCGTCTCCTCCCAGCACACGACAACCATGCTGAAAGACTAGAAATCAGGCGAGGCAATGGGCTAAAGATTGCCGCATTTTATCCGCATCCAGATGCCGCCCAATAAAAACAATTTGATTTCGAGGTGGCGTTCGCCATTCCTCCCCTTTCAGATCAAAGCGGGGTCCGCTCAGTTGAAAGATGTTGCGAAGTTCGCTTTCCTGAAACCAGAGAATTCCTTTCGCCCGAAACACACTTTTCGGGAGTTGCTCCTGCAAGAAATGCTCAAACTTTTTGACCTGAAACGGGCGATCGCTCTCAAACGAAACCGAGATAAATCCATCATTATCCAGATGGGAAGAATGATGGTGATGATGTTCGTGATCATGCCTGTGATCATGGTTATGGCTGTGGGCGTGTCCATGATCATGGTTGTCATCATGCTTGCGATCGCGCTGCGTTTGCTTGATCTCTTCCTGCACTAAATCGCTATATACTTCAGGATTATTGTATCCCATATCTAAAATAAGTGGCAGTGGTACCTGCCCATGCTGACTATAGAGAACCCTAGCGCCTTCTTTAACCATGCCAATATAGGCTTCTAGTGTATTGACTTGTTCGGAAGAGGCTATATCTGTCTTATTCAAAATCGTCACATCTGCATAGGTAATTTGTTTAAGGGCTGCTTCGCTCTCAAAGTGTTCGGGCGTAAAGGCTTCTGCATCCACCATGGTAATAATGGAATCCAATCGCGTCAGTTCACGCAATTCAGTGCCTAGGAAGGTTAAGATAATCGGCAACGGATCGGCAACTCCGGTTGTTTCAATGACTAGATAATCAATCCGATCCTCCCGTTCCAAAATTCGATAGACTGCATCCACTAAGCCATCATTGATGGTGCAGCAGATGCAGCCATTGCTGAGTTCTAGCATATCTTTCTCCATTGACACCAAAAGCTGGCCGTCAATATTAATATCACCAAATTCATTCACTAGAACGGCAATCTTTAAATCTGTGTTGTTGCTCAGGATATGATTCAGCAGCGTTGTTTTTCCGCTCCCCAAAAATCCTGTGATGATGGTGACAGGCATCCCTCGCTTGATAGACAATTCCGATAGTGAAGATGTCATATTCAATTCTCCTGATGCAATAGAATACGTTAACAACGGCGCAGTGCGTTTTGCTTTGATGATTTCCGGGTATGATCTTTACCGTTTCTGCTGCTTTTCAAATATTTAATCTTAGAGGGTGGAATAGGCGTTTCAGCAACTGCCTAAATAATCTATGCAGATTTGGTGTGGCAATGGATGGCAGTTACCCTGTATGGGCGATCGCTCCCTTGGGGTGCTTAATTAAAGCTGGAACAATTCGCTCACTGGCCAGCTTGCCACCAAATAAGTTACGTGCCACCGGCCCCACTTGCAGCGCTGCCGCCCCTCCCATAATGAAGAGGTTGCTTCCTGCCCAGCGCAACTGTGCATCCAACACCGGCAAGCCATGCACCACTGGCAGAGGAGCCGTCGCACGAATATCTGACAATAGTGACCAGTGGTTGACATTTAGCGTGCTGCCGGTTGCTAACCAAATGCGATCGATGGGTACATTAACGCGATCGCTCGGCGTGCAGGTTACTTTCCAGGCATCTCCTTTCCACTCCGCCGACTGAACTTCACACTGCTCATAAAAAGACAGTTTGCCCTCCCGTTTCAGCCGGCGCAACTTGGTGAACAGGGCTGGGGTGAGAGAACCACCATTACGGGCAGCGTGAATCATTTGCCAGCGGGCTTCCCAATCGGGTTCGGCGTGGAAATGTTTGAGATACTTGGGGCCCAGCCATCCCGGTTCAGCATCAAACAGCTTTTCATAAAACGTGCGTCGCGCCATCATTAGCACTTGGGCACCACGGGCGATCGCTCCGACGGCCAGATGTCCGCTGGTCAGACCGCTGCCGATAATCAATATCCGCTCTCCCGCCAACCGCAGCCCCCGTAGATCAATGTGATGCGAATGGAGTAAGCGATCGGGGGGATAGGTGAAGGGCAGCGTTCGGGCCCAGTCTGGCAGATTAGGCGTGCCTCCAGCGATCGCTAACACAACCCGCTTTGCCACTACCCCCCGACCGTCCGCCAATCTTAACCGAAACCGCTGCCGCCCCGGCTGATGGACTTGCTCAATGTGACGCACCTGAGCCGCGACCACCCGGTTTTGCAAGGCCCAGCGATGGATGACATCTTGGCAAAAATCCTGGAATAGCGACGTGCCAGGCAAATCGTAGGGCGGAAAAAGCTCGTGGATGCGAGACTCTGCAAACGCACGAAGAGCATGGGGATTGGGGTCAGGATGGTGAACAGCGGGCGATCGCAAATGAGGAATATCATACGCCGCAAACTGATGATGCCATTGTCGCAGCCATGCCCCGGCTGGGTCCAGCACCACAAACCGATTCCGCATTGACGTCTTCTTTTGCAACAGATGAGTCACCAGCGTTAAGGCTTGGGGGCCAGCTCCCACAATGGCAATATCAATCGATTTTGGCAAAGGCTGTGAGGTAACGGTGTTCATGCTAACCCGCGATCGCTCAAGAAGAAACAATAATGATTATCATTATCATATCATGAACCCTGGCACACACCACTCGGTCGAACTCAGTGTGCAATGCCAAAACAGCAGATTCTAGTCAACAGCTTGCAATAATTGTTTACAATGTGTTACTCTTATTTGTAAGAAAGAAAACGTTCAAAGGACAGTGTTATGCAAATACGTGGACAAGTCATCGAAGAAGGCGGTCGCGCCAACGTGTATGCGGTTGAACCCAAGATGTATGTGGATGAGCAGACCCAGTTCGGGTTTAACGAGTATGCCGAGAAGTTGAACGGGCGATTAGCGATGATTGGCTTTGTATCTGCTTTGGCGCTAGAAGTCATTACAGGGCACGGTGTTATCGGTTGGCTGTCCAACCTCTAGGATCTGATAAGTTTCTGCCTAGACCATTGTATTTGGGAGATTTGGAGCGCTTCAGCGATCTTCCGATGCATTTATGGTTAGTTGATATTGGTATTTATGTAAGGGTTCTGGGTGGTGTGAGCAACGCACCACCCAGAACCTTTACCATTTACCAATAGAGGACTACCGATTAGTTCAGTTGATCGTTGTAGTTAAGGAAGTATAGTCACGGAAGCTAGCTTCGATTTCTTGAGTTTCCTGAATAAGAATCTAGCTGATTTGGTTATGTTTCAACCTGAGTTTAGTAAACAAGATTGTGTTGTTTCAGCTAACCAAGCCTGGTTGTTGTCTTTTACGGCTAGGAAAGAAGATAAAATCATTGGCTCTAATCCGAAAGCTGGTCGCTTTTTTACCAGCATGCTGGCGGCGATCGCTGTTTCAGGTGTGCTGAGCTTGCTAGCTTTCTAGGAATTGATTCTCTTGAATAGTGAAACAAAATGCTGAACCCGTCTCTGCGCGAATGGATTCCTGTTAGAATCCATCATCGTTTAGGGACGGGTTTAGCGGTATGGCGTTAGTCGGTCTAAAACTGCCCGCTTCTAGGAAATGTATCGCGGGTGGTGTTCA
>CAYSIR010000115.1:0-12593 GCA_964431105.1 uncultured Leptolyngbya sp. | reverse complement strand
CTATCCATGACGCAGATCTTGCTGAAACCCGCCGTCCTTGGTTCAAAAACGAGGACTTTGAGTGACCGCTAGAAGGGGTGTGAGGCAAAAGGTCTGGCGACTTTTGCGTCATGCATAGAGACCCCAATAGAGGGAACACATCATGCTTACAAATCGGGGGCACCCTAATTTTGCAGGCCCTATGGCGTTTATTCAACATGCGAATGCGAAGGACAGCTCCACAGCCAGCCCCTAGCTGACCGCAGGCTGCTGACCCGACTCATTTCTACAATTCAGTAGTCCTCGATTGGTCAGAACTTTGGGTGGTGTGAGCGACGCCCATACCACCCAAAATCGTTACATCAATACCACGATCTGCAATTCTACAATTCCTTGATGACGCACCCTAAGAGTCTGAGTCTTGGACGTTGGCTTTACGGCGTTGGCGGCGTCTCATCACTTTGAACGTGCGAATCATTTGCATAATCCATCCCATCAATGCCACCAACGTTAATAAGGACACCAACACCAGTACCAAGCTGCTGAATACTTCAATGCTGTCGTGCTGGGTCGCATTGAACACTAGATAGCTTGTGTAGGCAATGTAATACCCTAAAAACAGCAGCCCCTCCCAGCGATCGACCCGACTGCCGGTGAAAAAGATGGGCAGACAGGCGATCGCCACTGCAACCATGACAGGAAGATCGAAGCGCAAAGCTGGTGACGCGACGGGCAGCGGTTGAGGTGAGACTAACCCACTTACTCCCATCACAAATAGAAGATTGAAAATATTGCTGCCGATCACATTGCCGATGGCAATATCTCTCTCGCCTTTGAGGCTGGCCATCACAGAGGTGGCTAATTCTGGCAGGGAGGTGCCGATCGCGACCACTGTCAATCCAATAATCAATTCACTCAGACCAAATGCACGGGCAATCGCCGACGCGCTATACACTAGCGCCCGTGAACCAAGAATCAGCAGCCCAAAGCTGAACACAATCCACAGTAGCCGTACAGCGATTGGAGGAATGAGCGATCGCTCCCCAGCCGCAGGCAAATCGTCGGGTAATTCATCCAACACCGCCTGAGTGGCTGTCTCATCCTGCAAACTTTGAAAAATGATAAATCCGGTGTAGCCAACGGCTCCAGCAAACAAAATTCCAGCTTCAAGGCGATCGATCGCATGGTTCCAGCCCATAAGAAATGTTGCGATCGAAATCCCAATCATCAACGGTACTTCTAGGCGAATAATCTGTTTAGAGACGACTAGCGGCGTTACCACCGCAGATGCGCCTAAAATGAGCAAAATATTGGCAATGTTGCTACCGATGAGATTCCCAACTGCCAGCTCACCCTGACCGCTGTAGCTAGATTGCACTGATACAGCCAGTTCTGGGGCGCTAGTCCCATAGGCAACAATAGTCAACCCGATAATTAATGGCGGAATGCCCACCGTCATCGCAAGCGCTGACGCATGGCGCACGAGTACCTCGGCTCCACCAATGAGGAGCGCACACCCAACTACAAAAATTAGAATAACTGCAATATCCATACCTTAACCAGAGGAGTCAGAAGCGCAAAAAGCTAAACGTAGCGGCAAACAGGTGAGCAGTCCTGAGGTTGACCGAGGACTGTTGCTGATTGACTGATAAAACCGCTGAAAGGCTGGCTCTACTGTAGGTTGAGTTAGCGACAGCCCAACGAAACGTCTGCGAGTGTTGGAGTTCGTTCCCTCAACCCAACCGACTGGGTCATCGTTTGTCAGGCGAGTAGGAATGATTAATCAGCCAGACGGAACACACCTCCTCAATTTGAAGTTGCATTCGCCGTCCTTCAAGGGGATTGAGCGGTGTGGTTGAGAGTCACGACTCGATAAGAGCGCTCATGCCCCAAGCAAACGTGCGGTTTTACTCCAGTGCCCATTGGCAATGTCGGCCCAGTCGATCAGCCGTTCAATGAATGTCAATGAATGTCTAATGCTGAGTTAGACGTAGCGGTCATTTATTTATTATTCCCTAACTTTACGATACGGTTGATGGCAGTGCGCTGTAAAATAATTGCGTGCTTTTACTGATGGCTTGGATAAAATTAATACAGCGATCGCCTCAGTAAGACATACCGACGCATGGGGCACGCATAAAACCGACTGAGATTTCGAGAGGGGTTGGCATCCTGCATGAGGGCGTGAATCACAGCACGATACCCCTGCTGATGGGCGATCGCATGCATCCGCTCAACTAAGACTCCACCTAAACCGGCATAGCGGCGATCGGGCAACGTTGCCACTGTCTTGAGGACAAGCTGGGTGATGGGGTTGCCCCGCTGTGCTTGGCTATAGTCGGGCACTGCAAACGCGACGCCGACTAAGCGATCGCCCTGTTCAGCAAGCTGCACTAGATCGGGATGCAGGAGCGGCAACAAGGGCTGATACTGGGCTAAGAAGTCGGGAAATGGGATCGAACGGTACAGCAAATTGTGCTGAAAGCTTTGGATGGCTAAATGATGGATGCGCTGAAGTTCCGCGATCGCCTGGTTGAAATTAGCCGCTCGAAAACGAACGCCGAGGGCAGAGAGGCGCTGTGCGACGCGACGATATTTAGGGTGGCGGCGGGTGAGGTCAGTAGCGATCGCGGAAGTGTAGGTTGCCCATCGCTGAAACTGCGCGGCTGTAAATTGCTCTAAGGTTTGATCAGGCAGGTTAGGTTCTAAAAAAAATGGCGGATGCGATCCGCGATCGCAAATGGCTCGGTAGGTATTCCATGTTTGACCATCCATTGGCCCGACAGCTTGCCGACAGCCTTGGATTTTCAGATCCCGAACAGCGATCGCCAGCACCGCCAGCGCGATCGCATCCGTTGCCCAGTAATGCCCAATTACTCCGACTTTGTTAGGAGTATGCGTCCACCACAGAGAACAATGGGCAACCCAATCATCATGCATCTGCCAGCGGTAATGGCGATCGGGGGCTTGCTGCACCAGTTGAGCCGTGGGCAGGTACGGCAGGTCGGGTTGTTGTCCAAAGCGAGCCGGTTCAACCCTTAGCCGCGTGGGTTCTATACCCATACTGCTCTGTGCCGTATCATCCGGTGCAGCCATATCATGGTCATCCTAATGGACTATCTCCACTGAGCGAAACCGATCGCAGACTTGATTCGATGGGTAGACAAATTTTGACAGATTTTCTGGGAGATTGGAGACAACGCCTAAGACATAAGCCTGAGATATAAAAGCAGTTTTATAGCGATTGATCATGAGTTACGGCATTGTCAGCTATGTTAACGATGCTGATGTTGGTGATGCTGATGTTGGTGATGCTGACATTAACGATGCTGGGAAGTCATAGCGCGATCGCTGTTATATAAATAATCATTACTGTGAATCGTCGGGAACTGCCAGCGATCGGTGTCGTTGTACAATTGGCTTAGGTAAGCAATTATAGCGAGGAATACCTATGAGCGGTGAACGAATTAAGAAGGATGCCTACGATCCCGGCATTATGCCCGCTGAGACAAAGGCCCGCATTGAACGGGAGCAGGAAAATTACAAGCAAATGCCCGAATCGGAGGAAGATATCGATACGACTAAGGGCTACACGATGAGTAATGAAGGATTGCTCAATAATTTTGCGATCGAACCGGAAATGTACTACGAAGAACCGGGCGATAGGCAAAAGCAGAAGGCGAAAGAAACGGCTGAGCGGGCGCAGGAATTGGCTGAAGTAAACGAAACTCAGGAAGATGGTCAATTAACCGTCGAGCATGATGATCGCGGTAAGGGAACGGGCATTATTTAAGCCGTAGTTGGTGCGGTTAATGATCAGGTAATGCATCTGCATCAGATACGTCTATGTCGAATATGTTCACATTCGGCTATCTGCACTCTGATTGACCAAAAAAACCGGCTAAACCTTAACCATCGAGATGGTCAAGAGACCTGCCCCCTACAATGCCTAAAATTCTGTAGGGGATCGGTTTCTGTGCCCAATGCAGGATCTTTTATCAGTCAAACAGATCCGCACCCCGCATTCTTACTTTATGGCTACTGGCTTTTGTGTATCAAACCTGTAGTCAATCAGCTTCAAACTCCCCAGCGCTCCTACCCAGGCAAAGCGTTGGGGAGTTTGGCAATGTTCATAGGTCGATTGCTTCACAGCTATTTTCCTGAGCTTCAAGGTGATTTGAGGACGGAAGAGAGTGCATCTCAGTCTTGCAAGTCTAGGCTTGAGACATCCGATAGCGCGTTCAGCTACCATACGGGTTAACGCTCCACGGCTTGCACAATTGGGAGACCTCTCGCTCCAATTGCTTGCAAATCCACAATGGGCATCGTAAAAAGGGATTAGCTAGCGGCATACAGCTAGCGTCTGTCGCTATTTTGGCAGATAATAGACGCTACTGATTGCGGTTGCTATCCTATGTTAAGCTGTGCGTTGCTGCCCGCTGGGTTTTTAGGAGAGGTTCATGGTAGATTCTGGCAATCGATCGCGTGTATCCCGCCGCCGTCGCTTAGTTCACCCATCTGAACAAGTGCCGTCAGGAACGGTGGTTCCCCTGCGTCGCTCTCGTTCCCCCGAACGCCATGAGTCTGGTTCTAGGCAAGCGGCCCAGCGTCGCAATTTACGCGATCGCCAGCCACCATCTCCAGTATCCCATCGTTCTAGTGTGCGTCCATTGTCTCCGACGGCGCGGAACCGTGGGTCAGATCCACTAGGGTTGAAGCCTCGCCAATCGTCTGCATCGCCTTCTCAACGTCGTGAGTCAGCGCGATCGCCTCAGTCTGCCCAGCTCCCCCACCCCAAGCACCGCCGCTCTACTGAGCCTTCTCGACCGCGACCAGGTCAGTCTGTACGTCCTCGCCGGGGGCGACCCCATCCAGCGATCGTCTACATGGTGCGGCTGCTCATCTTGGTGGTGGGCGTTGGCGCAATTGTAGGCACAACTCTTTCGATCTTGAATCCGTCGATACGGTATGCGACCAGTGCTGAAGCACCGGCGATCGCTCAGGATGAGACAGAGGCGACCAGTGCTACCCCTTCAGATTTACTGCCATCTTTAATGCCGATCGCACTGAATCAGAACATTATTCCTCTCGAACGTCAGGTGCGATCGCTAGCAGCACCGTACACTGATTTGAACCCTGGGCTTTTTATCTTTAGCTTGGACTCTGGCGACTATGTTGATGTGAATGGACGACGGGCCTTCTCGGCTGCCAGCACCATCAAATTTCCAATTTTAGTTGCCTTCTTCCAGGATGTTGATGCCGGAAAGATCCAGTTAGATGAGATCATGACCATCACCGAAACGGATTTGGTTGGAGAAGCTGGCTCAATGCAGTTTGATGGTGTGGGATCAGAATATACCGCCTTAGAAACAGCCACGCTGATGATAACCATTAGCGACAATACGGCAACCAATATGTTGATTCGGCGCATGGGAGGCGCAGAGCTACTCAACCAGCGCTTTCAGTCTTGGGGACTCGACGCGACAGTGATCAATGATTGGCTGCCAGATTTGGACGGCACCAACCTATCAACGCCCAAAGAAATGGTAGATCTGATGACACGGGTTAGCCGAGGGGAACTGTTATCGCTGCGATCGCGCGATCGCTTGCTTGACATTATGCGCCGCACCCAAACCAGCACCTTGATTCCAGCAGGCATCAACGACCCAGACGCCACAGTTATGCATAAGACTGGAGATATTGGCTCAGTCGTGGGTGATGTCGGCCTTGTAGATATGGCAGACGGTCAGCGCTACGGAGTAGCCGTAATGGTGGCCCGTCCACACAATGACAGCCGCGCTCAGCAGTTGATTCGCGAAATTAGTGCAACGGTCTATCAATACTTACTTAACCCTCCGGAGCGCGAAGCTGAACTTAACTTATTAGATAAC
The DNA here is from genome assembly GCA_964431105.1 of uncultured Leptolyngbya sp. Lineage (GTDB taxonomy): Bacteria > Cyanobacteriota > Cyanobacteriia > RECH01 > RECH01 > RECH01. Next base: position 6,723 of record CAYSIR010000115.1, on the reverse strand, counting down.
TAACGGCGGCATCTAAACATCAGCACGGAGCTTGCTAAACCTCCAAATTAGGGCAAATTCAAGTACGCCCTACGGTCAGAGTAAGGAGAATTCAAGAACCCGTGAAACGAGCGATCGCCCACAACTCTACAGCCCACCAAGAATGATGCTAAATTAGAACCATCGCCCCTCTTTCTTATTCACCATGACGGTTAGAAAAAACGTTACGTCCTTACCGGATCACACCCAACTCCCCTGTGAGGACGGAACCTTTGTGAAAAACTTTCAAGAACATCCACAAAGCATTCTTCTCACCGATTCCCTTCTCCCCATTCTCACCGCCAAACATCCCGAAGGAGATTACTGTATTGGTCAAGATAGCGGAATCTACTGGCGCATGACCGATCCTCCCCAACGAGGTGCCGTTTCTCCCGATTGGTTCTATGTTCCCAACGTTCCCGCTACCTTAGACGGACAAGCGCGGCGTTCCTACGTCTTGTGGCAAGAACATATTCCCCCCCAGATTGTCATTGAGTTTGTCTCAGGAACGGGGGCTGAGGAACGGGATAAAACCCCTTGGACAGGCAAATTTTGGGTCTATGAAACAGTAATTCGTCCGGCGTACTACGCGATTTACGAGGTGCAACGGGCCACTGTTGAGGTCTATGGTTTAATCCACAACCACTATGAATTGATTGGGGCTAACGAACGGAACCACTTCCCCATTTCTGAACTGGGGGTTGAGTTAGGAATCTGGACAGGACTCTATGGCAATATGGAACTCCCTTGGCTGCGTTGGTGGGATAGTCAGGGGAATTTACTCTTACAGGGTGAGGAACGAGCGGAGCGGGAGCGTCAACGCGCCGAGCAAGAACATCAACGCGCCGAGCGTTTAGCCGCACGATTGCGGGAGTTGGGCGTCGATCCAGATGAGGATTGATTTGGAGTCGTGCTGATCAAGCATTGATACCACATCCGGACAAGCACAGCCCAAAAACACAATCAGCAAGCCCATCTCCGTCTGTGAATTACCGCTCATTTGATTTTGGTGTTCCTAACCGGGACTTGGTATGAGATCATAATCAACCATTGTCCTTTATCCTTGTTCATGCTCTCCGGTAGCCGCCGAACACTGCAAAACCGAAATATGTCCAGGGAATAGCGATATATTGAAAACCCGCCGAAGTCGATGTTTACAGATGGTCTAGTTGCATAGCTAGGTAATTTCATCCTAGGCAACCTTGGATAAGACCTGCGCCCACTTTAGCTATTCGTTAGGCAGAAGTCATTGAGCAGAAGTCATTGAGCAGAAGTCATTGAAACGTCTAGCTCTACGTTCTAAAGCTAGATGGTTGCAGGACGGCGGCAGGGGAGGATGTCAACGGCAGGCTGGCAGAGACTAAGACAAAAGAGGGGCAAACCAGCGATCGCCCCTCCACTGCACTGATTGACTTTTTCCATCTATCTCTAGAGAGCATGAGAGCAACCTAAGCCAGCAACTCCCCAGTTTCCTGAAGCGTATGCAACCGTTGATAAATGCCGCCGTGCTGCAAGAGCTGTTGATGGTTCCCGATTTCAACAATGCGACCTTGATCCAGCACCACGATCTGATCGGCTTCACGCACAGTGCTGAGACGGTGAGCAATAATGATGGTGGTACGGGTTCCCAAAATACTCCGCATCGCCAACTGAATAGATCGCTCCGATTCGTAATCTAAGCTAGATGTCGCCTCATCAAACACCAGCACGTCCGGGTTCATTAGCAAGGCGCGGGCAATGCCGAGCCGCTGACGTTGACCGCCTGACAGCCGCACCCCACGCTCACCAACAACCGTGTAGTATCCCTTCGGCAACAGGTGAATAAATTCGTCTACCCGGGCAATCCGGCAGGCGTTTTCCACATCTTCAAAGGTAGCGGATGGATTGCCATATACTAAGTTATCCAGTAGTGTACCGTTGAAGACATCCACTTCTTGGTGAACGATCGCCAGCCGTTTTCGATAGCCCGAAATATCGAGAGTCCGAATATCCTGCCCATCAATCAGGATTTGCCCAGACTGCGGCTCGAAATACCGAAACAACAGTTTTACCAAGGTAGACTTACCTGAACCCGATCGCCCCACCAGTGCCACAGTTTGGCAGGGTTCAACAAGTAAGTTAATGTCATTCAATACCGGGCGATCGCGCTCGTAGCCGAACGTAACGTGGGAAATATCGACCTTACCCGTAAACTGATACTGCTGAATTCCATTGTTATCGTACACGTTAGCCGCATCAGTTCCGGTCGGCAATTTCATAAACTCATGGAATCGAATCAGCGAGGCATAGCGTCGGGCAAAAACCTCCGCCAACACACTCAGCGGCTCTAGCTCAGCATAGGCCATACTAGCCACCGTGTAGATTGTGATGAAGTGCCCAATAGACATCGTGCCGCGCAGCGTCGCCCATAGGGTCATACCCAGAACGATAAAGGTGCTAACCTGCACAATCAAGCGTTGCTGAGTATAGAGCATCACGTAGCCTTTGTGAATCCGATTGACGACTACCGTTAACTCGCGATTCAGCCGTTGGGACTGGCGCTCTAACTCGTCGGCTTCGGTCGCAAACGCTTTTACTGTTTTAATGTTGGTAATAATCTCGGAGGTGCGGCTTTCGGTGCTTTCCATATAGGCATCGAGCCGTTCTTCTTTGCGTACCAATCGCCGCAGCTTGAATAAGCCATACACCAAAATGCTCATAAACGAGGCAAACACCAGCAGCGCCACTCGCCAATCCATCAAAGCAATCACAATAATGATGGCCGCAACGCGCATGAGTTTTGGAAAAAGCTGTCCGGCAATTTCAGGATAGCCCCAGGTGTGGTTGCTGAGGCCTCGCGCTAGTCGTCCAGCGATGCGTCCTGGGTTGTTTTCGTCGTAAAACTCTAGCGGCAGGGTGAGAATTTTCTGGATGGTGCGGCGGGTGTGGTCGCGACGAGCTTTGAGTGGGATTTCCCAATGGAACCATAGCCCAATCCAGGGTTGGATCGGCGATCGCACCACCGTCACCACAAACACCACTGCCAGCAATACCCCCAAGGCAAGTCCTGACGTGGCTTCAGCATTTACGACATTGGCAATCCCAGCGATCGGGATTTGCAACCACGCATCCAGCGGCTGACCCGATAGGATGTTAATAACCTGACCAACGATGTAGGGAACCACTAAATCAATAATTTCAAAGACACCACTAGCCACGATGCTAAATAGGGCGATCGCCTTGTAATGTCGGAAATAAAGCACGATATCACGAACGTTTGCCATAACTTTACCTCGGCTGCGCCCTAAGAGTGGATTGAGTGCATCCAGTCATCACTGTCTGGCAACGCTGGAAACCCAAACACGCCATACAATACTACAAAATACTACAAGCATTTTTATTGTAATCCAAACGGGTTGGGGCGAAGACACGTAGGACATTTGGACTATTGCAAGAGGGATACGCAGGTCGAAAGAACGGTGGGGTCGCGAGGTTCTTTCCTCAGCCCAACAGCCGTTTCAGAAAAGCCTCCTAGTCTCTATGCTGTGTAGGTGAGGATTGCAACTAGGGAAGACCTCTAGTGCGATCGCCCTTGCCGGACGGAGATAGTCTGCAAGAATTGAGGTGGCGCACCTCGCTCATTGATTCACTATCACTTGGAATCTAGTATGGACAACAATAATCTGCTCCAACAGCTTTTAATGATTGGCATTGGCACAACTTCATTGGTAGCCGAAAAGCTGCGTGAGGTCAGTGACCAATGGGTTAGAGACGGCAAGCTCGACCCAGATCAGGCAGCGGGCTTTGTCAATGACCTAATGAAGCAACTGCGATCGGAACAAACCAACTTTGAGGATCAGATGCAGCGCCAGCTTCGGAATGTGCTGCAAGACCTGGGCGTTCCGCGCCAGGCAGAGATGGATGAACTGCGGGGACGGCTCGATCGCCTAGAACGTCAGATGCGCGACATTGAGAATAAACTATGGCGCTAGAGCCAACCGCAAGGATAGCGGCATGGCTACTCGATCATGCCGTCACGGCCGGTATGCTAGTTGACAGACGTTTGAACCAATCTTTCATTGGCTGAGCAATGCCGCCCAGCCCCGTCAAGATTCGGTGCCCCGTCTTTAACCCAATCCAGACCAAAAGGTGAGTCAGCCGAGGTTAGTTGGCGTAAAAAAATCGTTGTGAATCGTCTGCTAATGCGCTGTCATGATGAAATAGATACAAGTTGGAGGATAACGTTTTGCGTGAAATATTGATTAGTTTAACCATTATTGTGGTCTGCTCGCTGGTGCTGATAGTGGCCCAAGTGCGGGGAACGGGTTCAGAGGCGATCGCCGCTACTCCCGCTGCCATGAGCCAAACGACCCCAGCCGAAACAACTACGGCTAAAGCTGACGAGATTCAGGTTGCCCAATCCAGCACCAATGCAGATGACCTGGCTCCTACGGCTGAACCATCACTGGACACCCCAATGACTGAAAATGCTGAAAACGCTGAAAACGCTGAAAACACAGTGACAACCGACAGCGGTTTGCAATACATCGATTTAGTCGAAGGAACTGGTGCCATACCGCAAACCGGGCAAACCGTTCAGGTTCATTACACCGGAACGCTGGAAGATGGGACGAAGTTTGACAGTTCACGGGATCGCAATCGTCCGTTTTCATTCCGCATTGGGGTCGGTCAAGTCATTCGCGGCTGGGATGAGGGAGTGGCATCCATGCGGGTTGGCGGTCGCCGACAGCTCATCATTCCGCCAGATTTAGGCTACGGCGCACGGGGCGCAGGTGGCGTGATTCCGCCCAATGCCACCTTAATTTTTGATGTAGAACTGTTGCGGATTAGCTAACGTATCTTTATTTTTTTCTGCCCTGTGTAACTCAACAGAGGGCTATCTCAGCGATCGCTCTTCCCAGCGCTCAATGATGAAATTGGCTGTTCTTCCTGATAACAGCAGCGATAGAGTAAAGTCAATCACTATCCCAAGGTTGAGCTATGTGGTCAAGGGCGATCGCCCGAAATCGCCCGAAGATATTACATTCTTTGAAGTTTTGTAGGGTTTTGCAGAATCCACTGAAAGCGCTGCTGTACACTGAAAGTCGATTGTAACGCTAATCAATCTGAGGTCAGGTTTGCTTCGGTAAGCTTGGCTGCATTGTTAACAGCCAATCATTTGGAGCCTGTATATCAATGTCGCATTCTGTAAAAATCTACGATACCTGCATTGGATGTACGCAGTGCGTTCGTGCATGTCCGTTAGACGTTCTAGAAATGGTCCCTTGGGATGGCTGCAAGGCATCGCAAATCGCATCCTCTCCCCGCACCGAAGATTGTGTGGGCTGTAAGCGTTGCGAAACGGCTTGCCCAACAGACTTCCTTAGCATCCGTGTTTACCTAGGGGCTGAAACGACCCGCAGTATGGGTCTGGCTTACTAACTTGTTTCATATCTTTGCACTGTTTGGGTAACGTCCCTTCAGTGTTATATCACTCAACCATGCTACTTCGGGGACAATCTTTCCCCGTTTTTTTTGTCTCTTTTTCATACACAGGTGTTCACCGTCCGCAGCCCAGCAAATCCCAGAAGAATCAAAGCATCAGCGGAATTTTAGCAGTAGTGGCATGTCAGGATTTCTACAGAGTGGACGATGCCGACGCTATAAAAATTTTTATTACCGATTAGGCTAAAGAACACCCCTCTTGGCACTCATCTTGTAGGTTTCTGCAAACCCCCTTACCACAAGAGGTTCAGAATCGGTGATTGGCGCACTCGATCGCTGAAACCGCGTGGATTCGGGATCGGTATTTAAAGCCCCTACACGATTAGCGCTTAGCGAGGTCAGTGCGGTGGAAATTGACCGTTGTGAATATCGTCGCAAAACTGGGCGATCGCACTTGACATTATTTCCCGCAAATTAGCATAGGTTTTGACAAAAGGCGGATGGCGATCGGTCAGTCCCAGCACATCAGCCGTCACCAACACTTGACCATCACACTGCGACCCTGCACCAATGCCAATGGTGGGAATTGAAAGCTTATGGGTAATAGTTGCAGCTACCTGCTCAGGAATATGTTCCAAAACAATGGCAAAAGCGCCAGCCTCTTCTAGGGCGATCGCCTCTGCCACAATTCTCGCACTGCTTTCCGCCGTAGTCCCCTGCTGCCGATAGCCCATTTGACGCACCGACTGCGGCGTTAAGCCAAGATGCCCCAAGACCGGAATACCGACCCTCACCAACTCCCCCACCGTTGCAACAATGGCAGGATGCCCGCCCTCCAGCTTGACCGCTCCGGCCCCCGTTTCCTTAAGGGCACGACCTGCCGATTCCATCGCTTGCTGCACACTCGTTTGGTAACTAAGAAACGGTAGGTCAACAATCATCAATGCATTTTTGACACCCCGCCGAACAGCCCGCGCATGGTGGAACATTTCATCGAGCGTCACGGGCAGAGTGGTCTCATACCCCAGCGTTACCATCGCCAACGAATCCCCAACTAGGACGATGTCAATCCCAGCCCGATCCAAAATCTGGGCAAACAGATAGTCTGATGCCGTCAATGCGGTGATCCGCCGCCCGTTTTGCTTATACTCGCTCAACTTTCGTGGTGTTATGGTCATAGTTTTGCCCAGACAATCACTGTGCCCGCAGTACCCCACAGGGCAGGAACAGTAGTTCGGGAGCATGTCACGTTTGCAAATCCCTGTATTGCCCTCATCCCCC
>CAYSIR010000114.1:6800-12594 GCA_964431105.1 uncultured Leptolyngbya sp. | reverse complement strand
GTTTTAGATGAATGGGTTAGGGCAGCTTGAAGAAGCTGCCTTTTTAGTTTAGTTAGGAAGCCTAGCTAGGAATTGTCAGACTGGGGGGCGCGGCCAAACGTCTCGGTCAGCCGCCGCAGGCGATCTGACAATTCTGAATTGACAGCTTCTGGACGGTAGCGCCATTCCCAATTGCCGTTGGGAACGCCGGGAACATTCATGCGGGCATCTGTTCCCAGTCCCAGCACGTCTTGGAACGGTACGATCGCCTGATTAGCCACCGAACTCAGGGCCAGCCGAATCATATCCCAGTGAATACCGTCGTGGCTGACGCTGCCCAGATAGTTCATCACGCTTTCCCTTTCCCAGCCTGAAATGCGATCGAACCAACCGACGGTAGTGTCGTTGTCGTGGGTTCCGGTATAGATCAAACAGTTGCGATCGCAGTTGAATGGCAGATAGGGATTGCCAGGGCCAGACCCAAAAGCAAATTGCAGGATTTTCATGCCGGGGAAATCAAACTCATCCCGCAGCGCTTCTACGTCTGGTGTAATCACCCCCAAGTCTTCGGCCAGGATTGGCAACGTTCCCAGTTCTTCTTTAACTGTCTTGAAAAATTCACGCCCCGGTGCTTCCACCCATTTGCCATTCATGGCGGTCGTTTCTCCCTGGGCCACTTCCCAATAGGCTTGGAAGCCTCGGAAATGGTCAATGCGAATGAGGTCAACATATTCCAACAGTGCCTGCAACCGCTGAAGCCACCATTTGAAACCCCATTCTTTCATGGCATTCCAGTTATAGATCGGGTTGCCCCAAAGCTGTCCGGTTTCGCTGAAATAGTCGGGAGGAACGCCCGCCATCAGTGCCGGTTCAAAGGTTTCCGGGTCGAGGTAAAAAATATGGGGCAGGGCCCAAACATCGGCGCTATCATGAGCCACATAAATGGGCATATCACCAATAATCTGAATCTGGCGATCGTTAGCGTACTGCTTAACGTGAGACCACTGCCGGAAAAATTCGTATTGCAGGAATTTTTGGTGATAGATTTCGGCGCTGAGGGTGGTGCGCCATTGGGCTAGGGCGTCGGGATCACGTTTGGCGATCGCCCGATCCCATTTATGCCAGCTCTGTCCACCATTGGATTGCTTCAGAGCCATAAAGAAGGCAAAGTCATCCAGCCAAAAATTGCGATCGCGGCAAAACTGTTCAAAATTTTGCTTTTGCTGATCGGATGCATTGGCTTTGAAGGTTTCGGCGGCTCGGTTCAGCAGGGGCGTTTTCACCTGCATCACGCGATCGTAGTCTACGGAATCTTGGGGAAATTCGGGAATCGTCGCCAAATCGTCATTGGTCAGCCAGCCTTCATCCCGCAACAGTTCTAGGTTAATCAACAGCGGATTGCCGCCCATAGACGAGTAGGACATGTAGGGCGAGTTGCCGTGTCCAGTCGGCCCCAATGGCAGCACTTGCCAGATTTGCTGACCTGACGATGTGAGAAAGTCAATAAACGCATAGGCTGCCGAGCCGAGATCCCCAATGCCGTGGGGCCCTGGGAAGGAGGTGGGATGCAACAACAGACCGCTGGATCGAGGAAAAGGCATGGACTAGAAACCTAAAATAACTGTAAAAGCAGACGACCGGCACGCGCTCTGTTGAGTGTTGTGCGATGCCCTTAGCCTCAATAGTAGTGATAGGGGCTTGATCTGTCGCCTAGGTTTTCCTTTAGTTTTAGGTTTGAGGGCGATCGCGCCATTTTGCCCAGCGGGTAGTTAGCCCAAATCAAATCCGAGTAGCGGTATTCATGAAGGAACGCCAATTCTGAATCAATGCCCTGTCTAGGGAGGCTAGTCTAGCATTAAGCTATGGTTGAGTATGGTCGCCAGGTATGGGGATGCTGACGGAGAGCCTCCGGCAAGCCCGACGAGAGAACGATAGGGTTCGATGACTGTGCCGCTTTATGTCCGCCGCCATGGTGTGGAGGGCGGGAGAGCGTTGGAGGCGCGGCCGCCCCTAGGAGCCTGCACCATTGTGACTGACGCACTCGGCTCTAGTTCCTTCTTGCTGTCATAGCGCTAAGCAGAAAGCTTAGGGATTTTGGGTAAGACGGCTAAGCGGTCTCGCAAGCCATTCCATGTCCTAAAGCTGCTGTAGCGGATTGTGTTGAACGCGGTTTCAGACCGTTCAACTTTTGCATTTCTTCACGAGTACCTGCCGATCGCCCTGAAGAATGCTACCGTAACGGCTAACTCTTGAGTTTTGGTTATGACCCACGATCGCCACCGCCGTCATCCGTCCCGATCGCGTCGATTACCGTCGCCTCAGTCTGGGGGCCGTCGTGCAGCGCGATCGCCCAATCTGCCACCAGTGCCAAAACCGCCGCCGCCCCAATCGCTGCACCCGATACCGCCCCCACCGCCGCCATCCGTGCAGGAGTTGCAAAACCAACTCCGCCAATCCCCAGCCGCCCAGCGCATTGAACCGGTGCGATCGCCCCAAACGCCTAAGCCAAATCCTCCATCTACGCCAGCCCCTGCAAAGCCCCGCCGTCGCTGGGGTTGGCTAAAGAGCTGGCAATTGTGGGGATCGATTACAGTGCTAATGATGACTGGCATGGGTGCATTGGCGATCGCACTCCTGTTGAAAATTCCAGCCCTGCCCAACTGTCCGGCTATCTTCTGGCCCACCGCCTCAGCATCGCTGCGCATGTATTGCGCTGAAATTGCGGCAAATAAGCGCACGGTGAATGATTTGCTAGAAGCGATCCGGCTTTTGGAAGACTTACCCCCAGACCACCCCATGCGGGCGGAAATTGATCGGCAGGTTGAAAGTTGGTCGGCGCTGATTTTGGAGTTGGCGGATGAGGCCTTCCATGGCGGAGACCTAGAAGGGGCGATCGCCATGGCTCAGCAAATTCCAGCGCATCTAGCTGCCAGTGACCAAGTTGAAGCTCAAATTAAAGAATGGCAATTGATTTGGGCAGAAGGCGAAGACATTTATCGACAGGTGGAAGCCGAATTACGCACCCAAAATTTTCAGGCCGCGTTCCGCACCTCGAATCAATTGCTGAACGTGAATAATACCTATTGGCAAACGACCCAGCATGAGCGGCTGCAAACGTTAATTACAAGCGCTCGGCGGGATGGCAGCGTGCTGACGCGAGCGAAAGACTTGGCCGATCGGGGCACAGTAGAGAGTTTGCAAGAGGCGATCCGCCTGGTGCAGGGCATTTCTGAATCTAGCTATGTTCACGGCGAGGCTCGGACGTTTCTGGCTGAGTTGGGTGAATCGATGCTTGATATTGCTCAGGCCGCTCTGGATCGGGAAGATTACGAGGGCGCGATCGCGCTTGTTAATTCAATTCCAGATGATCTGGATTTGGATGAAGCAGCAGCAGACTTTTTGCGGCTGGCATCCGCCCAGCGCTATGCCTGGCGCGGAACGGTGGTGGACTTAGAAACCGCGATTGTTCGTGCGAGTCAACTCCGCCGCGATCGCCCCCTGTATCGTCGGGCCCAAGCCTTCATCCAAGACTGGCAAGCAGAAATTCAAGACATCCGGCGGCTGGATGCGGCCCGTCAACTGGCCCAACCGGGAACCGTTACCGCACTGCGAGCCGCGATCGCTGAAGCTCAATTAGTTCCCGATGGTAATCCCCGTGAGGGTGACGCGGCGCAACTGGCATCTAACTGGCGTCGTGAGATTCAAGTCATTGAAGATCAGCCCATCCTGGATCAGGCCATTCAGTTGGCTCAGTCAGAAACGCTGCCGGACTTGCAAGCGGCGATCGCCACCGCCGAACAAATAGGGAGTAATCGAGCCTTAGCCGATGACGCAGCAGAACGCATTACAGCCTGGACAGAGCGCGTGCAAATGATGCAGGATCAGCCTATTTTGGATCGGGCCCGCCAGTTGGCTAGCGTGGGCGCATGGGATGATGCGATTGCAACGGCGCAGCAAATTCAATCGGGGCGATCGCTCCACAATGCCGCCCAGCGCGACATTACCAATTGGCAAAATCGGCTGGAGGGACAAGCTCAACTGCAAGATGCCTACACGATTGCTGACAGCGGCACGGTGGCAGGGCTAGTGTCGGCCATCCAGGTCGCCAATCGAGTGCCCGCTAACAACAGCAGCCGGGCTGAAGCCGATCAAATGATCAATACTTGGAGCAATCAGTTATTGACCGCAGCCGAAGCTCAGGCCGCTGCTGATATTCAAGGAGCCATTGCGATCGCCCAGAGTATTCCACCGCGCACCGAAGCCTATGCCGCTGCCCAACTGCGCATCCAAGCCTGGCAACAGCAGCTTGACACTGCGCCCCCGCCATCAGAGCCATAGTCTGGCTTGGGTCGTTTCCTCCGCGATTTAGCCCCATAAAACGGCAGAATAGCTATAGGAATAGCCCTAGAAAAGAGATTGAGAAAGCGGGCAGGGGTGCTAATCTGCCCTCCACTGTGCGATCGCCCGCCCCCTTGCCTAGGATAAAACTACGCCAAATTCAACTGCTGCAAGACCGATCGCCACACGGCGTAACCTTGACTGCTGAGATGAATGCCGTCCGTAGTCAGTTCCCGCTGCAAAACGCCCGTTTCATCGGAAAAGACGGTCTGGAGATCAAGATAACCCACCTGTTCTTGCTGGGCGATCGCGGCAATATCTTGATTCAGCGACTGAATGCGATCGCTCGGTAGCGCCGGTAAGCGCGTCGGCAAAATGGAATGCACCACAATCTCGGCATCGGGATGCTGCTGTCGGAGTTGCTGCATAATCTGGCGAATATTGCCCAAAATCTCGCGATCGTCCAAACCGCGCCGTAAATCGTTGATCCCCACCATGACATGAACCGTATCCGGTCGCGTATTGGCAAACGCCGAGAGCCGATTCAACACTCCAGCCGATGTATCGCCCGAAATGCCTTGGTTCAGCCAAAAGCGATCGCTCGAAAGTTGATCCGTTGGAAACCACAGACTAATCGAATCCCCCACCATCACCGTCAGGCGGTTGGTTCCTTGCCCCCGCGCCATCGACTGCGCTTCCTGCGCTAGTAAATATTTCCATTCTTCATAGGTGGGTTGATAGGTAGCCGTCTGCCACTGCTCCTGAAAACTATCCACCGGCAGCCGTGTGTAGGTGTGCCCCGCCATTAGGGCCGCCCAGCGCTGTTCATACATTTGCGGGCCAGAGGTCGGTCGAGGTCGGTTTATTTCAGGCCGAGCAGGACTAGCGATCGCCGCATTCAAGATTGGCTCTGCACGATTTAGTTTTGCATGGTCTAGTTCTGCACGGTTTAGTTCTGCACGGTTTGGCTCTGCATGATTTGGCTCTGGATGATCCCCGCGATTTACGTCCACCGACCGCGCTGCCCAATCAGATGTCGTTCTCCTCCGTCCACTAGAAACCAGTTGCACCGACCTTGTCAATGCGTTACTGCTAGCCTTGAGCGATCGCCTCACACTAAACTCCATCATCGGAACAGGGCAGGGAATCCGAATCGGAATCACATCCGGCACAATCGCAGGCTGACAGCGGTTAGACGACGGCAGCGGCGGCAAAATCGACAAAGGCAGCGGCGGTTCGGTAGCCGGAAGCTGGGTTTGAGTCAATAAACTCACAGCAAGAAGGGGCAGTTCACTCATGGCAACGGCAACTAATACTCACCCCTCTCTGCATGCGATCGCCCCATCATTCAGGAAACTCTCAGACCAATTTCATCGCGCTGCATCAGATCCGCTGGGTCGGTACTCCGCAACAGCACAACCATCACAAAACGGTTGCCCTTACATAAACACCACGACCTGCCCAACAAAAACTTTAA
>CAYSIR010000114.1:3404-6700 GCA_964431105.1 uncultured Leptolyngbya sp. | reverse complement strand
GTGGCTGTGCTGGGTTTGGCAGCCTGTGCAGGTGGCGGCACTGAAGACACTGCAACCGACACTGGCACTGATACGCAAGACACCGCTTCGGCTCCGGCTGACGGTGGTGACGAAGAGCTGTCTGGTGATGTACTGGTTGACGGTTCCAGCACCGTTTTCCCCATCTCCGAGGCGATGGCTGAAGAATTTATGGCTGCAAATCCCGGTGTTCGCGTCACCGTGGGTGTGTCTGGTACTGGCGGCGGTTTCCAGAAGTTCTGTAATGGAGAAACCGACGTTTCCAATGCATCTCGTCCGATCAAGGAAGAAGAGATTGCCCTCTGTGCTGAAAACGGCATCGAATATGTTGAGATGCCCGTTGCGTTTGATGGTTTGTCCGTCGTAGTTAGCAACGAAAACGACTGGGCCCAGTGCCTCACCGTTGACGAACTCAAGATGATTTGGGAACCGGCTGCTGAAGGTGTAATCACCAACTGGAATCAGGTTCGTCCAGAATTCCCAGATCGACCGCTCTCGCTGTACGGAGCAGGAACCGACTCCGGTACGTTTGACTATTTCACTGAAAATATTGTTGGTGAAGAGTCTGCTAGCCGGGGTGACTACACGGCAAGTGAAGATGACAACGTGATTGTTCAGGGTGTGATCAGTGATGCCAATTCTCTTGGGTATTTCGGTTATGCCTACTACATAGAGAATGAGGGCGAAATGAAGCTCCTTGAAGTTGACAACGGCGAGGGCTGTGTTGCACCCGATCCCGAAACCATTGCAGATGGCTCCTATGTTCCGCTCTCTCGCCCAGAATTCTTCTACGTGAAGGTTGATTCTCTGGATAATCCGGCTGTAAAAGCATTTACTGAATTCCAGATCAGTCAAGACAATGCCTATCTTGTTTCTGAAGTAGGGTATGTTCCGGTCATTCCAGCAATTGCAGAGCTGACAGCGCAGCGCTTGGCTGATGTGAAAACGGGTTCAGTCTATGAAGGCGCTGAACCTGGTGCAAAATTGCGTGAACTGATGGAGGCAAACTAAAGTTTCATGAGCCTTTCCCCTTCAACGCTTAATGGCTAATGAATGGGTAATGGGAAGCCGTAGAGGCGATCGCATACTATCCCTCTACGGCTTTTTAATTGCAGACTATTTAATTGCAGACTATGGCTGAAGCTGGGCACATCTGTGATGGACAGCATCCAGTCATAGCTCTCAGAGGGCGATCGTTGAGACCTTTTTGAGCGTTGCAAATCACGGCAGCTTCGACCGCACAACGGCAGAGATTCCAGAGACAGGCTGCCGATGCACATGCTCACCTCAGCACATTTCCTGCCGGAGCGTTGATTTCCACGTAAGCTACTACTTCTTTCCTGCAATATGACTGCCACAACACCACCCAACGAGTCAGACCTATGGAAGCCCAATCGCTCCCGCAGTAAACGGGTTCAGATGATTGTGCAGATCATCTTTGGCGCATTCGCTCTAGTGTCAGTTGCTACAACTATTGGAATTGTCCTGACCCTGATTTTTGAGACGATCGCGTTTTTTAGGGAAGTTCCGTTTATTCGGTTCATTACCGAAACCCGCTGGACTCCCCTCTTTTCGACTGCCCAATTTGGCATCATCGTTCTCATTAGTGCCACCGTCCGAATCTCGATCATTGCTTTGATGGTGGCAATACCGCTGGGTCTTTTGTCGGCTGTTTTTCTCAGTGAATATGCTTCGCCCAATCTTCGTAAGGTGCTGAAGCCAGCCCTAGAGATTTTGGCGGGTGTGCCCAGTGTTGTTTTTGGATACTTTGCGCTACTTTTCGTGACGCCATTGCTTCGGACCAGTATGCCGGAGTGGGTACAGAGTATTTTTCCAGGCTGGGATCAGCTGATTCCAGGATTACAAGGCTTCAATGGCTTGAGTGCAGGCATCGTGGTGGGCGTTTCAATCACGCCGATCATTGCATCGCTAAGTGAGGATGCTATTTTTTCCGTGCCGCGCAGCCTCAAAGAGGGCGCATACGCGCTTGGAAGCACTCGGCGGGAAACGATTGTATCGGTAATTCTTCCGGCGGCGCTGTCGGGAATCGTGGCGGCAACCATTTTGGCGGCTTCACGGGCGATCGGCGAGACCATGGTTGTGACGTTGGCTGCTGGACAGAACGCTAATTTTGGCATTTTTGAGATTCGCGAGCCGATGATGGCAATGACGGCCTTTATTGTTCAGGTCAGCTTAGGGGATACGCCCGCCGGATCGATCGCTTTTCTGACCATCTTCGCAGTGGGGATGACACTATTCCTCATGACCCTCGCCTTGAATATTTTTAGCTTTTGGTTTGTTCGCCGTTTCCGGGAGAAGTACGAATGACGACCCAAGATCCTCAATCGCTCAGAAGTGCTGCATCTGATTCATCTGATCTATTTGATGTCAACCTGGGTAAGCGATACAACTTTGATGCCATTTTCAAGTTTGCTGCGATCGCCGCGATTTCTATCGCCCTTCTGGTCCTAGTCGTATTGCTTGTGGATGTGGTGATTGATGGAGCGCCGCGCATCAGTTGGTCATTTTTGACCAATTTTCCATCCCGCAGACCCCTAGATGCTGGACTCCTCTCAGCATTGGTCGGCACGATTTGGGTCATGGTATTGGTGGCTATCATTGCGTTTCCCATTGGCGTAGGGTCTGGCATCTTTCTGGAAGAATTTGCAGGAGATACTTGGTACGCTCAAATTATTGAAATCAACATCAATAACTTGGCTGGAGTTCCGTCCATTATTTACGGACTGCTTGGGCTACAGGTTTTTGTGCGATTGATGGAACCCATCACCGGCGGTCGCAGTATTTTGTCCGGAGCCTTAACCCTGGCCCTGCTGATTCTGCCCATTCTTATCGTGTCTACACGAGAAGCCATCCGCTCAGTTCCCGATAGCCTTCGCCAAGCCGGATTTGCCCTGGGCGCCACCAAGTGGGAAGTGGTGTGGAATCATGTGCTGCCGCTTGCCTTTCCAGGAATTTTAACTGGAACGATTTTGAGCCTGTCGCGGGCGATCGGTGAGACGGCTCCGCTGATTATGATTGGGGCACTCACATTCATTTCCTTTTTGCCAGACGGGCCGCAAAGTCCCTTCACCGTCCTGCCGATTCAGATTTACAACTGGGTTGCTCGCCCCCAAGAAGAGTTTCACGTCAATTCGGCAGCGGGCATTATTGTGCTGATGGCCATGCTGCTGTTGATGAACTCCACAGCAATTTATCTGCGCGGTCGCTTCCAGAAAAGCAGTTAGGGGCTGGGTGCCGAAAGATGGGATGTCGGATGG
>CAYSIR010000114.1:0-3304 GCA_964431105.1 uncultured Leptolyngbya sp. | reverse complement strand
GATGGGATGTCGGATGGAGCGATCGCACTCAAATGTTCACCCCATCTCTCTCCATCGGTTTCAATTGTTTTCAATCGTTAGCCAACATTGGGCATTCAACACTCGGCTGCAACCCGCTGGGTTCTGTTGATTGGATTGATTATCCCCTGCGCCTAGCCTATATTCCTGGTCTACTCTGACTCTCATTGGTTCTAAGTCAGCCCCCTTCATCCACAACCTGTTGATTTTCTTAACCCAAGACAATGCAAGATTCTATTTCTACTAGTGTTGCCACCGAACCTGTGCTAACAGCCGAAAACGTTAATGTTTACTATGGCTCAAACCTAGCGGTGCGAGAGGTATCCCTCGATATTCCAAAATATAAAATTGTTGCTCTCATTGGTCCATCCGGCTGCGGTAAAAGTACGATACTTCGCTGCTTCAACCGCATGAATGACCTAATTTCAAGCGCTCGTGTCCAAGGAAAGATTACCTTCCACGGTCAAGACCTGTACGCTAAAGACATGGATCCGGTTGAAATCCGTCGTCGGATCGGCATGGTGTTCCAAAAGCCTAACCCGTTCCCGAAGTCAATCTATGACAACATTGCCTTCGGTGCGCGGATCAATGGCTATCGCGGCGATATGGATGAGCTAGTGGAGCAATCACTGCGCGGCGCGGCCCTGTGGGATGAGGTGAAAGACAAACTGAAAGAAAGTGGTCTATCGCTCTCTGGTGGTCAGCAGCAGCGGTTGTGTATTGCCCGTGCGATCGCCATTTCGCCAGAAGTCATTCTCATGGATGAACCCTGTTCTGCCCTTGACCCGATTTCAACCCTGCGTGTCGAAGAACTACTGAATGAATTGAAGGAACGATACACCATCATTATCGTCACTCACAATATGCAGCAGGCATCGCGGGTATCGGATTATACTGCTTTCTATAATGCTGAGGAAACGGACAAGGGCGGTAAGGTTGGCTACTTGGTGGAATACGACCAAACCAGCAAGATTTTCCAAAACCCCGCCGAACAGGCTACGAAAGATTATGTGACCGGACGGTTCGGCTAAGCTATCCGGGTTATGCTTCCTCTAAGTTGAAAAGAGACAGTTAGGGCGATTGAAGCATCGATCGCCCTTCTGTTTATAACGGATACCTAATTTGCCCTAGAAAACTCTAAGTGAATGGACTGAGATCCCACGCAAGCATTGTCAGTATAGGTCTTTACTGTATCGGTTTAGGATTCAGTCTATCGGTCGAACGGGTCTGCCTCGAATGCGATCAGCTATCCATTCAACGTGAACGGGTAGTGATATTCATGTAAGGATTTTGGGTAGTGTGGTCAACGCCCACACTACCCAAAATCCTTACCAATAGAGGACTAGAGGACTGCCCGTGAACTTTGCTGTAGTGCTTTGTTTCTAGAGACGATGCAAAGTGACCGGCTACGACCTCACAGGGCAAATGAGTTATCTGGAATGGCAGAGTCGCGTTTTTGCAGCCGCCATCGACTAGGTTGAGGAACCCATTAATTCATGCTCGATAAACTTCAGATTGTTCGGATAAGACGGGGGCGTTCAGCACCATTGACCATGGATACGTCCTCTGCACCCTTAGCGCGCTCATCTGATTTGAGTTGGGTACTGCCAGGGTCACTTGCTGTTGGCCGCTTACCCAAGCTCAGCGATCGCCCCCGATTGACCCGCGATCGCATCAGCGCGATCGTCTCCCTTTGTGCGGAGAGTGAAGGTAGCATTCCCGCCACCATCCGCAGTGCCGTCCATTATGCTGGGTTTCCCCTGCCTGACAGCCGCTACCATACCAACGCGACACCGACCCAGGTTTACCCCATTCTTGACCATATTCACCGCTGCATCCAAGCCGGCCAAACAGTCTATGTGCATTGCTTAGCCGGGGTGGAGCGATCGCCCATGATCTGTGCTGCCTACCTTTGCCAGTACCATGCCCTCAGTGCCCAAGAGTCTATCACCTATTTGACGCAGCAGCACCCCAACACCTGCCTCACCGAAGCGCAATATTGTCTCGTGCAGGCGATCGCCGCCCAATCTAGCCGTTGAGCGCCACAGCAACAAAACTGACAAACGGCAGCCAAACTGTGTAGCGCGCAGGATGCCGATACCCCACCCATCAACTGTTATCGTCCTTGGGTTTGGGATCAGGCACAGGTGAATAATAGCCATCTTCGCCTTCATGTTCCACCACAAAGACATTGGAATAAAGATTAGCCGTAATTTGCTGTCCCTCCTGCGTCAACGATAAATACGCCAGCGAGTCCTTAATGTACGGATAAACCACTCCCCAGTAAAACTTAGGGTAGCCACGGCGCAAATCTCCCGGCGTTTCGTAGCCCATCTTGTGATTAAAGCCCATTTCCTCAAACTCGTAATACAGCGCACTGACCTTCTTGAGGTAGCGGGGATCACTTAACTGACCAATTAAATCTGCTGCACGCACCAGCCCAGGATAATTTATCGTGTCCGCATGGTCGCCATCCACAGGAACCGGAAAACGAGTCAGTTCAATATTGCGCTTAATGACTTCAGCATCAATCAACCGATTGCCGCTAAACCGCTCTGCCACAAAGAGTTTACCGCGATCGACATGAAACGGCGCTAGGGCCGCATCCGTTGCCCCTGGTCCAACCTCAACCGTCTCGCCTTTAATGCCAGTTGCATAGATACCCTTCCGATCCTGGCGACACACCCCTTTCACATAGCCAATGTCGTGGCAGAGCAGCGAGATAATAACGTGCATCCAGTCCTCGCAGGAGACCCCCCCTTCGCGGATGTGGCGACCGCGCAAAATTTCTTGACCCACAAGAGTGACCAGTAGCGTATGCTCGACGTTGTGATACAGCGCATCACTATTGGCAATATTCTCAAGTGCCATTCGTCCTGACCAGCTAATAATATTGGCATAATCAGGCTTGAGACCCCCGTAGTTTTGTTCATAGCCTGCTTGTAATTCTTGAACAAAGGCGTTGATGAGGGTGGTAGTGGGGTTAAACATCAGCTATAGCAGCAGAAATGAGGATGGGTAAGGCATTCATGCGATCGCATCGGTAGTGCATGCATCATGTAACGAACATTACTCATGAGATGCTCTTATTATGGAATCTTGAGTGGGTATTCGTCAGGAATCGCAACGTTTTTTGAATGATCTGCCGGTGTGGCGCTAAGCCGATCGCTCAACAACTCTCATGGTTCGGGTCGGCTACTGCCGTCCAATTTTGTGACGAGGTCGGTTTACAGTTCGTTAATCCATGCGTTGCGCTTGAAGGTTCTCCAGAATCGCCCTGTTTCCA
>CAYSIR010000113.1:0-12648 GCA_964431105.1 uncultured Leptolyngbya sp. | reverse complement strand
TAGGGCTTGCTGAAAAATTAGATCGATTGCTATGAGGGGCTTTCAGGCATTTTCGTCCAAATTCTGTGCAAGGTGTTTTGAGCATATTGAACGAAAAATCAATGCTTTTAGCGATTTTCGCCTTGCACCATTTTTTTGAAAAATCGCCTATAGTCCTTGATATAGCTGTATTTTTGACTTTTTCAGCAATCCCTAAATAAAAAGACGATCTCTACAGGCTCCCCTGCTCCATGTTTAGCGGCTTACGCGATCGCTGGACTAATCCCGAATCGGAAACGTAACAAAAATATCCCGTTGGATACGGATTTCAGCCGGAGCATTGGGGTCATAAAAACCGCTTGAAAGATAACCACTCCACAAATCATTATCATCCAAATTCCCGGCGGCATCGCAGGGCGGATACACCAAGTTAAAGGGGGATTCTGCCACCGATGGAACGGCCTCGATATCAACCCCCAGTGCGGCCGCCATAATCTCTGCCCGTGCAGATGCATCTGCGATCGCCGCTGTGTAGGCTTGTTGAACAATCGGACGGCAGTCATTAACCCGGTAATTGACAGACGTTGTCCCGACATAGTACAGGCTGGCATCAGCCGCTCTATTCATAGCACTGACAATGTCTGCAATGCTGTCTTGAGTGGGGCTAGGTAAGTTAACTGTGATAACGGCATAATCTCCGGTATATGAGTAGGCATCGGGCGGCACAATATCATACTCAACAGCGGTCGCTGGAACCCCAACTGAAAGCATGGCATTCACTAACGCCTGCGCACCAGCCGGGGTTATGGGATTCTCTGACGGTAGTTCAGTCAGCTCTTCAGTTTCGTACGATTCATAGCCATAGCTGTAGGGATCTGAACCGTAAATAAGAAACTCAATATCAGCCATGTCAGCCGGGGCATTCACAATGCCTTGCCCTACCACCATCAATCCCTGACGCGCTTCCGAAACGGGTGGATACAATAGTTGAGCAATTTCAGTCGGTAGGGTTCCAATTCCAGGACGTTCAGCGGGTTGCGCATCTGATGGAGATAGAGCGGCCACAGGATTGGGTTGGGCCGCCGCGATCGCCCGCTGTCCTAAGCCTGACCAAAATGAAGCGATCGCTCCGGTCATTACAGTGAATTGCAATACGGTGAATCGCAGTGTGGTGAAAGTCAACAATGTCATGGCTGAAATCTCAGTACAGATAATTGAGGTAAGAACAGACAATGGTAGGGTAGAAGCCGATCGCCAGCGATCGCTTCGTAAACGAATTGAGCCGATTGGATACATCGATAGGGAGACCGATCCACCTGGGTTGACCAACAAAACTAGCTAACCCTTAATCACCGAAAGGGTCAGATTCCTGACCCCTACATTGCCTAAAATTCTGTAGGGGAGAGGTTTCTGCGCCCAATGCAATTTTTTTTCCAGTCAATCAGACCGACATAGTTCTGCTGTTGGCATTGATGAACGTCAGTGTGCGCTAGGGTTGACTCTAGTATTGGATCGGGCACGTTTCGCGTTCAGAAGGAGTAACGGGCGGCTGCGCCATAAATTCAGCTCTGCGCGGCCTGATTCCGCATGGAGAATCATCGGGGTTGAATCACAATCAAACAAATTAAACAATTAAAACTGAAATTAAAACTGAGAACCCCTAGTCTGCGATCGCGCTCCCATTGATTTAAGTCATGGCGTCAACCCAGTCCGTTCACGATTTCATCATCTCTTTAGTGCCACCGCTCATTCATACATCAATAATCAATCAGCGATGAGCGCTACTACGCTACTAGAAAAATCCCGGATAGGGGCGCACATCAGTTCCACGGCTCAAGAACTGTTGCATTGTACCTGCCGCCTGGGTTGACAGCTTCATTATGATTCTGACTAGACCTCCTTTAAAGCGAGACTCCTCCAGCCTTTAGACTGAAGAGTGTCAGGGTTGCCGACTTCATCGTTCGATTGAAACCGACCGAGTGATCAATTGCAACGCAATGTTGGGAAACATTACAAAATCAGCGCCCGTAGGGTATTCAAGTCACAAATTTAATGGTTTTAGCTCTCGACAGGGTTAGAGCAAGCGGATTAAACTGTAATATCAATCTTTTGTAGATGTAACTACAGTTTGGTAAACGGGTGCATTCATCAACAGGGGCGATCGCATCCACCAGCCTCTCTCGCAAGTTTGTCAATGCAGCAGCGCCACTACCCCGTTCCGACCTCTTGAAGCCTAGGAACCTGAGTCGCTCCGTGCAGTCATCGCTGGCGTGATAGTCCATCATCCCACCGTTAGAGGGTGCCCGTTTATCTTAGGTCGAACCACTGCGCCGCCTAAACCAGCCGTTGGGTATTGCACGACGATTCCCATGGGTTACTGCGATCGCGCACGTTCGACCCTTACAACCATCTTGGTCCTGTACCCCAATCGTTTACTGGCTATGGCTGAGGCTTTCTCCATGCAATCCAATCGTATCGGAAGCAAGAGCGCAGCATCTTCAATGCTGTCTACCCCTGCATCGAATCATTCATCTACCATCCGCGCTACGGGGGCATTTGCTCTCATTGACAGTCTGCGTCGCCACGGTGTGCAGCACATTTTTGGGTATCCGGGCGGGGCGATTCTGCCAATTTACGATGAACTGTATCGGGCAGAGGCACGGGGCGAGCTTCAACACATCCTGGTACGCCACGAACAGGGCGCGTCCCATGCCGCTGATGGCTATGCCCGTGCGACGGGCCGAGTTGGCGTGTGCTTTGGCACCTCTGGCCCTGGGGCTACCAACTTGGTTACGGGGATCGCAACAGCCCAAATGGATTCTATTCCCCTCGTGGTGATTACTGGGCAGGTCGCTCGTGCGGCGATCGGGACGGATGCGTTCCAAGAAACCGACATCTTTGGTATCACCCTGCCGATTGTCAAACATTCCTATGTGGTGCGCAATCCGGCTGACATGGCTCGCATTGTTGCCGAAGCGTTCTTTATTGCGTCATCGGGTCGTCCGGGGCCCGTGCTGATTGATGTGCCAAAGGATGTGGGGCTGGAGGAATGTGACTACACGCCCGTGGAGCCTGGCAGCATCCGCCTCGCGGGGTATCGCCCCACGCTGAAAGGCAACCCGCGCCAATTTAATCAAGCGCTGACGCTCATTCGGCAAGCCAAAAAGCCACTGCTCTACGTTGGTGGAGGGGCGATCGCATCAGGGGCCCATCACGAAATCCAAGTCCTCGCCGATCGCTACCATATTCCCGTTACCACCACCTTGATGGGTAAAGGTGCGTTTGATGAGCATCATCGCCTAGCGGTTGGAATGCTGGGAATGCACGGCACCGCCTACGCCAATTTTGCCGTCAGTGAATGCGATTTGCTGATTGCCGTCGGCGCACGGTTTGACGATCGCGTCACCGGCAAGCTCGATGAATTTGCCTCCCATGCCAAAGTCATCCATATTGACATCGACCCAGCCGAGGTCGGCAAAAACCGAGCGCCCGACGTGCCGATTGTCGGCGATGTCCGTCAAGTGCTGAGCGGTTTGCTTCAGCGCGATCTCGATTCTGGCCACCGCCCTAACCCTACACAGACAAAAGAGTGGCTGGCGCGGATTGAACACTGGCGGACTGACTATCCGCTGACCGTTCCCCGTTACGATGACCGCCTTGCGCCCCAGGAAGTGATTGTTGAATTGGGTCGCCGCATTCCCAATGCGTACTACACCACCGATGTGGGGCAACACCAAATGTGGGCAGCACAGTTTTTGAAAAATAGGCCCCGGCGCTGGATTTCTAGCGCTGGTCTTGGCACAATGGGCTACGGAATGCCTGCGGCCATGGGGGCAAAGGTGGCGCTGCCTAATGATGATGTCATTTGCATTAGCGGCGATGCCAGCTTCCAAATGAATCTGCAAGAACTGGCGACGCTGGCGCAGTACAATATTGCCGTGAAGACCGTCATTATCAATAACGGCTGGCAGGGCATGGTGCGGCAGTGGCAAGAAACGTTTTATGGTGAGCGCTATTCTGCTTCCAATATGGAAGTGGGAATGCCGGACTTTGAAAAGTTAGCCGAAGCGTTTGGTGTGCTGGGGCTGGTGGTGAATACTCGTGAAGAACTCAGTGTAGCGATCGATAAGATGATGGCCCATGAGGGGCCGGTGTTGGTTGATGCACGGGTGTGCCGCAATGAAAACTGCTATCCCATGGTTGCGCCGGGTAAGAGCAATGCTCAAATGATCGGGTTGCCCGAACGGCCGAAAACGGCCTCGACAGCTAGCCCAACGGATTGCCCTAGTTGTGGGCATACCAATGCGGCCAGCCATCAGTTTTGCTCTGCCTGTGGTACAAAGCTGTAAATGCTTTTGCGGTGCGATCGCTCCCGATGGTGCTAGTTCTGGGGCGATCGCGCTGGTTCGCCACTGCTCAATCTACATTTAACCTACATTCAGCCCGCATTTAGACGTATAATCCGTAACGTTTGAGTCCAGGCTAAGGCACTGGGTAGCGACCGGCTGCCTGATGCGATCGAGCTTGACTCGTTATGATAATGAAGCAACCTACGCCGAGACTTTGTGATGCTAGATCCACAGCTAATGACCGGCAGAATCAGTGTGCTGGAACGCAAGCGAGAGTCGTTGTTGAAACTCCTAGAACAGCCTGATCTGGGAACATTGCGAATTGATGTCAATCAAGCGCTGGAAGAACTCGATGACTTGATCGAAGAACTCAAGCGCACCTTCCCAACCGTAGATGGTACAGCGGAGGCGTAGGCTCGGCGAGCGATCGCTATTCAATTCGCTGCGATCGCTCGTTATCCGTGATGCTCTCTGCCTAACCCGTACTGCAGACTCGCTGCTTTGTCTTGCTAGCGTTCAGGACTGAATCAATTGAGCAACGGGGGATGACAGCTTCCCGCAGGTTTTATCCATATTGTTAGTTGTTTGGGGCATTTGCGCCCAATTTTTTTGACTCATGGCAACGGAATATACGGTTGAGATTCACCACCAAGGCGCAACTCATACCATTCGCGTCTCTGAAGACCAGACCATTTTGGCGAAAGCGTTAGAAGACGGTATTGAACTCCCCTTCTCTTGCAATGCTGGCGTTTGTACGACCTGTGCCGCGCAGTTAAGCAAGGGGCAAGTTGATCAGAGCGAGGGGATGGGAGTCAGCCCAGAGCTACAGGCACAAGGCTATGCGCTGCTGTGCTGCGCCTATCCACGTTCAGACATCACACTTGAAACAGAAAAGGAAGAAACGGTTTATCAACTCCAATTTGGTCAACCTTGATCAACTGTACTGGTTTAGCCAACACCGGAGGCGATCGCGGTTATGACTTCTTCTATCGCTCCAAAGCCGCAGTTTCTCTGTCTAGACTTGCCGCTCCTCCCTCCTTCACAACACCCTGTGGCTGCCATTGAACAAGCGCTTCAGCCCTATGGAGAACCGCTGCGGTGGGCAATTACTGGAGTCAACCGCGATCGCCAGTTGATGACCATTGAAGCTGTCGTGTTGCCGAACTCTGTGATAGAGCGCTAATCTATGACCGTTTCGCCAAGCTATACCGCGCTCTTGATTATTCCCACCGGCATCGGGGCCGCCATGGGGGGATATGCAGGCGATGCCTTACCCATTGCTCGGGCGATCGCTCGGTCTGTGGATTGCCTGATTACCCATCCCAATGTGCTAAACGGGGCACAGCTTTATTGGCCGATCCCCAATGCGCTTTATGTGGAGGGCTATGGTTTAGACCAGGTAGCCACGGGGCGATGGGGGTTGCGTCCAGTTCACCAAAACCGCATTGGTCTGGTCTTGGATGCGGCGATCGAACCCGAACTGCGCTGGCGACACCTGCAAGCCGCCGATGCAGCCCGGGCAACGCTGGGGCTATCCTTGACAGATTACATTGTGACGGACAATCCGCTGGGCGTGACCCTCAATACAGCTCAGTCTGGCGCAACCTGGGGCACCATCGAACGACCGGATCAGTTACTGCAAGCGGCTGAAACGCTGATTCGTCAGGCGGGGGCAGAAGCGATCGCGGTGGTGGCGCGGTTCCCCGACGATACCGAGAGTGCCGCCCTAGCGCAATATCGCCACGGGCAGGGCGTTGATCCGCTGGCTGGGGCCGAAGCCGTCATTAGCCATCTGGTTGTAAAAACCTTTCATATCCCCTGTGCCCATGCTCCGGCCCTGGCTCCCCTCCCGCTTGATCCCAGCATTTCCCCGCGTTCGGCTGCTGAAGAAATTGGCTATACGTTTTTGCCCTGCGTGTTGGCCGGGTTGAGTCGTGCGCCACAGTTCATCAGCGATCGCGCGCATTCCCCTGCGATCAACCCGGCCATCTGGGCCGATCAAATCAATGCCGTCATCATTCCAGAGAGTGCCTGCGGCGGGGCCGCAGTGCTAGGCTTAAATCAGACATCGCGCATCATTACCGTGCGAGACAACACAACAGCGCTGAATGTTTTTCCAGATGCATTGGGGATCACCACCATCTCTGTGCAGTCCTACCTCGAAGCGATCGGAGTCATCATTGCCGACCAAGCTGGCATTCAGCCGTCTCGCCTGACCCCAGCGATCGCCCCAATTCAACCCATTGCCGCTCCTACCCCCGCATCCTTCTGTGACTAAGCCGCTACCTGAAGAGCCAAACCTCGAACCCCTCAGCCGTTTCCAAATTCTTGCCGCCATGGGAATGACGGCGATCATTTTATTATTTGTAGCCCGACTCTGGCTCTGGCTGGACGACGTGCGAATTTTAGAAATGCGCGTTTCGTTGCCAGCGATCGCCCTTGGCATTGGCATTGGTATTGGCATCACCGGAGCGAGCGGCCTTGTCTATCGCCTTTGGCCTGCCTATCGGCGCAGTGCCGATATGTATCTTAAATTGGTACTCAAGCCGCTAGTTTTGCCGGATCTTATCTGGTTAGGTATTTTGCCAGGGCTGAGCGAAGAACTGTTGTTTCGAGGCGTGATGATTCCAGCCTTGGGCTTTAATGCCATAGCCGTAGTCGTTTCCAGCCTGTGCTTTGGGATCTTGCATTTTAGTGGTTCCGAGCAATGGCCCTACGTGGTCTGGGCAACCCTAATTGGCGGCATACTGGGCTTTAGTGCCCTGTCTACGGGTAATCTTCTGGTGCCGATCGCGGCTCACATTACCACCAACTTGGTCTCCAGTTGTGTTTGGAAAATGAGTAGCTGACATTGATCCCCATTGCCCGACATTGCCGTACATTCACTCACCAGCAACGTGCTAGAATCCTGACGATTGCGATCGCTGAACCAGTCAGATTTGCTATACTAGCTAAGCCAATGCGGCTGATCGTGTTCTGGTTTTGAGCTATCATTCTGTGGCGAAGGGTCACGGTTGATGGCGAGAGAGCTGTTCAACACGTTGGCAAGTATGGGTTCTAGCGGCGGCATAGCCAAGTGGTAAGGCAGAGGTCTGCAAAACCTCCATCCCCCGGTTCGAATCCGGGTGCCGCCTTTTTAGCAAGCGAATTGTAAACGATGCCTGGCTCTGGAATTGGCTGTAGACTGCTTTTGATTGGGCGATCGCGCCATATTTCAAAGCTTTTAACCATTGATCCAGCGGCATTTCTCACCCGTCGGAGCAGCGTTGTCATCTGATGGCCATGCCATGATAAACCGGCTCCTCTTCCCCGTAGCCAGCCACCTATCCATTACGCAGATCTCGCTGAAACCCGCATTCCTTGGTTCAAAACCGAGGATTCTGAGTAACCCTTAGAAAGGTTGTGAGGCAAAAGGTCTGGCGACTTTTGCGTAATGCAAGCCAGCCACGGGCCCCTAATGGGTCAGCGCCCAGCGATCCTATGCGTGCATTTTCCAAGCCTTGTCCCTCACGTTTAGGCAAAGCTTGATGGTCTGCGCAGTAATCCTAGCGATTGACTGCATTAATTCCGTCTGTTAGCCGTAGAGTGGCTAAAAAAATACTTACACGATTTCCTATCAGGCCTGTGGTTCCTGCGATCGCCCTGAACTAGCCCTGAACCAGCCCTGAATGAACGAGAGTCGTCCCATGAGCTGCAAATGTAAGTCCGAGTTTAAACCTAAATCTTAAATAACCTTGAACATCGTCTTCTAAAAATTGCGCTTGAACCTCACTTTTGAACATCATTAAGGTTAGAACACTATGGGTGACGTAGAAAAAATCCCCGTCGGAATTGTTGGTGCGTCGGGATACGGCGGCGTTCAACTGGTACGCTTACTGCTCGATCACCCCCGACTAAGACTGGAATACCTTGGGGGCGATCGCTCGGCTGGGCGACCCTTTTCTGATCTCTATCCCCATCTCGGACATCACATTGAGCAATCGGTGGAAGCCATCGATGTGGATGCGATCGCCGAGCGCTGTCGAGTCGTATTCCTGTCGTTGCCCAACGGCTTAGCCTGTGATCTTACGCCACAACTCCTCGAACGCGGCTGTAAGGTACTGGACTTATCTGCCGACTATCGCTTTTTTGATCTTGATACCTATCAAACCTGGTACGGCAAGGAACGGAGCGATCGCGACACGGTTGAAGCTGCGGTGTACGGGTTGCCCGAACTGTATCGCAATGCGATTGCCAATGCACAACTGGTGGGCTGTCCGGGATGCTATCCCACCGCAAGCCTGCTGGCCATTTCTCCACTGCTAAAACAAGGGCTTGTTTTGCCGGAAACGGTCATCATTGATGCCAAGTCTGGCACATCCGGCGGCGGTCGCCAGGCCAAAACCAATATGCTGCTGGCCGAAGCCGACAATAGCCTAGGTGCGTATGGAGTCGTTCGCCATCGTCACACGCCCGAAATTGAGCAAATTTGCAGTGATTTGGCTGGTCATGAGGTTATGGTGCAGTTTACGCCTCACCTCATCCCAATGGTGCGCGGTATTTTGTCCACGGTGTATGCCACCATGCGCGATCCGGGGCTAGTTCGTGAAGACCTCTCTACGATTTATCAGGCGTTCTATCGCTCGTCGCCGTGGGTCACCGTATTGCCGAGTGGGGTCTATCCTCAGACTAAGTGGGCGCTGGGCACAAACCTGTGTTATTTGAGCGTTGAGGTCGATGCCCGTACCGGACGGGTGATTGTTATGTCAGCGATCGATAACCTAATGAAAGGGCAAGCTGGGCAAGCGCTTCAATGCCTGAACCTCATGATGGGCTGGGATGAAACCCTCGGTCTGCCCAAACTTTGTTTTTATCCTTAAAAAGGCGGCGGGGCGGTCATTGCTCGGAGTATCCTCAACAGGGGTTGGCTGATGGGAATACCGACAGCCAGCTTTGGATCGCTTACACAATCGCCGCAGGGACTAGAACGCCATGCCTTATTATGAACAACCGCAGCTTCAACAGTCCGATCACGGCAAACTGGCAGATTTACTGCAATGTCGAATGATGACGTTTCTTCACTCCAATGATTGGGTGCATCCATTTGCGATCGCCTGCTCTAGGTGGATGGTGCTTGCGTCAGATGCTAGAACCGTGTCTTGAACAGCGCCGAAAGCGATCCGTGAAGCTAGCGCTGCACCCGCAAAGACCATCTCTACGATGCCTATCCATTACCCAACTCTCATTGCTCAGCGTGGCGGTGAGTCTGGCGATCGCCCTGCTTTGAAACTATCAAGCCTAAATTGCCCGCCGGAATTCAGCCCTAGAGTCTAAACGTCAGAGAGTCTAGGCGGCCTGAGACGCGAGTGGCTGGCTTAGGGCAGGATGAATGGCTGAACGTGGGTGCGCCTCGGCATTCGCGTTCAATCTGAACACAGGCTATTCCACTACTATCCAGTCTCGGCTATATCCGAATTGCTCCAGAGCCGATCGCACAGACATTGATACAGATTGATAACGGATGACCTAATAACGGACGACTGCGATCGCCCTGCTTCGGTTATCCATCAGTCAGTGCCCCAGCGGAACCGTCCTGTGCCCCCCTTGCGATCGCATCACAGCGCTGCTGCGCTCGACAACTTTGCACATGCACGCAAATACTGATGTTAAGTCCATCTGATTATTCATCTGATACGGCAGTATTGTCATCCAACCAACTGACCCGCTGTCGCGATCTGATGCAGACCATCGCCCAACAGATTGGCAACGGGCAGATTGTTACATGGAATCACCGCGCCACCCTGGCGGCATCTATGCCCCCCATCGCATTCCCGGCCGCAGATTCTATCGCGGCGATCGCCCTAGTGTCCCGTCCCTTCAGCGTTGTGCTAGTAGCGCAACCCATCCACAGCGATGCGACGCTGCCCCAGCACCAAACAGCCTTTATCTTTGATCCAAAAGCGATCGCCACTCTCTTGACTGAAGCGGCCCCGGTTCACCCTGAACTGCGATCGCTTCCCGACCTACTACAAACGTTGCAACCCAACTCTCCCAACTGGCAAAGCCGATTCACTGCCCAGCTTGTGTCCATTTTGGTTGAACCTGCTGCCTGCGAAATCAATTGCGAAATCAACGCCGCTGCGGCGAATTCTATAGTCGAGGTCACCCTCGATACAGAGACCCCAATCCCAGGCCTTGATCCAGAGCCGTCTCCCCAAGTGCCATACCCGATCGCTTGTGTCCCGGCTGAGTTGGCACTGCGCCACCCGGTTGAACAGGAACGATTGCTGAATCAAGTGATTACGCAAATCCGCCAGAGCCTTGAGCTGAACGTCATTTTAGAAACAGCCGTAACTCAGGTTCGGAAATTCTTAGGTGTAGACCGCCTGTTAATTTATCAACTGCAACCGCTCAGCTCATCCGCTCCATCGCTGGATCAACCGTCAGACACACCACCATCTGCTGTCAGTCGCTACATTTCCTACGACAGCTATGTAACCTATGAAGCGCGATCGTCGGACGATATTGAATCACTCCGGTATCTGTCGGAGGATTATTGTTCCGCCCAAATCCCTTATCTTTTTGAGCAATACCAACAAGGCATTCCCATCGCTGTTGATGATGTCGCCAACGTCTACGCTGATGAAACCAAGTTGCTGAAACTTTTGCAGGCCGCTGGCGTTCAGTCTAAACTAGCTGCGCCAATCATGGTGCATGATCAATTTTGGGGTCTGTTAGTTGCCCACCAATGTCATTACACCCGCCATTGGCAAGAGAGCGAAAAATCGTTTCTAAAAGATATTGCCGAACACCTTGCGATCGCCATCGACCAAGCTGAACTATACGCTCGACTTCAAAAACAAAAAGAAGCGCTAGAGCAAGGCGTGATTGAACGAACACGAGACTTGCGCGATGCCATGCTAGCGGCCCAAAGTGCTAACCAGGCCAAAAGCGAATTTCTGGCTGCCATGAGCCACGAACTCCGCACCCCGCTCACAAGCATCATTGGGATGTCGAGTACTCTGATCCGCTGGATTGCCGATGACTTGACCTCGCGACAGCGCAAACATCTACAGACTATCTACGATAGCGGCCAGCACCTGCTAAAACTGATCAACGACATTTTAGATTTGTCTCGATTAGAATCTGGGCATCTGGTTTTACGATACGAGGAATGCTCCCTCTCTAGCATTGCGCAGCAGAGCCTCATTACCGTAGAAGAACAGGCTCGGCTAGGGCAGATTACGCTGCGTCTAGATTTGCAGACGGCAGCCAGCGACACCATTGTTGCGGATCCGCAACGGCTCCAGCAAATCCTGCTGAATCTCTTGAGTAACGCGATTAAATTTACGCCAGAACACGGGCAGGTCGTCTTGTCGATTTTTCAAAGTGATGCCACCGTGAATTTTCAAGTGAAAGACACAGGGATTGGCATTGCCGATGAACAGCAGCCCTTACTCTTTCAAAAGTTTCAGCAACTCGATACGTCCTACAGCCGTCGCTACAGCGGTACAGGTTTGGGACTAGCACTGACGAAAAACTTGGTTGAACTACACGGCGGCAGCATTACCGTTGAGTCTACTGTTGGGGTAGGGTCAATGTTTACCGTTCGGTTGCCTATGCGCCGCCCGACCGATCTGCGATTGGCGACGCCACTGCAGCCGGTTGATCAATTGCCATCTCGCCTTGAAACTCGTCCGATGGTGCTAATTGAAAACCAGGAGGACAGTGCGCACCTAGTCTGCGATATGCTAACGGCGGCAGGATACCAGGTGGTGTGGATTGTGGAAGGGTCACGGGCGATCGAGCAAATTGAAATTTTGCGGCCTAATGTGGTGATCTTGAGTATTGAGATACCGGATACAGATGGCTATGATCTGATCCATCGTCTGCGTAAAAATCCAGGAACCAAGCGTCTTAAGCTAGTTGCTATGGGTAGCCTAGATGAGGTCAATGGTCGGCAGCAATGTTTGGCGATCGGCGCAGATGAGTATTTGCCGAAACCGCTGCATCCTAGCCAAATTTTGAATAAGATTACAGCCTTGATGGCGTCTACAACAGCTTAGCGAGTGCGTTACTTGGTCAGCCCAAACCGTCAGCGTGAACTGTAGACGTCTGTGGAACCCGATGCAGCTTATCTCTATTTACAAACTTAGGATTAGAGAGTGGTTTTCATGGAAGGATTGTCTATGCTTTGGTAAGTCATTGCAATAGCCATCTTACTTGGGACATGAGAATTTTTGAGGGGCGGTTCCACTGCTCAAGAACGTCTTAATCTATCCGCTCAGCGCTATAATCAGGGCTTCTATAGCAATCCTATTTGGATTGTGAGAAGGATTCC
>CAYSIR010000112.1:0-12811 GCA_964431105.1 uncultured Leptolyngbya sp. | reverse complement strand
TTCCTGCCTGCGTAGGATAGTGGTATTCATGTAAAGATTTTGGCAGGTGTGGGCGACGCCCACACCTGCCAAAATCTTTACATGAGGACTACCCTTCAGAAAAACTCGAACAGAGATTTCCTGCTAATTGGCCCGACTGTAACGGCTCAGCCAACAAGATAACTCTTCCAAAAAGCGATCGCGCAATATCTGTGGTGCAATAATTTCACAGTCCGCTCCATATCGACGTACCTCTCGGATAAGCCAAAACGAATTCACTACCCGACGCACAACTTGGCGCACCTCATCTCCAGTACCATCAGAAATATCATCAACTTTAGATTCATAGGCTCTCATCAGCCCACCCCGAAGTTGAAGCGTGACCTCAACGCAGTCAAACCGCCCTCGCCATTCACCATCCGTTTCAAGAACCGATTGAATCCGATCTAAACGGAGACAGCGATTGTGCCGTAGTTCAGGTAAGTCATTACTATCCTCCATTTCCTCACACCATATTTGCAGATAGTATCGTTTCTCATAGAAACATATCTCAGCGTAACGAACTGTATAGTCGAACAGTTGCCCCTGAGAATTTAGATACACTAAACGAAAGACTTGCTGTTGTTCAATTAACTGATCGAGCCTAATACGCCACCCCTCCACTGGCTGACTCACCGTTGCCATCAGCGATCGCCGTAGCGGTGCTTCTAAATTGCCTCGATCCAACAAAAGTGTAGTTACACTTTTAGCGTCATCCATATGCCCGGCATCCACCAAATCCTTGATGGCTTGATCTAGTGCCGCAATCTGAGCATTGGACAGCTCAAAGGACCGGCCAATTTCAAGGTCTTCTTGAGCGATCGCCGTGACCAAGGCAGACGGACTGGGTTTGCTGCCCCATTTCAGCCCTAAGCGAAGGGCGATCGCCTCCAGTTTTTCTTTCGTCCCGTAAGGAACCGAGAGAGTGAGCGTGTCTTTTTTTCTAGCCACCGTACCGAAGATCCAAAATGTACTTGCACATTAAATTTATAGATGCTATACCTGATATTGTAATTGAGTATTGGTCAGACACTCAACTATTGAGTGCATTGCAATTAGATTATCGTCATTTTGTAGGAAGGGGCGGTCATGACACGATTGGATACGCTTACGGAAGTGCTGTCGGATGGTCGATGGCATACAACGGATGAGTTGGTGGAAACCGTTGGGCATCGATTTTCGGCGACGGTGCATATTGCGGTGCGGCAGCGGGGGTATCGCATTGAGAAGCGGCGATGCTCCGCTGGAGCGGCTTCGCCAACTGGAGAGCAGGGGTTTGAGTATCGGTGGGTAGATGCGATCGCACCCCAATGCAGCCACATTTCAAGTGAGGGTTAGTCATGTATTCGGTTCAGCTAAAGCCGGTCTATTCTTGCCCAGCGGATAAGTTGCCAGATAGAGTGAAACAACTCGGTGATTGGCGGTTGGCCTGGCACCAAGCTGAAACGTGGGCGGCGCTGAGTGATTCGAGTATTGATGTCGTATTTAATACGGCGATGACTGGAGATGGGAAAAGTTTGGCGGCATATTTGAGTGTCATGACTGGCAAGAATTACACGATGGCGATGTACCCCACCAATGAACTAGCAAGGGATCAGGAGCGGCAAGTTCAACACTACAAGGCCGAGTTTGATCCGGAATATGATCCGCAGATTTATCGGTTGACGGGTGCAACACTAGAAAGTTTTGTTGAAGAAAATCAGCTTCCTTCTAAACTTGTTGGAATTAGCTCACTCTCTGATAATTCAGAGATATTACTTACTAACCCAGACATTTTTCATTACATCCATGACTTCCGCTATGTAAGACATAATCCCAAGAATCCAAACAAGGGAGACAATCCAGATAGACTATTTCGTAAAATTGACGAGAGCTACAAAATATTTATTTTTGATGAGTTTCATATTTTTTCATCTCCGCAAGTTGCGAGTATCTTGAACTCACTATTGCTGATCAAGCATACGTCTGGGGCAAGAAAGAAGTTTTTGTTTCTGTCCGCTACGCCCAGTGAATTATTGAAAGGCTTTTTGAAACGAGCAAACCTGAATTATCGGGTTATTAACCCCGCTGAGGAAGATGCCTATCGATTTTCTAAAGATGAAGCAGAAGGTTGGCGACAAATTAGTCAGCCGATTACACTAAACTTCCCAAATGATTTACAACCCAATGCCCGATCGGGATATGACTGGATTATCGAGAATGCAGAATCATTGATTCTTCAGTTTTTCCTGGATTATCCGGGCAGCAAAGGAGCGATTATTCTCAACTCAATTGCCTCTGTCTATCGGTTGCTGGGCGTTCTCAAGCCACTTTTTGAACAACATCATCTAACTGTGTTGCCAAACACCAGCTTGACTGGAGAAAGTGAGCGATCGCGCTCTGTTTCAGATGCAGATCTATTGATTGGCACCTCTACGATTGATGTTGGAGTTGATTTTAAGATCAACTTCCTAATTTTTGAAGCCGCAGATGCAGGTAACTTTATTCAGAGATTTGGGCGATTAGGGCGACATGAGGGATTTCCAACCTATCAAGCCTATGCGTTGATTCCTAGTTTTCTCGTTGCTCGACTCTTTCAAGGATGTAAAGAAAAGCCAGCACTTTTATCTGACAGGGATGAATACGATCGCATCTATTTCACTAATGCTGTTCGGAATGCTTGGACATTTGTGAATCAGTTTGAAAAATATCCAAGTCGTTGGGGAGGTATTCAGGCTGCATTTGTCTATAACGAACTCAAGCAGACAAAGTATATGAAAGAAGCCTATCCAAATGCAGCTCAAGACTTTGGCGCTGATATCCAGAAAGCACTTGGCATTAGTATTAGACAAAAATTTGGTCAAATTCGTGAGTTGAATGACACAGGTGGAAAAGCGATCTTGAATGAAGCTAAAAGTTTCCGAGGGAGTAGCCAACTGAACTGTGCAATTTATGATGCAACGAACCCTAATGAGCCTGAGCGCGATCGCTTCAAAACCTATAATTTACCAGGCTTGCTGAGTAATTTTGTTATTGAGTCAATAACAAAGGCTGATTTCATAGCTGCTGCTCAACAAGCTGGGGTTGCGACTCGTCGGTTTGAGGACTATTCGCTTTGCCACCTCCGGTTATTAGGCTATCGAGACGTGCGAGAAAACTGGCATTTTTATCATGATGGCGATGTTAGCCAATTAGCACGGTTAGGCAAAGTACAGGTCTTAAAGGGATTACACGTAACCATAGGCGAAAATGCGATTAGCAAGGCGCTCTATCGTCGTGGCATTGTTTGCTACATCTCCGATCGCCGCCGGGATGAACTGCGTGCCAAGTTGGGCTTACCGATGCAGTTTCAGGCGTATGGCTTGAGCGATTGCCGGGATGATCGTGACCCACCCTACACGATCGCCTTTGGTCAATCTGCCCTAATGCTCGAAACCCTCGTCTGGCATTGGAAGGATAAAGAAGATGAAGGATGGATTTGCTAAACCGCCTCACTGGATAGCACAACTACACTAGAAGAATCATCGTATATGCAAAAAGCAGAAAACACCATGAACAATAACGAACTCCTGTCTCGTATTTCTATCGATCCCAACATTTGCTTCGGCAAGCCTTGTATTAAAGGGCATCGTATCTGGGTATCCCTCATCCTCGACTATTTAGCTGGTGGAGAAACAATCGACGGCATTTTGGAGGCATATCCAAGCATTGAACGTGAGGATGTGCTGGCTTGCATCGCTTATGGTGCTGAAATGGCGCGAGGAGGATGGGTTGAACTTCCGCTACAGAGAGACCAGAAAACCGCATGAAGATCAAGTTAGACGAAAACGTAGACCTACGAATTCTGACACGTCTACGGATGGCGGGTCATGATGTTGCTACGGTGCCAGGACAAAGATTGATCTCAGCTCCCGATACTGATGTGATTGAAGTTTGCCGACAGGAAGGAAGATGCTTAGTTACTGCTGACCGAGACTTCAGCAATCGTGCCCGTTTTCCACCAACTCGTTATTCCGGAATCGTGGTGATGAGGTTACCAAATTCGCCAAGCCTAAGTGATTGGGTGCAGGCAATCGATACGTTCATCGTTGGGTTAGAGCAGTTTGATGTAACTGGCAAGCTCTGGATAGTTCGAGCAGAGACTATCCACGAATATCAAGCAATGGATTCCAAGGATGCAACGAATTCCAAGGATCAAGACGAATGAGGATGAGAGAGGGCTATCGCCCATTAGATTGAGATGACGATGTTTCAATCCCTGAAAGGGATTCGACACTTGGCAAAGTGCTATTTCCCTCTCTCATTCTATGAGTATATACGGTGTCCTTCCTGTTTGCATGGTTAAAGAGGATGTTTTGACAGATTGAGTTAATAGATTGAGATTACGATAACACTTGAAATTTTGAAAAAGTGGTGCCATCATAGTGAGGAAGCTCACTAGAGAGGTTGTTTATGGAAATTCGGCTCGATGATTCAGATTTCAATAAAATGCCTGCCACATTGTCTTCTCAGCTTTGGAGATGGCTTCAGGATGAAGGATTACAGTTTGTGAAAGGTCAAAACTTAAACGCTCCCCCTAAAGCAGAACAATTAAGTCTTAGATTAGTTGAAACTCCGCTTCAGCAGGAACGAGATCGAAAAATCAAACGCCTGTCAACCCAGCAATCTAGAAAATTATCTGAGCATTCTCACGTTCGACTCTCTCAATTATGGGATTCAGGATTTACCGGAATAGGGATGGATGTGCGTGTCCGATTGAAAGCAGAAGTAGCCAAAAAAGTAGGCTATTCCTATGTGACAAAAGGCATAAAGATTTCTGAAACAGGCACTGTGCTTTACGACGGAAAAGAGTACGACAAGCCTAGTCCACTTGCGGAAAAGATCAATGGTGGTTCGGTAAACGGTTGGGAATACGTCGAGGTGAAGAAAAACGGGCAATGGATTTGCCTAGACCAACTACGCCAAATGTGGAGGAAGGTATCGTGAATGACAAACAACTGTCCTTATTTAACGGTTCTCAACAATCACCTAGCCTAGATGACTTACCAGAGGAGGATTTAGGTGTCGATTTTCAAGATGAACAGCCTTCAGAGGATTCCGAACAGCAGGAGTTGTTAACGCTGCGCTTGTTTAAGCAGGCAATTTGCGAAGCAGAGGGGAATGAGGGCGATCGCCTCCTTGTTGACTTTGCTGAATATGTGTTGCCCAATCTGATGACACACCTGGCAGGGTCAACCGCGAAAGGGGGGCAGTTTTTTGAACGCTTAGATGCACGAGGAACCGTTAAACGGCGTGATAATGCTGGGGATCAGTCATTGCCTGCCCATCTCCTCAATGGTTTGCTCCCAGCTTATCGAGTGGCGCGGCGACTCCAGCAACCCGATATTGGCAAAAATCAGGTCAAGTCATACTGTGAAGAGTTTCAGTTTCGCGTCTATGTGGCTTCCTATCTATTACATGACTATGAAAAGTTTCCAGATTACAAGTCGTGGTTAATTCAACAAGATACTGAGGGTAAATGGCGCGATCGCGATTGGGTGGCTCAATCTCCTGATAAGCAAGATGCACCCAATCTAGGACGAGATTACATCTCACAGAAAATCATAGAACTTGGCTTAGATCGATTTCTGGGAGACGATTGGCAAGACTACATCGACGACATCATCTGGATTAGCAACAATGCAGGCGAAAAGTATGATGCTGATCTGGGAATGGTGACTCGTGGCTTGCAGCCCTTGGATGACGATCGCCTGGATGGACGAATTCGCAACGTACTCGTTAATCTAGTTAAACTATCCGATCGCTTCGCTTCCATCATCAAGCATCCCCAAGATATTGAAAAAGATAGTCTCAAGTCTATTCTGTCTAGCCTGAGCAATAAAGGGCAGTTAAAATTCACTTACCATGCTTTGTCGGATAACCGGGGTGTTTTGACCAATATCATCAATAATGCTCTGATGGATTTACACCCAAATGAGTTTTACATACCACTACTCTATTTGCCAGATGGTGTGGTCTATCTCGCGACAGCAGATGCTCCGGCGATCGCCACAGACCAAATCGCAGATTCCGTGATCCAGAAGATCAAAACCCTTTGTAGAGAACGGCTTCGGCAACGACAAACAGGTTTTGCACGGGATGGCAAAGGGATTAAGTTTGCTGATTTTTACTGGCTTTATTTTGATATTGATCAATTGATGGATGTTGCGAATCAGGCGGCTTGTCGCATCATACCATCCACAAAAAGTTCATCAGCGGCTAAACGTAGTACAAGTTTGGCGGCTTTCAAGGCGGCTGGTGATCTTCCCACAGATCTGGACATTGATTTTGGTGAGGACTATCGTATTGATCGGTTGGCAGAATTTGGAGATACGATTTGCCGTAGAATTTGGGGTGACTGGGGCGATCGCTTCACCACCTGGCAAAAACAAAAGCCTAAAGCTAAACGAATCGCATTACCAGAACTTGACCTGACTCAGAAGTTAACAGAATATCTCGGACTTACCTCAGAAATTCCGGCGCTTCGAGCCGTCCAAAGCCTCAAAAAAACCGGGGGCGTTCCGTTGGATTGGTACTATCTTGCTGCAAAGTACATTCAACAAAATTCTTATCTGGATGATGGACAACTGCGAGAGGTTATGACTCAACTGGTCAACTATGCAGCAGCCTGCGTTCAACCCATTATCAAAGAGTTTGTTTTACCCGATGGCTGGGATGATTTGCGAACTTATATTCAGCGAGTTGTTTCTCTACCCTCTGGTGCCATTGAACCGCCACAAACCATTCCCTTCTTAACGGAGCTAATCCGTTATCAGGCAGCAAAAGTGACAGGACGAGGGCGAGAAAATGTTTGTGCGATGTCTAGCTCTGCCTACACCGTCACAGAGCAGATGGAGTCTTCTACCTTATTTGCACCCCAAGTCTATAGCAATCGACAAATTTTGTTCAATGCTCAAGCGGCTAAACGTCAAATCTGCGCTATTTGGTCAGTTGAGATTATGCTGCGCCAGATTTTGATGAATCAGACGAATGCAACAGGTGGGGATTTTGAAGGTCGAAAATATCGATATCTTTACCTTTATCCTGCCTATTTCTTCACCCCAGAAACCAATCGCTTTATCCAAAAAGCCTATTATTGGATTCGTCGCACTCGTTTTGATGCAGATATTCGTAGGCATCTTGTAAGCGACAAGCAAATCGCCCAATTCAATCTCAAAAACTACCAGCAAGTCGATTCGCTTTTACTTCAAGAGGAAACTGAATACGATGCCACATTTAAGCTTGGTTATCCCAATGAGCCAATGACCTTTTTCTTCATGGCACTGCCTCCCGGTCGGGATGCAACAGACACAGAATCTTGGGTGATGCCTGCCTGGTTAGCGTTTGCGCTGCCGCTAGTTTTGGATGTCAAAGTAGTTGCTTCGGAATCACCCGTTCCGCCGTTTATCAGTGGTGCTGATTTTGAACAAACGACAGTTTTGGATGGAGCGCACCAGGCGATCGCCTCCCTCACCCAAAAAGAGCAATACCGCCTTGATGCCATTTTGCCGACAAACTCTAAAAAATTCTCGCCGCTAAATGCCCTGAGTGCTGCCTATTGCATTCATCTAGAAGTGAATCGCAAAAAAGATGGTAATCCAGATTGGGGTAAATTATCTGCCCTTGCCCGTGATTTAGAAACAAATCCTCTCTACGTGTTTCACTACTTAACTAAGCTCGTCCGTAAGTTAGATTGGGACACGGCACCTGTCGAGAAAATCAAGCTTTACATCGACTTTTATCACTGTTTTGAACCTGAAGGAACTGCCATGAATCAACTTCGTGAACTGACACGACTGTACCGCTGTTTCTATCGTGCCAAGAGCCGCTACGCCAAGCCCAATGCTGTTCTTAAACCTATCGATGAAGCAGCAGACGTTATCCTGAAAATCGACAAAGACTTAGTCACAAATGGGCAAGAATGGGATAACACAGCACTGATCGATGTTGTTGCCGCTCGCATTGCGAAATTGATGACCAATGTTCGTCGTAGAGCGGCTGAGGGAAAACCCAGGCTTATCTACGTAGATGGAAAATGGAAAGTCGCGTTGACCTCTGAAGAAGAACGAAAAGCCATCAAAGATTTTGCAGACTACTTTGTTACCACTATTTTCAGGGATACCTTTAAGGGCGATCGCGCCCGCCTAGCGGGTACTCAACTCAATCTAATCCGTGATACCTGTGACTATCTCTATCGTTTACTTGACGACGAAGAACGTCAGGCGATTCAACAACCTGAACCAGAAGACTTAACAGAAGTCGCGTAAATTTTCTCTGAACTCAAAACCATTACAAATTGGAGACACTGAATCATGAATTTTCTAAAAACTGTCGATGCCAAGCACTTCCACACTGAAATTCCCGCTAAACCAATGGGCAAGTATGCTCACTTCATCACGATCCGGGTAACGGAATCGTATCCCCTATTCCAGACTGATGGCGAATTGAACAAAGCGAAAGTGCGGGCAGGCGTCACAAGTCCTGAACCGATCAGCCGTCTGGCAATGTTTAAGCGCAAGCAATCGACTCCAGAACGTCTGACCGGTCGAGAATTACTGCGTAATTACCAGATTGGTGACTGGGAAAAATGTGATTACAACGTTGATTTCAGCAAAACAACTCCAGATTGCATTATCTATGGATTTGCGATTGGCGATTCGGGGTCTGAGAAATCAAAAGTTGTGGTCGATACGGCTTACTCCATCACTCCCTTTGATGATTCTCACTTGAACTTTACCCTAAACGCTCCCTTTGAGAATGGCACCATGAGCCGACAGGGAGAAGTTACCAGTCGAATCAACAGCCAGGATCACATTCTTCCTCAAGTATTCTTTCCTAGCATTGTGACTCTAAAAGATCCTACGGAAGCAGGGTTCCTGTATGTGTTTAACAATATCCTGCGGACTCGTCACTATGGTGCGCAGACTACCCGTACTGGACGGGTTCGTAATCAATTGGTCGGGGTTATCTTTGCAGATGGAGAAATCGTTAGTAATCTGCGGTGGACTCAGAAAATGTATGATCTGCTGTTGGCTAATGACAAGATCCAACCTCCTGATCCACTCAACGAAGATGATGTTTTAGATGCAGCAGAGAGGGCGATCGCAGAACTCATGGCAAAGGAATACATTCCCCATACTGATTTCATTGGTGATACTTTTACTTCTTTACTGGCAGAAGTGAAATCCATTACCAGTGATGAAGCAAAACTCAAATCCTTGCTGGAACAGGCTAATTCCGAATCAGTTGCCTATGCTCAGAAATACATCCAAAAGCCTACAAAGGATAAAAAGAAAACGGCTAAAGCAGGAGCAAAATGATGCCTCATATTTATCGCTGCACGCTAGAGCTGCACGACAGTCTTTATTTTGCCACGCGGGAAATTGGACGGCTCTATGAAACGGAACCCATCTTGCATAACTATGCGCTGTGCTATGCCTTGGGGTTAGTGGATAGTGAAGCGTATGCCACGACGGTTGGGGAAGACTTCAGCTATCGTTATTTTTGCCCGGAGCAGGTGCCGATGTATGAGGCACATCTGACACCGCTGAATCAACAGGGCATTTATGTGACGCCGGCTAGGGCGGTGCGTCATGCGGCTGTTCTGAATACTTGGAAGTATGCGGATAATCGCTATCATGTTGAGATGCAGAAGACTCAGAAAAATATTCCAAGCTTTGGTCGAGCTAAGGAAATTGCGCCTGAGAGTATATTTGAGTTTTTTGTGCTGTCAGAAAAGAAACTAACGTTTCCTCACTGGGTTCGATTGGGAAAGTGGATGAGTAAGGCACGACTTGAGGCAGAAACTGTATCTGTGAGGCTGCACAGGTCGGATATGTTTCTGTGTTCTCATCCATTGAATCCGCTGGATGTGATGTTTACGAATCAAGTGTTGAGTTATGACACGGTTAATATGCCGCCGGTGAGTTTGATTCGGAATGTGCGAATGCTGGGGGCGTATTATCAACTGGAGGGGACGGATAATGTTTATCTGCCGGTTGAAATGGCGTATTGTTTTGGATAGGTGTTCATCATGCCATACAGTCTTGTTCTTAATCTCATGCCGATGTCATCGATTCAGCCGGGTTATTTGCAGGGGAAGCATTTGCATGCGCTGTTTCTGACGTTGGTGAGTTCGGTGGATCGGGAGTTGGGCGATCGCCTTCATGCTCAGCAAACTCAGAAGGCGTTTACGCTGAGTCCGTTGCAGACGGGGCGGCAGGTACGAGATAAGCTAAGGTGGACGCATTCACGGGCGATCGCGGCGGGGCATCCGTGCTGGTGGCGGATTTCGCTGCTGGATGATGATTTGTTTGGGCGGTTGCGATCGCTGTGGTTGAATTTGAATCCGGAGCGATCGTGGCATTTGGGGTCGGCGAATTTGCAGATTACGAGTGTGTTGGGTACGCCGCAGTCGATGCAGCCGTGGGCGGGGTTTGCGCCTTATTCGCAGTTGTATGGGGAGGCTTCGCAGGTGAATCGGGAGATTCGGTTGTTATTTTCGACGCCGACGGCGTTTCGGCAGGGTCAGTATGATACGGCGCTGCCGACGCGGGAAACGGTGTTTATGAGTTTGCTGAGGCGGTGGAATGAGTATAGCGGGCTGCCGTTTTCGGATGGGATTATCGAGCATTTGTTTCCTAGTTTTTTTGATGTGCGGACGGAGGTGGCGCAGCATTATCGCAGTTCGTTTATTGGCTGTGTGGGGCAGATTACGTTCCAGGTTTTGGGGGATGTGGATGCGGGGACGGTTAAGCAGTTGAATACGTTGGCGGATTTTGCGCTGTATGCGGGGGTGGGGCGTAAGACGCCGATGGGGATGGGGATGACGCGACGGATTGGGGGGAGTAAGGGGTGATGGATGAGGTGGAGTTGGTTCCGATCGCGGCGCTGAATCAGTTTAATTATTGTCCGCATCGCTGTTGGCGAATGTTTTGTGCGGGGGAGTTTGTGGATAATCAGTTTACGGTGGAGGGGACGATGCTGCATGAGCGGGTACATACGCTGGGGGAGGGGCATCGGGAGGAGGTGTGGCAGGTGCGGGCGATTTGGCTGAAGTCGGTGCGGTATGGGTTGGTGGGTAAGGCGGATTTGATTGAGGAGCAGGATGGGTCAATTTATCCGGTGGAGTATAAGCGTAGTGGGCGGGGGGAGTTTGAGAATGATGCGTTGCAGGTGTGTGCGCAGGGGCTATGTTTGGAGGAGATGATGGGGCGATCGCTGTCTTGTGGGTTTGTGTATTATGCTCAGTCGCATCAGCGGGTGCGGGTTGAGTTGTCGGATGAGTTACGGCGGGAGACGGTGGATACGATTGAACGGGTGCGATCGCTGTTGATGACGGGGCGGATGCCACCTGCGGTTTATTCGCCGCGCTGTCGGGGCTGTAGTTTGTATAAACAATGTTTGCCGAGGGCGGATCAGAAGGTAAATCGGTATCGGGAAGCTTAGGGAACTGACGGGTTTGGGGGTCGGGTTCTTTGATGACAGGATGGAGTTGAACGGATTGGTTGGAGGTAAGAATCTGAGGGTGCATGTCATGTTTGCCTATTCTGCATTGCCCTCATCCCCCAGCCCCCTTCGACCAGCTCAGGGCAGGCTTCGCCCAATCGTGGGAGAAGGGGAGAAGGATCACTCAAGGTCTTTTCGGGCGTGGAAACCATGTCCCTACAGTGTTTTGGATGGTGCTAGTTGAGGTGATTAAATGGGAACGGTTTATATTACTCAGGATGATTCGTTTATTGGTAAGACGGATGAGCGGTTGAGTGTGAAGGTGAATAAGGAACGGTTGTTGGATGTGCCGTTGATTAAGGTGGATGGGGTGGTGGTGATGGGTCGGGCGACGGTGTCGCCTGCGGTGGTGATTGAGCTATTGGAGCGGAAGATTCCGTTGACGTTTTTGACGCGGACGGGGCGGTATTTGGGTAGTCTGGAGCCGCCGTTGTCGAAGAATATTTATCTGCGGTCGGCGCAGTGGGCGGCGGCGCGGGATGGGGTGAAGGGGTTGGCGGTGGTGCGTTCGTTTATTCGGGGGAAGCTGAAGAATTATCGAAATAGTTTGCTGCGGCTGCAGCGGGAGGTGGAGTCGGCGGATGTGCGGGGGGCGATTGATGGGTTGGGGCGTTCGATTGATGGGTTGGGGGCGATGGAGGCGGTGGATCGGTTGAGGGGGTTGGAGGGGAATGGGAGTGCGCTGTATTTTGGCTGTTTTGGGCAGTTGATTCGGGTGGAGGGGTTTTCGTTTGCGGGGCGGAATCGGCGACCGCCGAGGGACCCGGTGAATGCGTTGTTGAGTTTTGGGTATGCGCTGTTGCTGCATGATGTGCAGAGTGCGGTGACGATGGTGGGGTTTGATCCATATTTGGGATTTCTCCATGCGGAACGGTATGGGCGGCCGTCGCTGGCGCTGGATTTGATGGAGGAGTTTCGTCCGTTGGTGGTGGATGCGGTGGTGTTGGCGGCGATTAATAAGCGATCGCTGGTTCCTAGTGATTTTGAGCAGGAGCCGATTAGTGGGGCGGTGAGTTTGTCGGATGAGGGACGGCGGATGTTTTTGCGGCTGTATGAGCAGAAGAAGCAGGCGGTGTTTAAGCATCCGGTGTTGCAGCGGAAGTGTTCGTATCAGGAGGCGTTTGAGATTCAGGCGCGGCTGTTGGGGAAGTTTTTGATGGGCAGTACGGATAAGTATCCGCCGTTGATTTTGAAATAGGTGACGGGGCAGTGATGATGCATG
This sequence comes from uncultured Leptolyngbya sp., assembly GCA_964431105.1. Lineage (GTDB taxonomy): Bacteria > Cyanobacteriota > Cyanobacteriia > RECH01 > RECH01 > RECH01. Next base: position 45 of record CAYSIR010000112.1, on the reverse strand, counting down.
TGGTGGTGACGTATGATATTTCAGAGGATAAGCGACGGACGAAGG
>CAYSIR010000111.1:0-12824 GCA_964431105.1 uncultured Leptolyngbya sp. | reverse complement strand
GGGGGATGAGGGCAATACAGGGATTTGCAAACGTGACATGCTCCCAATGAGTAGCTGTGATGAGTAGCCGTGATGTCGTTAGCGATCAAAGCATTGCAAGGAAGACGCTTGCGGACTTTTCCGCGCGATACCTGTCTGTGTTGATCAGTCTGCTAGCTATTCTACTTGGATTGTGACAAAGCTCCTGCGGAACTGGTTTCACAGGGCTTATCTGCATTCACAGGTTAGCGGCATGTCAGGATTTTTAGTGTGGGTAGTACAAGTCATTTAGGGTTGCCAAATCAATCTGGCGTCAGTGCTGGGAAGAATAATGATGCACTCGTCCAATCGGAATACACATTGGCGTTCCGGTGATCGGATCTGGCATAATGCGGTTATCAATACCGAACACATCGTGGATCATACTTTGGGTTACAATCTGCGATGGTTCCCCTTGAGCGTAGATCCTGCCATCGCGTAGCGCTACTAGATAATCTGCATAGCGACAAGCCTGATTGATGTCATGCAGCACCATCACAACTGTTCGTCCTTGAGTTTGGTTCAAATCTAGCAGTAAATCTAGCACTTCTATTTGATGGGCAATGTCTAGAAAAGTAGTTGGCTCATCAAGCAGTAAGATTGGTGTTTCTTGAGCTAAGGTCATTGCAATCCAGGCTCGCTGGCGTTGTCCACCGGATAATGTATCTAGAGGGCGATCGCTCAGTTCAAGCATATTTGTAATTGATAATGCAGATTCAACCGCCTGTTCGTCTGTTTCTGACCATTGTTGAAACCATGTTTGATGTGGATATCGACCCTGGGCCGCTAATTCTCGCACGCTTAATCCTTCTGGCGCGCGCGGGCTTTGCGGTAGTAGCCCCATTTGACGAGCGATCGCTTTTGTGGATTGTTGCGTGATAGATTTCCCATCTAGGTAAACTGTGCCGTACTTAGGTTTGATCAGCCGCCCTAATCCTTTCATTAGGGTTGACTTACCGCAACCGTTGGGGCCTACAAATGCCGTAATTTTACCTTTCGGAATCGCCAGGTCTAACTCTGATAGAACAATTTTTTGATCATAGGCAATGGAGAGATTTCGGGCTGTGAGTGATGCAGGAGTATGATTAGCAGATAGATATTGGCAATGCATAGGTAGTGATCAAGAAGTTGATAAGTAAGAACAAAACTTGTCAGATAACTATCGCTGACGAATTAAGAGGTACAAAAAATAGGGTGCGCCAATCATAGATGTTACTAACCCACAAGGTAATTCAATCGGCGCAAACAGCGATCGCCCCAGTAAGTCTGCAATTAGCACCAACAGCCCCCCCATCAGCGCAGAGGCGATAATTAAGCCTTCATGGGATGCCCCCACCAGTTGTCGGGCAATGTGGGGAGCGATAAATCCTACAAAACCAATTGTGCCAGCCGTTGCCACTGAGGCACCCGCTAATGCAACGCTGACCACCAGTAAAGCGCCACGCCGCCATTCCAGTGGACTTCCAACGCTGCGGGCAATATCATCGCCGAGGTTCAAAACATTCAAGTCTCTAGCCATCAGTAGTGCAATGGGAATACTAATGATAAGCCACGGTACCATAGCGGCAATTTCGTCCCATCCTCGACCGTAAACGCTACCGGTCAGCCAGATCAGCGCCTGAGAAACGCTATTAATGTTCCCGAAGGTGACTAAAATGCTAGTGACTGCACCGGTGAGCAGAGAAAAGCCAATACCTATTAATACCAGTCGCATTGGAGAACTGCCGCCACTCCAGGCTATTAGATAAATTAACGTGAATACAATAAAACCGCCTAGAAATGAGGCGACGGGTATCAATGCTGAGGATACACCTGGCGCAACAACAATCAATAAAACGGCGGCGAGGGAGGCTCCCGAATTGATGCCGATGATGCCCGGAGCGGCTAGTGGATTGCGTAGAATTCCTTGGGTAATGGTTCCCGCAATTCCTAGGCTGACTCCAACAAGCCATGCCGTGAGCGATCGCGGTAGTCGTAACTGATTGACAATAAATGCATAATCTGGGTTGCTAGTTTCTGCACCAATTAGCGCCTTAATAATGTCGGGGAAAGGTACAAGATATTGCCCATGGCTGACCGATAATGCGATCGCTGCCATGGTAATTATGCTTAGAATAATCGCCAGTTTAGGTAAGCTAGAGTTGAGACGAAATGAAATGGGGACGGCATGAAACCGGATACTCAGCCAACTTGGATTCATCGTTTAATTCTTGTGCGGATAATATAAATAAAAAATGGAGAGCCGAATAAAGGCATCACTAGCCCAACGGGAAGCTCTAGAGGACGGATGAGCAGACGGGCAAGAATGTCAGCGAGTAGAAGGATGATGGCTCCTGCAAAGGCAGAGTAAGGAATAATCCAGCGATAGTCAATACCAACGAGGAAGCGGACGAAATGAGGTACGATCAGTCCAACAAAGCCAATTGGCCCAGCGATCGCTACACTGCCGCCAACTAACAGTACAGCACTAATTGCACCGAGTATTTTGATATGAGACGTATTTTGTCCTAGCCCTTGCGCAATAGTTTCACCAAGCGACAGCGTTGTTATCTGCCTACCGAGGGCGATCGCAATAATAAACCCAATTAAAAAATATGGGGAAATACGCAGCAGAGTGTCTAGGTCGCCACTGCCGAGCGAACCTGCAAGCCAAAACCGCACCTGATCCAGTGTTTCCTGGCTCAAAATAAGAATTGTAGCCGTCAGAGTTGATATCAGGGTTGTGAAGACGGTTCCAGCGAGTATGAGATTCAATGGCGTTACCCCTCCTGCGCCAAGGGCCGCGAATGCGTAGACCAAGATTGCCACAGTTGCACCACCAAGCAGCCCTAACCCTGCGTAAAGGCTTGGGTTATTGACACCAAATAAGAATGTTGAAAGAACCACCGTAAACGCTGCCCCTGCACTCACTCCTAAAATGCTTGGTGACGACAGCGGATTACCGGTCAATCCTTGCATAATAGCTCCTGCGATCGATAAGGATGCGCCGACAGTGATGGCTATTAGCGATCGCGGCAACCGCAATGTCCGAATAATTAAATGATGGGTTGACTCGCTATCAAAATTGAATAATGCGTCCCATACTTCTGCCGGGGTGATGTCGGCTGCACCGAGGCCAATGCTGGCGAAGACGCAGACAACAGTTAGCAAAGCAGCTAGCAGCAACCCTCCTGTCAACATTGCGGGCGATCGGGTTATGGAAAGAGTGCGCTTAAGGATGGCTGAAGTCATAGATCAATTTACAAACACAAGTTGCTGAACAATTGAAAAGATAGGTAACGGGCAAAAAAATAAGACACGCTAATTGACTGTTATTAGCCTATTCATGATTCAAATTGCCCAGCATCTTCCGACAGTTTTGCGCCACCCACTACGGCGATACGGGTTCAGATTCTGGTAGCGGAACAACCTCCGGCAGAGCCTCACCGCCAGCATCACTTGGAACCGGCTCTGTTGGAGTTGGAGCCGGGGCATTGTCAACGGGCGCGACCTCCAATGAGTCATCCAATGGGTCATCCAATGCGTCCATAGGCGAGCTAGGTTCATCGGGAACGTCTGTCATAGGATCAACAGCCGCTGGCTCAGTGGTCTGTTCATTAAGATTATCCTCCGTTGGCTGGACTAAACCATCTACCTGACTAGACTCAGATTGATCACTAGACTCAGATTGATCAGGTGACGTATCTATATCTTCTGTATCTGCGGCGGCTGGAGTCGATGCCTCCGTGGACTCATCTTGAATCTCAATAGAATTGCGATCGCCCCTTTCCTGGGCTTCACGGTTAAAATCAGTACCTTCCAGAGTCATAACAACGCTTACTGGAATATTGGATGCGCCCCCATCGATGGGCTGAAACTGCCATGAGCGTCTTACTGCTGCAAGGACAGCCTGATCGAGAACCGCATGGCCACTACTGCCAATGATAGTTGCACTAATCACTTGCCCACCATCACTGATGTCAACATGAATGCTAACAGTACCTTCCGCTCCACTGCGCCGAGCAGATTCAGGATAAGCGGGAGCAGGACAACTCAAACAGGCAACTGTGCGGGAGCCAGCAGAACCGCGCTGTGGTGGAGAATTGTTATTCGCTGCTGCCACATCATCTAATTCACCACGCTCACCTGATTCACCGCGCTCATCTGATTCACCGCGCTCATCTGATTCACCGCGCTCATCCGACACATCTGACTCGCCGGCTGTAGAGCGCGAGGGAACCGACTGCGGATCTCTGCTGCGGCCGGATACGTTGCGATCGCGCTGCGCTGGACTTCTAGCCTGAGTTGTAGCCCTAGGTCGCTGAACCGGCCGGGCTTCATTACCCAAGCGTTCCGTATCTTCATCTGGCGATTCGTCTGGCGATTCGTCTGGCGATTCAGCCATTTCAGCCGGCGGCTCATCAGCCGCTTCTTCGGTTTCCGATGCATCTGCCGATTCTGCTGGCTCCGTGGGAAGGTCAGCCGCCCCATCCAACTCCATATCCGACGATACCTCTGCTGCCGGTGGCTCGCTAGGAGCAGCCTCAATTATTCTAGGGGCTGCCGAGTAAGGCTCTGGACGATCGCTTGGTTCATCCGGTACCGCATCCACTATCGACTCATTAACGTCATCATCAATTCGTACCTCCGGCTCTTCATCTACATCTGTCTGCGATTCGGTCACAATTAGCTCAATGCTGGCTGATTCCTCAATCTCAGGCACATCCCCAAACCATGCCAGTATCGGCAGCACTCCTACATGCACAGCTAATGAACCTGCTATGCCCCAAGCAAAAGCAGGAGAGGATAGTCGCGCTTGGCGATCGCGATAATGGCGAGCCGTCCCAGATAGTGCCATATCTACACACAATTAAACAATTAGGCAATTGAGAAGAATTCTACATTAGAGTCTTACACTAGAGTGAATGAATTGTCAAACCATTGCGCAACACTCTTGTGCAAGGTATACAAATTAAATCATCCGTTTTGTTGACGATCAGTCTGTATGTCAGTCTGCATGCGATGGTAGTCTATTGGTAAGAATTTTGGCTGGTGTGAATCTTGCCCACACTAGCCAAAATCCCCATGAATACCGCTACCTATCACTACCTGTGCGATAGGTAAGCGATTAGCGAGATCGGATGCTCTTTGTAGACCCTGTGAGATGTCAATACTTGCATCTACTTGACAAAAGCTTTCAATTAGATGTGTAATAGTTAGGCACAGTTCTGCTGGCTGGTGACAACGGACAGACTTTGTGGGAGAGACTCTTCTAGGTAGTTCGGTGCTGAGCCTTCAACGGCGGTTTCGCTCGGCTTGGAGGTTGGGCGTTGCTGAATAGCAGGATGAATTAGAACGACGTTTCAATTCGTCCTCTAAATTTATTCCCGAAATCAGTAACGCCGGAGATTGCCCTGGTAGACTGTGCGGCCTGGTTAATCGACAAAACCGGCTAAACCTTAACTACCGCAAGGGTCAGGTCTCCTGAGTCCTGTATTGCCTAAAATCCCGTAGGGGGAGCTTCCGCGCCCAATGCGGATCTTTTTGCCAGTCAACTAGCTGTAGGACTGAATTGGTGTAGAGAATATGCGGACTGATTTGTAAAGCCGATTTGTGAAAGGGTATCGCACTCGATCGCAGTTCAGAAAACTAAGTCAAAATAGCATTTCAGCGCAATTTAGGCGGATGATCTTGTCTAGCAGAACGTATTTGTGGTGTTTCCTGGGTTCCGTGCCTCATGCAACAGATAGTTAGTATTTTCGCAGCAGGTGGAATCGTAATGATTCCGCTGTCACTGTTTTCTATCTTATCGGTCGTCTTAATTATTGAACGGCTCTGGTTTTGGTCAAAGATAAATCGTCGTCAGCGGCGTGTTGTCCGCGAGACCTTATCATTGTTTGAGAATGATTCGGGTGCCGTTGTTGCGAAGCTGAAGGAGAGTGCGGATTTACCCATCGCTCGTATTTTTCTGGAAGCCCTGGAAGAGTCGCGATCGCTCTCGCCAACTGGGTTTCGGCTTGCGCTAGAGAGTGCAACCCAGGCTGAGATTCCTCTCCTACGTCGGTTCAATACCGCTTTTGACATCGTAGTGAGCGCTTCACCCCTGCTAGGGTTGCTAGGAACCATTTTAGGACTGATTCGATCGTTCTCATCTCTGGAATTGGGTGACTTGGGGGCAAGTAATGCCGCAGAAGTGACCGGGGGAATTGGTGAGGCATTAGTCTCAACAGCGGCAGGGATGGCGATCGCAATTCTTACCTTAATTTTTGCCAACCTGTTTCGAGGGTTTTACCGCCGTCAGATTTCTCTTATTCAAGAATACGGTGGACAGCTTGAACTATTGTACTTATGCCGCTATGAACAAGAGCATCGCATGGCCCAGCCCGTTGCTCGATAGGCAACGGTTTTAGGGAGCTTTTGTTGTGCGCTGCACCACCCGTCCTACTGCTAACGGATTGATAATTTGATATGAATATTCAGCAAGAACCGGATACCCCAGCAGACATCAATATGGTTCCGATGATTGATGTCATTTTTGCAATCCTGACATTTTTTATTGTATCCACTTTATTCCTGACCCGTTCTGAAAGTTTGCCAGTCAGTTTGCCGTCGTCGCAGACGTCAGATGTTCAACAAACGGCGAGGGTGACTGTAACCATTGAAGAATCGGGACAGCTATTCTTGAACCAGCAACCCATTCAGTTGACGGAGTTGGCCGACCAAATTCAAAGACTCCAGAGCGATCGGACAGACCCCCTGGTCACTATTCATGCGGATCGGAATGTGTCCCATGGGGTGGTTGTATCGGTTATGGATGAGCTACGCCAGATAGAAGGGATCCGGTTAGGTATTGCAACGGAATCTCCGAAGCGCTCTGAATAACTGGGTAGGCTAAGCGTTGTCGATAGTTACCGTTAGCGCAATTGGCGCAGTAGCCCAGTTCTTCTTTTTAAGATACATCTGAAAAATACGATCGCGATAATGAGGTAGGTAAGATAATGGTAAATACTGAGCCGACCGGATCATTATCTTCAACGTGAATACTGCCTTGATGGGCTTCGATCGCCATTTTGCAAAACGCTAGCCCCAGACCAATTTGCGGTACGCCCTCCATGAAGGTTCCAGTTTCATACTTCTTAAAAATATGTTGACGCAGGTCTGGCTGAACGCCTTTACCCTGGTCTTTAACTTGAATACTGATGCCGTCAGGAGCGGTTGAATCGACTTTTAGCACCACCGTGCTTTGCTTGGGTGAAAACTTGATGGCATTCGATACTAAATTATCAATCACCCGTCGCAAAATGGCTTCGTCTACTTCAAGCTGAAAAGAGCTATCGGGTAAATCGACGACGAGGTTTAGCTGTTTCTGCTGCGCGATCGCCTGAAATTCTTGTAGTGCTTTTTGGCACAGTTGAGCAATATTTACGGGCGATCGCTGGAGAAACAGCCGTCCTGACTCTAGCTTTGCCATGATCAATAAATCATCAATCAACCCCTGCAACTGCCGACCGGCTGCCATAATTTTCTCAAGCTTGCGATGTTGCTTTTCAGGCGACATTTCCATGCTGTTTAACATATCTGCGGATAAAATCACAGTGGAGAGAGGATTTCGCAGATCATGAACAATCATGTTGACCATATCTGAACGCGATCGCAGCAGCTCATTGAGTTGGTCATATTGCCGCTTGATGCGCAGCATGGATTGAATCCGAGCCTTCAATTCCGAACCATTGACCGGCTTGCTAATATAGTCATCGGCTCCTGCACCAAGGCAGGTCGCGAGGTCTTGAGTTGAGGTGAGGGCTGTCACCATGATGATGGGGATGTGCTTCCACAACGGCGTTGATTTAAGCTGTTGGCATAGTTCAATGCCGCTGGTTCCGGGCATCATCACATCCAGCAAAATAACATCGGGTTGCAGTGTTTCTAGGCGGGCGATCGCTCGCTCTGCACTGGATGCATAGTGCAACTGTATCGGTTCGCTTAATAAAAATGATTCAATGACATCGAAATTGGCTGGCTCGTCATCAATAACGAGTATGGACGCTAAGGTTGTCATACCAGTAAACAAAGCTCATAGGAGGTCAACTTAAACAAGATATTGGTCAACAAGGCTTGACATTGTGCTGCACAATAGCTTACTTTTTTGAAGCCGTTTACTTGGAAGCATGCCCAGCCGTTAAGAATCTGGAGATGATGAAAGTAGATGGTGAATAGTGTCTGCCAGCAGGCGCAGTCGAATGGGTTTGGAGAGGTATTCAGTGGCTCCGGCAACAAGGCAGCGATCGCGATCGTTTGGCATTGCCAGAGCGGTCATTGCAATGATAGGAACCGTTTGGGCGAGGGTCGTCCGAATGTGACGAATGGCGGTTAATCCATCCATGACCGGCATTTGAATATCCATCAAAATCAGATCAGGGCAGGCTTCACAGGTGCGGGCGATCGCTTCCTCTCCATTATGGGCCATTATCAAAGAGTATCCCTGCATCGTCAGATAATCCGCAATCGTATCCACGTTGGCTTGATTGTCTTCTGCGATCAAAATCGTAGCTGACTGAGTTGCCAAAAACGACGCTGGTGGTGCAGCCGGTGCAATCAGCATGGCCGCTTCAACTGAGGCGATTCCTGGAGATGATGGATCTGAACTAGGTGATTTCAGGCGTTGGATAGCCGCTTGGAGTTGCGATCGCGTGATGGGCTTCACCAAATAATCGGCTGCACCCAATGCCTTGGCTGGTTCTTGCTCATCTACAACCGAGATGATAATCACTGGAATATGCTGGGTGGCGGGGTTGTTTTTGAGCTGGCGTAACACATCCCAGCCAGAGAGAATCGGGAGCTGGATGTCTAAGATAATAAAAGCAGGCTGAGTATCGACCGTGGTAGCGATGGCCTCATTCCCGCATTCAAACCAGTGAACCTGTAGCCCCAGTTCGTGAAGGTAGCGTGACAACTGTTCAGCGGCTGATGCCGAATCCTCAATCAGCATGACCGGATGATTGGCATCCCGAATGATTCCAGAGCTGAAGGCGGTGGCATCTGGAACAGGGCCAGAATGGCAGGGAATCCGTACCGTAAAACAACTGCCGCTGCCAACAGTGCTTTCAACTGCAACTGATCCGCCATGCAGTTCCGCTAAGCGTTTCACCAGGGCCAACCCCAGCCCCGTCCCGGCGTGCTGACGGTTGAGGCGGCTGTCAATTTGTACAAACATCTGGAAAAGTTTGGGTAAATCTGTTTCGGCAATGCCGATGCCCGTGTCCTGCACTGCGAAAACCAGCATGGGGCGATCGCCCCCTTGCTCTGCATAGACTTTCAGCGAAACACGTCCGCCATTGGGCGTAAACTTGACCGCATTGCTGAGTAGGTTAATTAAAATCTGGTGCAGCCGTCGTTCGTCTGCCGATAGGCTTGTAATCTGAGTAGCAATGCGATAGGACAATTGAATAGCTTTGCGGTCGGCCTGCGATCGCACCAAAGCAAGACTGCTTTCACAGAGCGATCGCAGCGAAACAGGGGTGTAGTGCAGTTCAAACTGTCCCGATTCAATTTTTGAAACATCCAGAATATCGTTGATCAGTTCTAGCAGATGCCGACCGCTGCGTTCAATGGTGGCGATCGTCTGTTTTTGGCGGGGGGTGAGATTCCCAAATACCTCTTCTTGCAGCCCTTCTGAAAGACCCAGGATTGCATTCAGCGGTGTGCGCAGTTCGTGGCTCATGCCGGCCAAAAATTCATCTTTCATGCGGGTTGCCTGTTCCAGCTTGGCATTGCTCTGGCGTAGGGCTTCGTTTTGTATCTGGATTTGTAGCTGGGCCTGACGGCGTTTGGTAATGTCAAAGTTAATGCCAATCATTTGAGTCGCTTCGCCTTGGGCATTCCGCATCGCTTTGGCTGCAGCCCGGATATGGCGTACCTTGCCATTGGTAAGGAGAATCCGGAATTCGGTATCAAAATCGCGATCGTGTGGGTATGGCGCTCGTAGACCTTGTTGGATGCTTTGCTCAGCTTGGGCGCGATCGTCGGGATGAATCCGCTCAGCCCAAGTGCCATAGGTGATGGGGGTATCTGGAGGAATATCGTACAGTTGAAACATTCGTTCATCCCAAGTGAGACTGTTGCTGACAACGTCCCACTCCCAGATGCCGATCGCACCTGACGTTAGCGCCACCTCCAATCGATCGGCCAGCCGCTTTAGTTCGAGCTGCGTTTGCATGCGATCGGTGATGACCTCAGTGAACATAATGATGCCGCCCACGTCCCCGGTTGCAGAATGCCAAGGGCGCACCTCCCATCGCACATAATCAATGCTGCCATCGCGACGGGGAAAGGGGTCTTGCTCGCGAGAGATGACGGCTCCGGCGAGGCTCTGCTGATGAATGTCTTTCCAGTCTTTGGAAATTTCAGGAAATATGTCGTAGTGCGATCGCCCAACCAGGGGGCTATCATCCAAGTCATAATCTTGTTTCCAGCGATCGCTCACAGCCAGATAATGCATGTCTCGGTCAAACATCGCCACCGCCGCAGGCGTGTACTTGACGAACATTTGCAGCATACTCTGGCTTTCTTGGAGCTTGAGTTCTGCAATTTTGCGATCGGTGATGTCATGCCCGACGGACTGAATTTCCAACAGTTCGTTGTGGTCGTCATAAATGGCGCGATCCGTCCAGCGCTGCCAATATACTGTGCCGTCCGGCCGCTGCACCCGATGTTCGTAAGTGATGACAGGGGCTTCTGGCGTAAGGCTGCCAATTTTTTCCCAGACGAATGATAAATCGTCGGGATGGACATACTGAAAAATGTTGTCTGCAACCGGAATCCCCTGAATGTCGTCGCGATCGCTGGCAATATTGAAAAACGCTCGATAGGCAGCATTGGCAAAACTGAGTTGACCATTGGGCAAAAAGCGGCAGATCATTTCAGTTTGATCTTCGACAATTCCCCGATAGCGCCATCGGCTCCGCTCTAGGGACGCTTCAGTCTGTTTTTGGTGCGTAATATCATGCCCTACGGCCTGAAATTCCACCAACTGCCCATCGTCATCAAAAATGGCGTAGTCTGTCCACAGTTGCCAACGGTGTTGTCCATCCGGCAGAACTACCTGCTGTTCGCTAATATATGTGGGGCACTCTGGCGTGAGCTGCTTTAGCTGGAATGCCAGTTCCTGCCATTGTTTAGCCGGTATCAGGCTATGCAGGGAATAGCCGATTACCTGATCTGGATCAATTTGAAAATAGTGACAATAGGCGGGGTTGGCGAAGGTGAGACTGCCATCCAGTTGGTATCGACAAATGAGATCCTTCTGCCCCTCTACGATCGCCCGATAGCGGCTTTCCGTAGTTCTTAAACTCAGGTTCGCTAACTTACGGCCGGTGATGTTGCGGACAATCATCAATCCCTCCGTTTCACTCAGCGGCAGGATGGTCAGACATTCCCAGCGGCGGTCTTCAGCACCCTGAAGACAGCGTTCATAGACTGTCAACGTTTGCATTTCTAGGGTCGTGGCGATCGCCTGGCGCTGCCGTTGGGCATCCGGCTCCGGCAAACAATCGGCATCTGGATAATGATGGCGCTCAGCCGCCGGAACAGTCACAAGGGGAATGGGACGACCCGGATTGAGAATATCGAGATAGCGCCCCTCCCCATCCACCCGAATGATGACATCGGCGATCGCAGACAGCACCGCCCGATTAAGGCGATCGCTTCGGTGCAGAGCCTCTTCTAGCCGCCGCCGCCGAATCAGTTGCCCTAGCTGCCGCGCGATCGAATGGGTCAAATTCAAAAAGAGGCGATCGGCCGGACGCGGCTGGGTTGAGAAAAAGACCAATACCGCCTCTACGCCATCGCTGGATGCGATCGGAATGCCGCAGCCTCCATGCAGCCCGGCGGCCTGCGCATCGTTGACCCGCAAAAATTCTTGCACAGAGCATTGGCATACATCTTCAATCCACTCTGGCGTTTGATTGACCCAAACGCGACCGGGCAATCCTTGGTTGGGCAAAAACGCGACCTGACGGCTGGCTCCTGTGAAGCCTGACAAGGCAGATGTGCGATCGTACCAAACTGCGCCCGACTGCAACGCGGTTTGGTTGCTGTTGGGAACCCAAACCTCCCCAAACGCCCAATCACCCCAATCACAAATTTCTTGCAGTACGCCGGTAAGAGCATCGGTGAAAGAGTCGGCATTGCTGATCGCCTCAGTGAGCTGTTGAATTAACTCTAGGGCGGCCTCCTGCGGGCGAGACTGGGAACTTTTCTGGAGCAAAAGGGCAATGTCAAGGGTGAGGCAACCCAGAATGCGATCGCGCTCATCTACAACGATGACCCATGAGTCTGCCGCTTGGTTCAGGTGTTCGATAATGGTCGCTAGCTCTGGCAAATTGTTTTGCCGATACACCACTAGCGATCGCATCACAGACGACACCGGCCCATCGGTTTGCAGTTGCCCATTCAATAAAGATGCCAAGGCATGTTTCAGATCAAATAAGCCAATCGGCTGGGCCGGAATTGACGGATCAGCCACAACCACTGCGTAGGATGACCGAATCCGATTCCAGAGAGATGCGATCGGATCAATCAAAGACTGGTCGTTTATGTTACCTATGCTACTGTTCAGACGACACAATACGGAGGCAACATCATCCCCTGCCCCCACCACCACAGGATTCGAGGTTGCGATCGGCGGAGCATCAGGATTAAACGACAGAGCTGGCATCATAAATATGCAGATAGGTCTTGTGCAGCGACAAGACCATCATATCTATAGATGCTTGGGAATCTAGATAGATAAACGCAGTAATATGTGAAAAGATAGAAAAGATTTGAGT
>CAYSIR010000110.1:0-12901 GCA_964431105.1 uncultured Leptolyngbya sp. | reverse complement strand
GTCCGTCTCCCACAATTGGGGATTTAGGGTGAGGGCGTAAAGGTGACATGCACCCTGGAAACCGCTCACAGAATTTTAGACAAGGTAGACGATCGGACTGCTCAGGAATTAGGATTTAGCACATTCAGGCACCACATCACGGATTGCTCGGTTGCGTTAGCTGCACGCAGTCGCCTACAGTCGCCTACAGTCGCACACCGTTGCATCGGGTAGGTATTTACAATGACAGCCATCATCGAATTCTTTGAGGGCATTTCTGAAGAGTTGAGTGACGTGAGTTTACGCCGCGATCGCTCCACCGGCGCACGCATCATTCTCCTAGTCTTCAAAAGCCTGAAAGCGATCGAGCGATTCAATAGCTACACCAAGCGCTTCACCAAAGCCATTCGATTGGTGGATGAAGAAGGCACAATTTTGATGGAACCCTCCTCGATACAGTTCATTTTTGGTGGGCCGGAAGGGGATGATCTGGCTCGGGTTGAATGCCGTGTTGAAATTACTGAAGACGAACATTTACAGCGGTTTACGCGGTTTATGGATCGCTATGCCGCCACCCACAATATGGAATATCGAGACGCGCCACCCGCCCTATGATGCCCGAAATTGAATCATGGATTCAGCGAAGTTTGGGGATTCCCAGTCTGCGAGCGCTCAGTCTAGTTTTCCCGCGATGTCTAATTCACCGTTAGGATATTAACGGCATTAGGCGATCGCAGCGGTTCATCGGATGGGTGTAGTCATCCAGCGATCCCCTACCAGTCGCATTATCACAGCAAGAAAGGAGTGCGGGTATGAAGGTTGCGGTCACGGGAGCAACAGGTTTTGTCGGCAGTCGGCTCGTCGAAAAGCTACAGGAAAATGGTCATACCATTGTGGTTTTGTCGCGCAGTGTCCCTCGCGCCCAGCGGGTCTTTCCATCCTCGACCTTTTCTAATGTGACTGTGATGGGCTACACTCCCACCCAACCTGGCGACTGGCAAGCCTCCATTGCGGGATGTGATGGGGTCGTCAATTTGGCGGGCGAACCCATTGCAGACGGTCGCTGGACACCAGAACGAAAACAGGCAATCCTCGATAGTCGCAAACTAGGAACGCGCATGATTGTGGAGGCGATCGCCCAGGCCGATGCCAAGCCAGCAGTTTTGGTAAACTCATCCGCCATCGGCTACTACGGCACCAGCGAGACGGCCAGCTTTGATGAAGCCAGTCCCCCCGGCGATGACTTTTTGGCGCAGGTTTGTCAAGAATGGGAAGCCGAAGCCCAGCGCGTGACGGAATGGGGCACGCGATTGGTTATTCTGCGAACCGGCATTGTGTTGGGACTGGAAGGAGGAGCGATCGCCAAAATGATTACCCCCTTCCGGCTCTTTGCAGGTGGCCCCCTAGGCAGCGGCAAACAGTGGGTGTCGTGGATTCATCGAGACGACCTAGTGAATTTGATCGTGGCAGCCCTGACCCAGCCCACCTACGACGGCATCCTTAATGCAACCGCTCCAAATCCAGTACGAATGTCAGAATTATGTGACGCGATGGGGCGAGTGATGGGGCGGCCGTCTTGGCTGCCAGTGCCGGAGTTTGCCCTAGAAGCCCTGCTAGGCGATGGGGCTAAGGTGGTTCTCGAAGGGCAGCAGGTGCTACCCAAGCGCACCCAAACGCTTCCTTTTTCCTATCAGTTTGCAACGGTTCAGGCTGCCCTCAGCGATATTTTGTCCTGACTGATTGACGGAATCAAAACGGACAGCCCCAAAAATTAGTGTAAGGGTAACGTATGGGTGGTGTATTCAAAATGTGCTTTACATTGCGTTATATGCGGTTGAGCCGGGTTGAGAGGTAGCGACACCCGACCGCACCCCTTCTCAGGTCTGGACTCACAGGATTGGAATGCATCCGATTCGGCGGTAGAGTCTGTTTGTGGGATTCAGCAAGCAATGTGGAAGTAGCGTAATATCATTTATAAATTGAAGCCTGGTGCAGGTGGCTAGTTCACCTATGTCTGGATACGGTCAATGAGATGTCGGGCTGGCTCTGTCGCGATCGCCTATTGGGCTGGCGACCATTGACGATTCAGATGTTGCCTGGCTTCCGTAGTGATCGACTGCCAACCGGGAGCCTGTCACCTTGTGCCCTTTTTCTAAATTTCTCTGCCAATTTTGGCAAAAAGACATTGAAGATGTTGCTCCCCTTCGCCCTATTTTGGCAGAAGCATGTCCTGAGATTGTCGAAGGGGGGCTGGGGGGTGAGGGCAATGCAGGATGTGTAAGACAGGCTCCTCTGACAACCACCGGCACATTAGGGATTCACTCTACTTGCTGAATTGATTCATGCTGCGATCGCGCTACTACCATCATCACCATTTGCAACCATCAGGCTGACCTCATGTCCGATCAGATGATCTGCGGAGTCGCCATCCCCGTCCCTGCTAGGAGCTAACTGATCACGTCATGTTTATCTTAAAGAGACAGGATGTTGAAATTTCGACCATTCCGCACCCCAACCGGGATCAAAAAATTCCGATCCTGAGCTACCAGGGACAAACCTTTCGCCTCATCAGTGTATTTAGTGCTGCCCAAGAAGAAGATGCAAAGGCTTTTTGGCGAGACCTGACCGATAACCGGGGCAAGGCCTGCGTTTTACTGGAAGAACCGGATCGCTATAGCGTTTGGGGCAAAGTCCGACTCGATACCCTGGGAGCCGATGCAGGGGCAGGCAATGACTCGACCGATGTAGCACCTTCTATGATTCAAGCCTGCTTGCTGCTGCTGCAAGCTGTGTATATTGACATTGAAGATTTGCTGGGCGATCGCCAAATTGCGTTGTTCCAAAAAGAGATTGTAGAGGTGTTCCAGCGATGGCGCTTTCCACAAACCGAAACTCCAGACAGCGTCAACCAACTCCTAACCGTTGACCCACTTGCCTCGCTCCAGATTCCCTCCTGGCAAGAACATCATCTCAATACATTGCTGCAAGAACTGTTCCGACTGGGTAAGGAGCATTTTGGCAATGCTAACTTTACAGCCCGAGTGTTAGATGCCTTGCAGGATATGCCCGATGGCGATCGCAAGCAGTTTATAGACTGGCTCCAGCAATCCCCAACTGGCAAAGTTTGGCGCTAGGCGTGCGCCATGCATGAAAGGAGGTTGCGGGCTAATCGTCGGATGCCCCACATCCATACCCATGCACGAACTTCTAGAAAAAATGCGGTTGATTTGACCAAGGTCGTTTATGATTCGTGCATGGAACGTCGGCGATTGACACGACAGAATGGCTGGGGTCTGACGCATTTGATGCAATGATTCACTGAGTGAGCCTAGATTGCTGCCATCGGTCCCTTGGCTTCACAAAGCGGGTTTATAAAACTAACGCTTCCCTTCAGGTAGAACGCTGAATTCCTATGGTGTACTGGAGGTCGCTCAAATCGTTAGTGGGGTCGTGTAAGTGTTGTTTAGATTCTTCAGCAGCAACGCTAATCGGTATGCTGACAGCGACTTTAGATGTCCATACTGATTCTGTACTGATTGAGGAGCAGTCCGTTGAGTAAAAAATCGTCTGGTTCAAAGTCCCTGTTCTCGACACAGTTAATCGTATTAATAGCGATCGGCTGGGCTTTTATTTCACTGCTATTTTTCCTTCTATTTAGCGATTTCATCCCGACTGAGGGCTTTCCAACCTGGTACGGCGTTGTCACCTACATTTTGGAAGAAGTGGCCTTCTTGGGAGCAACGATTCTCTGTCTTAGGAACTGGCGCAGTTCTCAAATTGTGAGTGGACGCACGGTTTGGCTGCTGCTGGGAATGGGAATGGGATCGTTCTTTATTGGTAATTTAATTTTGGCCTACTGGGAACTCATCTTGGGCAAAGATGCCGATGTGTCACCCGGCGACATCTTCTTCCTGTTGACCTATTTGTTTATGGGGGTTGGAATGTTGTTGGCTGTCCTCACTCGACGGTTGAATCTGTCTGTTATGCAGTGGGCCACGGTGGCAGCGATTGGCATCGCTGGGGTTATGATTGCTTACTACACCTCGGTTGCGGCTCCGGAGGAATTGGCGATCGCACCCTCAGGATCACCCATCAGCTTCATTGCACCCGCCTATGCAACGGATGCCCCCGCAGAACCCGCACCGGCTGCGCCTGAGGCAGCACCCACTGATGCTGAACCGGCGGCCGAAGAGACTGCTGACCCTTCGGAACAACCTGAGCTAGAACCTGTCCCCATAGAGGCGGTCGAGAATCTAGACACTGCTGAAAATGTACCGGATTGGGCGCTCGCAGCAGAGGCGTTTCTGTCTCCCTATGCCGATATTATTGCCTGGCTTTACATCCTGGGTGATATTTTGCTGCTGACTATGGCAACCATGCTGCTGCTGGCTTTCTGGGGCGGGCGCTTTTCAACATCTTGGCGTTTCATTGCCGCATCCGCTTTCTCTTTCTACATTGCTGATATTTGGTTCAACTTTGCTATCAGCTACATTCCCGCCTATCAAACCGGTGCGCTTTTGGAGGTGTTCTGGATTTTTAGTGCGGTGTTGGTGAGCATCGGTGCAGCCTTGGAGTATGACCTGTCTACGCGATCGCGCCGCACGAGCCGCCGCCGAAATATAAACTGATCGAGCGGTTGGCTGGACGGATTGCCCCCTGTCTTATTCTTGGGTAGCGACAATCTTGCTGAGACTTCTACAGATTGTCACAGAATTCAGATGGGAAGCGTAAAGACGCGCTATTCTAGGAAAGCCCCATAGAACAGGCGGCATCCCAAATGAGGGCGATCGCTTCAGCGATCGAGCATTGAAACAAGCTGTGTCAGAAGCTCAATAGGCGATCGCATGGCACTACCGGGTTTGGCAATACCGGGTCTAGTCAATGCAGTCAAGTATAACGATCATGTCGATTTATGATTTTTCTCAACAGCGGTTCTCACTGAAGCCGCTGTTGAGTCATCAGGGCAAAATGGGAGCTGCGGAAGGATAGCGATAACATGGCACCTAAAAAACTGTCAGATGCGGATAAGCAAACCATCATCGAATTGTATCGCCACCCAGACGAGTCAACCTCGACGTTGGCGTCCCGGTTTGGCGTGAGCAGCAGTACGATCAGTCGGATTGTCAAACAGGGTTTGTCCACTGACGAGTATGAAGAATTGGTGCAGCACAAACGCAGCGGCCCACGGTCGGTTGCCCAAGTCGAAGTTCCCCCGCCACCAGCATCCACACCAAAACCTCGGCTGAAGCCCAATCGTCGTTCGCAATCTCATACTGAGACGGCAGCCGCGTTAGGTGACTCACAAGTAGAGCCGTCAGAGGCAACGATCAACCCATCTGCGGATGAAACAGATGACCAGCCCGACTCCCGCCTCGCGGCTGTTGCAGACGTAGATGACGATGTAGATGATGCGGTTGATTTCAACGACAATGATGAGAATCTTGACAGTGACGGTCTTGACGATGATTTGGATAATGATCTGAGGGATGATTTAGAAGAGGATGACTTAGAGGAGGATGATTTAGAGGACGATCTCGATGATGATCTAAGGAATGATTTAGAAGAGGATGACTTAGAGGAGGATGACTTAGAGGACGATCTCGATGGTGATCTTGATAATCTCGATGATGATTATGATGACGGCGGCGATGATGACGATGAGGAAGACGATGACGACGATGAGGAACCCTATGCTGCTGTTCCTGTAGATGAACACACGCCGCTAGAGATTTTGCCGCTGGGTGAAGCGACGCTCCCTCAAACGTGCTATCTCGTTGTAGACCGCTCTGCAAATTTGATTACTCGCCCGTTAAAAGACTTTGCGGATTTGGGGCGCATTCCTAAAGGTGAGGTTAAGGAACGGACGCTCCCTATTTTTGATAACCATCGAGTAGCCCGCCGCTTCTCTCGTCAGAGTCAGCGCATTGTGAAAGTGCCTGACGGGGCGGTGTTGCAGAAGGTTAGTCCTTATCTGACAGCAAAGGGAATTACTCGATTATTTGTAGAAGGACGGGTCTACAAACTTTAGCGCGATACAGTAGAGTAAGGATGTAGAGGAACAGGCACAGATGCAACGCCGGATACTGAGCCAATTCTGTCCTTACCTGAGCGGGCGATCGCTCCGCTGGATATGTATGCGATGGGTGATGATGGCACTTTTTGCATTCATCCTGGCACTGATGCCTCTTGGATCGGTGCATGGACAATTCTGGCCAAGCGATGCACCGACGACGCTCAACCGTCCGCCTGCTCAGGTTCGACGTTTAGGATTTATTGAAGTAGCTCCGGTTTATTTCAAAAGCCGCAACCTTTTGGAAGTGGCTGCCCCAACGGTGCGCGATCGCTCTAATCCAGGGGATCTAATTCCTGTAGAAGAGCGATCGCTACAAATTTCGGTGAACCTGAACCGCGTCGTTGAAACGGATTGGCAAGCGCTTGAACTGTTTGAACAAACGCAGCAGCAGCCGGAGTATATTACTCGGTTCGATCCGCGATCGCTGCGGGTTATCGTATCGACGTTAAATAATGAAACAATTTTAGAAGCGATGGATGATGAGCGATCGCGATCCCAGCGATTGTTGACCGTCACCCAGTATGATGCCGACTATTACGGCACGACGATTGAAGATTTAGCCCAACGGTGGCAGACATTGCTACACCAAACGCTATACGATACGCTAGTGCTGCGTTTGCCAGGCAGCCTGACGCGCCAGGCGATGCGGGCGCTACCGATTGGGTTGGGAATGGTAATCGTTAGTTTATTGATGTGGTTAGGGCAGCGGTGGCTCAAACGACAACAGCTCCAACTGCAAGAGCAACAAGCGACGACAGCCGCCAGTGCGGCTTTAAATGAGCAGGATACCTCTGATGAAGCGATCGCCTCACGCCGCCTATTGTTCCTAACGCTGCTGCAGGATCAGTTTACTCTAGAGCAACGGCAGGGTCTCAACCGGTTCCTGCGCTGGTTCATTCGCTGGTTACAAATTGGGGTGTGGGTAGGCGGTAGTTTCGCAATACTTATTTTATTTCCTTGGACAAATGAATGGGCCTGGAATACGCTGGTTAATTTACCATTTAAGCTGCTGGGTCTTTGGTTTGCCCTAGAACT
Organism: uncultured Leptolyngbya sp.; assembly: GCA_964431105.1. GTDB lineage: Bacteria > Cyanobacteriota > Cyanobacteriia > RECH01 > RECH01 > RECH01. The sequence goes on along the minus strand of CAYSIR010000110.1, from coordinate 5,814 downwards.
TGCAAACCGCCTCAGTGATGCGTTGATTGATCGCGCGATGAAGGCTTGGGCCGATCGCCAACTGTTTATCTTTACTCCTGAAGATGCTAAGCGCACGTCCCTACGGGCGAAAACCTCAGCGAGTGCGCTAAAGGGGCTGACCAGTTTCATGGCATACGGCATTGCAGCATTATTCTCGTTGCAGGTATTGGGCGTTCCGACTGATTCGGTTCTAACTGGTAGCGCTATTATTGGTCTAACCTTGTCTTTCGGCTCACAAAACCTAGTGCGGGATCTGGTGACAGGCTGCTTAATTATCTGGGAGGATCAGTTTGCGATCGGAGATGTGATTGTTGTGGATGGTATGGGTGGGTTGGTGGAATCGATGAACTTGCGCATTACCCAAATTCGCAATGAAACCGGTAGCCTAATTACAATTCCTAACGGCACGATTACTAAGGTTGAAAATTTGACGCGCAGTTGGTCGCGGGTAGATTTTACAATTGAGGTAGCCTATGATGCGGATATTCAACACGTACTCACGGTGATGCGGGATGTGGCGCAAGCGTTCTACGATGACCCAGAATGGCGATCGCATCTGATACAGCCACCGGAGGTGCTAGGGGTTGATCGCATCACCCACGCGGGAATGCTGATTCGAGTCTGGCTAAAAACACAGCCGTTGCAACAGTGGGCGGTAGAGCGAGCGTTTCGCCTGCGGGTACGAATGGCGCTTGATCACCATCAAATTGCGATTGGAACCCCTCAAACTTTCTGGAATCACAGAGAAAAAGAGCTATCCAATGCATCTTCGGAAGTTACAGGGGCGATCGCGCCCCCTTCCGATACAGCCGATCACCCATCCGTGCGTGACTGACCATTGCCCGCAGCACATCCTAACTGCCAGCTACTGCTTCATAGGCTTGCTGCACTTCATCTTCAGACCAGCCCTGTTCCGTTAGGGTAGATAAAATCCGGCTGTAGTCTTGTCCTAGAGCAATTGCCCGCTTGGTATAGTGCTTGAGGGCTATCTGTTCACTGCGATGAAGTTGTTGCCTGATTTGCGCCGCGATCGCCATACTAGGCAAGGAAAGCGTGCGATCGCCATCCATACGTTCAAGACGTTCAAGTGAACCGTCTGGTTGGTTCATCAGGATAATCACAATGCTGCGAATCACAAATCTTATGCCAATAAAAACAGCCGTTGCGATCGTGATGGTAGCAAATCCAACACCAGCCATCAATGGAATCCAAATAGCTAGGCTAATGCCGGCTGTACAAACAATCGAAATAATGAGAATGCTAATTGCATTACCTGACCCACCAGTAGCGATCGCTAATATTAGATAAGTAGTTGGTACACCAACAATTAACGATGTGAGGAATCTCATAAGCGGCTGTCCAATAGGGTTTCCCAATATCCAATAAAGCCGATTACCAATGCCATGTAACAGGGGATTGCAAACGCTATTTCAACTGGAATTTTTGTGATAGGCGTTAAAATTCCGGTGAAATTTGCGATCGTGCTTGGGCCATATACTCGAAATCCCGACAAAATAAATAGCGATTCGAGGGGCAGCGCCAACACACCAGTCACCAACAGCATCATTAAAAACTTAACCACAGGGTTCATGGTAAGCAAAAACCGGTTCAATAAATTAGTAACAATCCATACAACAATAATCCATAACCCCGTCATTAAGATACTAATATCTCGAAAAATATATGACCACTGCGGTAGATTTTGATTATTCACCATTGGCTCAATCATCATTTCAAATAAGAATACCGCCAACACTGCAATGAGTAGGTTCCGCCACCACTTGGGCTGCTTGACTGGAACCAATAGTACATCGTCAATGAACCAACTCCAATACTTATAAAACCCGATTACCAATCCGGTAAACACTGGCGTATAGTACAATACATCAACCAACGGCACCCCAGCGATAAAGACACCAGTGGATGACTCCAGCACCTCCGGCGCGTAGCCACGAATCCCTAGATTAACCACTAGGATCTCCAGACCGCTGACGAATACCATCAGAATAGCAAGATACAATAAAAATCGTTTCCACTCTGACCACTGACTCAAAACCTGATCCACACTCAGCACCACAGTCAGGATCATGGCAGACCAACCAACAGTGAGAATCCAACTGACATCACGATATAGGTATGCCCACCAGCCCATACGAAAATTATGCCACATGGGAGCAGTAAACAGCTCAAAAATAAAGATACCGATCGCCATAATTAGAAATCGCAACCCAATTTTTTCCTTTCGCTTAGATAGAAGAAAAAGAGCGATCGCTGATCCCAATAGCACGGCAATTTCAAATATGATGATGGCTGCAGTTGGCGTCTTATCAAAGTTGCAAATATTAGGATTGATACAGCTTGTATCGATATTGAGGAGAGACTCTAGCATAGAACTACCGTGAAAGAATCTGAATAAGGTTAACAAGTCACAAATCAATAATAAGGTAATGAAACAATGAGGGGTCGTCCTCTCTTGGTAAGGACTTTGGGTAGCGTGGGCGTTATCCACACCCCCCCAAAATCCTTACATGAATACCGCCACCCAATGAGGCGAACGTCCAAGGGAATAAGCTAGCGGGATGTAGGCTCTGAGAGACTGCGGGCGCGATCGCCTCGTACCGTATCTTTCTTGCGAAAATCTTCATCCTTAACTTTGCAGCCGCCCCACTTAGCTTGACAGAACTCTGGCGTTGTTGTCAGCCGCTCCCAAACGCGCCACAGCGGTTCATCAATTACATTGCCGAAGGAATGATGATTGAAATCACAAGACATCATATCACCATAGGGAGATAGATAAAAATAGCTAGTTCCACAACTACAGCCCACACTTTTGTGACTGGTGAAATGGGCAAAAAATACAATCCCTGGATAGCGTGAATTACTATTGTAAGAATGAACCGATCGCATCATATCATCTACCCATCCAGAATTACTCACCAAATCATGGCGATGGTCGTAGCGCCCGGAAGGTAAGGCATCAAATACTAGCACCTCATGCACACCCAAATCTTTACCCAGTTCAATCATCTGAGTTAGCGTACCGGCTGCATAGCTTTCTGGAGTCATCGTTGTAGAAATACCGACCGACAATCCTGCTTGTTTTGAGGCTCGGATGCCTGCGATCGCTCGCTCAAATAAACCGTCCTTCTGACGAATCTGGTCATGGTCTTGGGCTGTGGAGGCATCTAAACTCACATACACGCTGTCCAGACCTGCCTGTCGCAGTTCACGAGCGCGATCGCTCAATGCCCATCCATTTGTGAACAACACAGTAGTCGAGAAAGTTTTATCAACCGCGCGAATAATATCGGGTAAATCACTGCGCAAGAGTGGCTCACCGCCGACAAAATTGATGACGGAAACGCCTAGATCTTGTGCGTCACGGATCACTTGTCGCATCTGAGATAAAGACAAAGGCGATCGTGTTGCATCATCAACTCCATCATAAAAGCTGCAAAAGGAGCAGTCAGCATTACACTGATCGTTCACCGCCAAGCTCATTAAATTAGGTAAGTTTCGATTCTGAATTGTGCGATAAAGAGTACGTGCAATAAAATTGGCAGCGGGCTTACTGAATAATGCCGGGGTAGACAACGAATAAATTGGATAACCGTCTCTCACATGGATCACCTTACTGTGATTCAGATAAATACGATACAGAATATCCACAAAATCATTGCTATAACGGAGAGCCTTAGTAGCTAGAAACCAACGCAGCCGAACGGTCTTCCACAGCGAACTCATAGTCATTATCTAGATAGTTGGTAAATGGGTAGTGGTGATGCAAGGATTTTTCATTATACTGACACAGCCCCACAAATTCTGACCACTCAAGGATAACGGTTCAATAGAGAACGATGGCTCAAATCAAAGTAGTCTTAATTCTCCGAGAGACTGTCCGAGGAGCGGTGAAATATTCGCTCACTGACTAACAGTAGTCTAGCCGGACTAATTCTATCGCTTCAATGGGGTGACATAACTTTTAACGCAGCATCTCACCCTTAATAAACGTTGCATCGTCTGTAGTGCGTTTGAAAAATTACGATTATGAGACAATTACGGATCACAGTCATGTCGAACACGTCATAATGTATACAAAAGGCGATCGCTGACCTGCATTTACCCCGTCACGGAGGCATAAGATGGCTAATCCCATGCACCTACAGCAGCTTGATTACGGAGTTGACGCTTGGAATGAGTGGCGCGATCGCCATCCTGAAGAATCAATTGATCTGCGCAGCGCAGACCTGAGCGGGCGCAACCTCCATGGAGTGAATCTCAGTTGGGCAGATTTGCAGCAGGCAAATTTGGCTCACGTGCAGCTCACCGAAGCGAATCTTACCGAAGCAAACTTACAGCAAGCCAACCTGGCAGGAGCTGACTTATCTCGTGCGATTTTACGACAGGTAAACTTTTGTCGGGCCGATCTCAGCTATGCTCGATTGTTGGATACGCGCCTCAACTGGGCAGACTCACGAGGAACTAATTTTACTCAAACACGCTTTACTCGATTACCTAAATTATCGCTACACCTAGAAACTAGCTTGACGGCTAGGGGTGCGATCGGAATCGATTTTACATCAACTTAGCTTTGTCAATGAGCGGTAGTAGCGATCGTCAGGTTTCCCTTCCACTGTCTTCCATAGCATCGTCAAGAGTCTGTCGTCAGAATATCTAAACTATTGACGGCAGAAAGCGTATTTTTCCTAGATTGCTCATTTAACGTATTTCGTTCCCAGAAGATGCCATCTGTATAACCTTGGATGGCTAAGTCTTTTTCTGCCATTTCAAGGCGCTTTAATGCCCAGCAACAATATTCTTGATTCAATTCGACACCAGTAAAGTAGCGCCCAAGTTTCTTCGCAACAACCGCTGTAGTTCCGCTGCCGAGGAATGGATCAAGTACCATATCACCAGGGTTAGAGCTTGCGAGAATCAACTTAGCAATTAACTTTTCTGGCTTTTGGGTTGGGTGGTCTGTATTTTCGGGCATTGACCAAAATGGAATACTAATGTCTGTCCATATATTAGAAGGATAAGTTAGCCTGAAATTGCCACTGTTTTCCTTTTGCCAATCTTTGGGCTTACCGTTCTTGTGCCGGTATGGAGCAATAACCCTGCGCTTATGCTTAACTGCATCGACATTGAAGGTATATTGGTCTGTAACTGTGCAAAACCAGATATCTTCTGCATTATTTTTCCAGTTTGATTTTGAACCCCGACCCTTCTCTCGTTCCCATGTGATTCGACTGCGAATATAAAACTCTTGTTCGAGGAGTGGAGCAATAAGCATCGATGTTTTCCAATCAGAGCATACATAAAGCGTCGCCGTAGGTTTGAGTAGCGGTTTAACAATACTAAGGACAGATATAAACCAATCTTGATACGCTCCTTTGTCTCTCTCTTGAAATAAATGCCCATTATAATTTTTTGACAAGTTGTACGGAGGATCCATAATTAAAAGATCAATACACTCTTCCGGTAAATATTCTGCTGCACTGAACAGATCTTGATTAATTATTCTTCCTTTGATGTGATCAATACAAACCGGAGAATCGAGAGATAATAAAGACCTGCTCAATATCAATTGCTCTTGCTCTGAACAGGTCACTGTTCGATTTCGAGGGGCACGCTTTATCATACTAAAACTCCACTAGGCTTTGTTACATGAAGATAAGAGGCAGAAGTATCTTTCAATTGGCGGTTCACTATTCCAAGAAGAACACTGAACCTTTGAGAGGTTAACAAAGAGATAAGATATTGATCTATACTAAGGACTAAGCAATCTAACGT
>CAYSIR010000109.1:4360-13030 GCA_964431105.1 uncultured Leptolyngbya sp. | reverse complement strand
CCCCCGGACAGGATGAATTTGGGCGATCGTCGATGTACGTTTTTCAATGGCATGGCGAGGGTTTTGATATTCCGGCAGGGGCCGTTCGGCTCGCGAGTGGCACTGTATTTCCTAATCAAGCCTTTCAGTATGGCGATCGCATCTATGGGTTGCAATTTCATCCCGAAATCACCCGCGACATGATTGAACTGTGGACGACGAAAGCCTCTGAACAACTTGTCCTACCCGGCGCTCATCCCCGCGATCGACAATTGCACGACCATGACCAGTACAGCGAGGCGATCGCGCAGTGGCTGCATCAGTTTTTGGATAGCTGGCTAGAATCGGGTCGTTACTCATCAGCGGCGTAGGCAATGGCTCCAGGCTCCAGCGTTGATGACAAGCCGCCCCAGTCTACAGATACCCATGTTCAGCCAAAAATGTCGAACTGAGTGGGTCGGGGGTATCACTGCCATAGCCCATTGCATCAAACTTCTCCAGTGCCGCTGACGGGCCCGGCGCTAGGCGTAAGAATTTTTCCACGTATTTGCCCAACACATCGCCCTCTAAATTGACGCGATCGCCCGGTTTAAGATGCCGTAAATTCGTTTCGGCATAGGTGAGAGGAATGACCGCCACACTAAACGCCGTGCCCTCGCGATCGCAGTCGGCAACCGTGAGACTAATACCATTCACAGTGATACTGCCCTTGGGCACAATGTAGCGCGACACTCGTGGATCGCTAACTCGAAACCACAGTTCCCAAGAATCCGTCGTCTGGGTTGATGAGTCCAGGTATCCCACCCCGTCGATATGCCCGGTCACAAAATGTCCGCCCAACTTGCTGCCAACCCGTAATGATGGCTCCAAATTGACGCGGGCTTCTCCCTCTAAATTTTCTAACGTAGTACGGCTAAGGGTTTCGGGAGAGGCCGCCGCCACAAACCCCGATGACAGAATGGCCGTCACCGTTAGGCAAATGCCATCTACCGAAACGCTGTCTCCCAGGGCTAAATCAGCAAACACCCCATCTGGCGTATGGCTATCCCAGCAAATATGGAGGCGATCGCCCCCCTGAACGGTCAGCGTTCCTGTCGTTTGAATCAGTCCAGTGAACATAGCGGATGTGTTAAAAACGTCGTATCAATATCATCTCAAACATGACATCAATACCCCAGTTATGCACCAGTTATGCACCAAGCAAAGCGGTGAACAAACCGCCAGCGATCGCCATGAGCGGTGATGTGTTCTGCTATAGCTATCTGTAACTATCTGTAGTAACTACCTGTAACTATGGTGTACTTAAAACACAATCTGAGTCTGGCGATCGCAGCGAGATGAATAGACAGCAGACACTTGATTTTCCGGTAGTGGTATCCATGTAAGGATCTTTGATATTTAAGCTGCACCACATCATGAAAATCCCCGCCACCGGAGAACAGCCGATTTTCGTTCCCAGAAAAAATGGTGTTTCGTCAAAGTTTCACGATTCAATTCTCAGTTTCACACCAAGATCAGGGCATACTGGAAGTCAGGAATTCAAGCCATGATGTGCAGTGATGCATAGCACCTAAACGGCTGAATGCCGCTCCTGCCATTACTTAGAGACACATTCAGGGAGGTTTTGCTCAGCGATAGTGCAGCACCACTGGATTAGAGATTGGCTCACAGGCTTGATGGTTAGGTGCCAAGGCTCACGCTAACCAAGGGTCGCTCTGGTATCTTTGCTAACGGCTGTTGGCTAATGCTCTACTCAGTAACTCAAGTCTGGCGCGTGCTAGATTTTGGGTGATGTAGATGGATTGTATGACCGCAGGGCCACAGCCCTAACGACATGGGTTGGTGAAAGAGGGTCGCTCGGAATGCTTCTAGCTCAGTCTATACCTGTCACTAGGAATGGCTTGAGAAGGTTCAGTTGTGATAGCGAATACAGTTAGATGGCGCAAAAGTAGGGATATGCTTAGAGCGATCGCCCTGGCCTTTGGATGCTAGTCAGTCTATTGCAACCATGCCGAGCGAATTTGACACAACGTTGCAAACGCTGGGATGGCTGAGCAATCGCCAATGATACAGCGGAATTCTAATTAGGATTTTAATGAATGCCCCTCCCTTGCAATCGGGCTGTTCTGCCGAACCCTGTCCTTCTCAATCGAGTTCATAGCATCTGTCTCGAACGATGGTTCATTCTTTGCTTAACGGAGTCTGGAGGCTATATCAATGCTGGAAATGAAGGTTGCTGGAATTGCCCTAGACGCAGCGACTCGCAGCCCAATTGTTCTCCTACGGGATACAGCAGAACGTCGTCAGTTGCCAATTTACATTGGTCAAGATCAGGCACGGGCGATCATCAATGCGTTAGAAAATCAAGCACCGCCGCGCCCACTGACTCATGATTTATTGGTCAATGTGCTAGATGAATGGAGCCTTGACCTCGAACGGGTGGTGATTCATTCACTTCAAGACAATACGTTTTATGCCATTCTGACGGTGCGGAATGGTGAGACCAAGAAGGAAATCGATGCCCGTCCTAGTGATGCGATCGCCATTGCGCTTCGCACCAATAGCCCGATCTGGGTGATGGAGGAAGTTGTGGCCGATGCATCGATTCCGGTAGATCGGGATGCAGATGAAGCTGAACGGCAAGCCTTCCGCAATTTTTTGGAAGACATTAGCCCAGCCGATTTCAAGAAGCAGCGCGGTCGCTCCAGCAGCAGCGAAGCCTAGGGCGCTAGGCTAGAGGTCTTGGGTTGTGTGGGAAGTGCCCATCCAACCCGATAGCTCTAGGGTGATCTAGACGTGCGCCCTCGGCTGGCTTTCAGCAATTAGGTGGCAGATGGCAACGCGGTTATGCAGTATCGACGATTTGGGCAAACGGAGTTAAATCTTTCGGTATTTTCGTTGGGTACGATGCGGTCGTTGGCATCTGCCGAAACGGCGATCGCAACCGTTCAAAAAGCCGTGAGCCTCGGCGTTAACCACATCGAAACGGCTCGCGGCTATGGTAACAGCGAGCAATATTTGGCATTAGCTCTGCCATCGGTAGCGCGATCGCAGCTTCATCTCACCTCTAAAGCCCCTCCCACACCGGATGCAGATTCCATGGCCCGCTGCATCGATCAATCATTAGCCACCCTGGGGACAGATTACCTCGACGGATTTGCAGTACACGGCATCAACACCGCAGACCATCTGGCATGGGTACAGGAACCGCAGGGCTGCATGGCGGCCGTGCGCGCTGCTGTCGCCGATGGGCGCATTCACCATGTCGGATTTTCGACCCACGGCGCTCTAGACATCATCGTGGGCGCGATCGCCACCGATCAATTTGAGTTTGTGAACCTCCACTACAACCTGTTTTTCCAGCGTAATGAACCGGCGATCGCCCTAGCTGCTCAGAAAGACATGGGTGTATTCATTATTTCCCCCGCCGATAAAGGTGGATTACTCTATACGCCGCCTGACAAGCTCAAAACGCTCTGTGCGCCCCGATCGCCCCTGCACCTAAACGCTCGATGGTTATTGAGCGATCGCCGTATTACAACGCTCAGCGTTGGGGCTGCCATCCCAGATGAACTTGATTGGCCATTGGCGATCGCCAATGAACACCCGACCCTCACAGCCGATGAACAGGCCGCCATAGCCCGATTAGGCCATCATCTTGCCCAAGCCCTAGGCAGCGATCGCTGTAGCCAGTGCTACCAATGTTTGCCCTGCCCAGCAGCCATCCACATTCCCGAAGTGCTGCGGTTGCGAAACCTAGCGATCGCCTACGACATGACCGCGTATGGGCAGTATCGCTACCGCATGTTTGAAAATGCCGGACACTGGTTTCCTGGCCGCAAAGCGATCGCCTGCACCGATTGCGGAGACTGCCTGCCCCGCTGCCCCGAACAATTGCCAATTCCAAGCCTACTGCGGGATGCCCATGAGCGCCTGAACGGCCCCGCCCGACGACGGCTCTGGGAATAGCTAAACACCAATCGTTAAGATAGAAAAATATCACCCCCGTGGAATAAGCCCTGAGTTGCAGGTAACGGAGAGGATGCCACAGGGGGGGATGTTATGGTGTAGGTAGGCAATTCAATACTGAGCGATCGCATCGCTGCGGATTATCGCTTGGTTCAGTATTGCTCAACCCCATCCTATCCCCCCGGATATGGACAGTACTCCTACCGTAACGACGAGGTCCAAACTGTGGTTGCTACCCCAGAAAAACAGCAACAAAGTCCTGAAATGGCATCGGGTTCCGATCGCGTCGCCGTCCTACTCATGGGCTATGGCGAAGTTGAGAGCTACGATGATTTTGCCAATTACAACGAGCAAGCTCTAAATTTATTGACGGCTAAGTTTGCGCCAGTGCCGACTTGGATCTACCCGCCGTTGGCCAAACTGTTAGCCATGTTTGACTTACACGAGTGGAACCATCAGCATGGTCACTTTATTTCGCCGCACAACGCTATTTTTGAACGGCAACGAGCGGGCATTGAGCATCATCTCCAGCATCAATGGGGCGATCGCGTCAAAGTCTTTAAAGCCTTCAACTTCTGTGCGCCCTTCCTGCCCGACCAAGTGCTAGCTGACATTAAGCAAGAAGGCTTCGACAAAATTCTCATTTATCCACTGCTAGTCGTGGACTCCATCTTTACCAGCGGCATTGCCGTCGAACAGGTCAATGATGCGCTCGCCAAATTGAGTGACGGCACGGAACACTGGGTTAAAGGACAGCGCTATATTCCGTCTTTCTACAACGAGCCAGCCTACATTGACCTGATGGCTCGGATGGTGGAAGACAAAGTCATCAGCGACCTGGCCGCCGCCCACCTGCCGTCTCAAACGGGCATCGTATTGATGAACCACGGCTGCCCCCATGAGGCCAAAGGCTTTACCTCTGGGATTGACGAAAGCCAAGCGCTGTATGAACGGGTGCGGGAGCGCTTGATTCATCGCTATCCACTGGTTTCCGTAGGTTGGCTAAATCACCAAACGCCCCTAATCAAATGGACACAGCCCAATGCTGAACTAGCGGCGAAAAATCTCATGGATTTGGGGGCAACCTCCATCGTGTTTATGCCGATTGGATTTGCGACTGAAAATCACGAAACACTGCTGGATGTGGAGCATATCATCGGAGCGCTGCGCCGCAAGCGCCCGGATGTGACCTTTGTGCAAATGCCCTGCGCTAATGATCATCCCGATTTCTTAAAGATGGCGGCTGATTGGGCTACGTCTCATATTCAAGCCCTGCTGGATGAGCAAGCGCTATCGGTGAATCCCTCTTTGGCGATCGCTCAAGCTCAGTCTTATGCGAGTCATGCCCACAGTCACGATCACGGGCACGATCACGGGCACGATCACGACCATAGCCACAGCCATGATCATCACCACTAGCGTGCGTTTGCTCTGAAAATCTCTGTTAAACTCTGGGTGTGCGGTGAGCGCACCTTTTTTTATGGATACAGCTCTAGTCGATCTGCCCATGGGCTTGGTAGACTAGGCTGTAGTGCAAATGATCTAAGAATAATCTAAGGGCGATCGCAGCTAGGATTCGGTCATCATTCAGTTATCGTTCGGTGGGAATGAAGAACCCCAATTGCAGGCATTGCCCCGATTTGGTCATCACTCACCGCGATCGCAACAGGCATGGGTAACAACATCACGATTTTTGAATCAACAGGGGTTCATCCTTGTTGAATTGAAAGGGGTGCATTAGAGTCTAGCTAACGATTGGGGAATTGGATCGGTGGTGTATACTTCACAGCACACACGAAATGACCGGGCAACAGACCGAGTTCTCCCGCCCGACTTATCGACTAAGCCAGCCGCAGGCGGGCTATCAAGTTTATTAGACCCAGCGATTTTACAAGCCGCTCGACAGATTTATCGTACCTATTACGAAGTTCATGTAGAACAAGTACAGCGACCGATTGGCGTTGTGATTCACCGTGAGCACTATCGCGGGCAACTGGTATTCGGTCAAAAGCCGATTCTGTTGCCCCAAGAATGTTTTGTGCCGATCCATTTGATTGAGGCGTAGGGCTAAAGTATGGATTCAAAGCAGCGGCAGATGAGTGGGGCGCTAGCTATTGGTATGGCGATCGCGGGGATTATGATAGATGCGATCGCGGCCCAAGCCTTAAACGAGCTGGATGTTTGGCGGCAAATTCCACAGCGACCAGAATTAGAGTTATTGGAACCAGATGCCCGCTTAGACACAACACAGGTGTTGACTGAAGCAACGATTCTGCAAGATCGGCTAACAGTGCCGAGCCTGTGGTGGGTGCAGGATCAGTATGGCGAAAAGATTGTAGAAGACTGGATTGCCTACAGCGGTGCAGACGGCACTCCCCGCCGCGTAGATTTGATCGTGAATCCATCGCGATGGTCTAGTCCAGGGTTGACCTACATCGATCGCTATGCATTGGTGACCCACTTTGGCATCGCGGCTCAGTCATTTGGCTATCAGTTGCGCGTCTTCAACCGCAATTTGAACGAACCAACGCTATTGGCTGCCTACATCTGTCAGTCTGCTCCTGATGAGTCAGCCGATGCAACGCTGCCGTCTCACTTTTCTGAGGCTCGCGACTGTCGTATATTTATTGATCCGGCATTTGGGTATGACGGATTCAATCGCCCAAACCCCCTAGGCAACTTTTAAATCCGTTCAGTGAGCGCTTGGGCAAAGCAGGCTCTAAGCTGGCTGAAACCGATCGCCGCCGGGAAGTCCGATTTGAGCCAGCCGGTTCAGTGCGGCATCAAAGGTGCCGCACTGTTTCCCATGCCGTTTGATAGGCGGCGATCGCCTCTGCCGGTAGCGGTTCTAGCCAGTCGCTATTGTCAAAAATATCGGCATTGGGTAGCAGTAACGGCAGAGTTTCACGCAGAGTAGCCGCGAGGTCAGATGCGGGCTGAATAATAGGAGAGGTAGCAAAGCTGAGGCTCGTCAACCGTTCCGCCAGGTCTGGATTCCAGCAAAATTCTAACCATTGACGAGGCAGGGGATTATCACCAGCGATCGCTGGCGCATTAGCGGGATGAACCCATACATCGGCAGATAAAATAGTGCCGGTTTCTGGAATCACCGCAGACAAGCGGCGATCGCGTTCCAGAAGCGGCACAATATCAGTAGACCATCCCAACGCCAGCCAAGTGTGGTTGATGAGCAAAGGTTCTAGATAAGCATCGGAACTATAAAAGCGCAGATTTTGATGGAGCGCCGTCAAGGTATTAATGACGGCCGTTTGGGCAGTGCCATCTAGGTCGCTCAGTTGGTTGGCGGAATACCCAAGCTGCTTTAGCACCACGCCAATGGTAGCGCGAGGACTATCCAACACCGACACGCGCCCTTCCAGTTCCGGCCGCCATAGGTCTGACCATTGCATCGGTGTCCAGCCCAAGTCCTCAAACGCCGCCGTGCGATAGACCAACATGACACTACCCCAGCGGTAGGGCGCGCCCCAAATCCTGCCGTCTGGTGCGATCGCGCCCCGGTCATCACGAGTTACAAGCGCCTGCCAGCGAGAACCGAGGGATTGCCAGCCGTCTAAGGCGGCGATCGCTGGAATCGGTTGAACCATTTGCTGCTGAATAGCCGCCGCCAGCCAGTAGTCGCCAAGACTCACCCAGTGAGGCATTGGGCGGCTAGCCTCCGGAGTATTCCATTGCTGAAGTTCACGAAAGGCATCCTGCACTTGTTCTAGCGGCTCAAACCGGGTCATATTAGGTTGATCCAGTTGGCGCACAAATTCTTGAATTAACTCCGATGGAACAGATTGTTCCAACAGTTGCACAAACAGCGCAAAGCGATCGCGCCGATTGCACCCAGTCAATTGGAGGGTCGCTAATGCAGCGCTGCCTAACAAAAATTTTCGACGGGTGAGTCTAGAGCGCATCCTTCAACCTGTCCGATTCCTTGCGCTCAACGCCGAACCCTAGCAAATTGATGACGCTGGGCGGTTGGGTGCTATCTTCGGGGCGTTGGTAGGTCACAATTGTGCGCATCCGTAGGTTCGGAGCCACAAAACGCATTTGATCAACGGCAACCGAGCGGCGATAGTATGTAGTCATTTCCAAGGTTTGGCGGGTGGGTTGGTAGGTAAATCGTCCCGCGATCGCCCCCCCCTCAGAGTAGCCCTCATCGCGGAGATAAAACCCTCGAATCAACTCTTCATTTTCTGGCACTGCCGACGCCAGAGGAAAGGTTGACATTGGCAACTGGGGCGGTGCATTAAACGCATCGCCTGGCACAAACAGCGCCTTCAGACTCATCGATACTTCTTCACCCGTTTCGGAGCGGGTTTCAAAGGCGATCGCAAATCCAGGACAGTGTTCATCTTTTACAGAGGTATGCCCCGAAACGGTAGAGGCAAATCCAGATAGGATACGTTGCTTATCTGATGATTCAATCGGAGTGACCTGAAACTCTGTGTACGACCGCTCAATCGTACCATCCACCATGTAATGATATGTGCGATCGGTGCGCCACAACCCTGAACAGTCCGCAAAAAAATCGTTAAAGCTTAGCATGATCGACTGAATGTGAACGCCACAGCAGCAGGTTAGAAAAGGGAACGAATGGTTCAATCTGCCATCGTGCGATCGCTAGCGTCCCCATCCAACCTTATCCATCAGTATGACCCAACTCCGGTTAATCAGTCGAACTGGGGCAACCAGAGTGCAGCTTGGGTTGGCTAA
>CAYSIR010000109.1:0-4260 GCA_964431105.1 uncultured Leptolyngbya sp. | reverse complement strand
TGGGTTGGCTAAAGTTTAGACTAAACTTCGCTAGGCTTTAGGCATAGGTAACACGTTGCCGTTCAAAGCTAGCCCCTTAGAGCGCTGCCTACTTAACGGTGTCCCAAACTCCGGTCATTGCCCATTGACCACCGGCTAAATAACACAGCGCAAAATTCATCCATGGCAGGGGCGAGTTTCAGGGGATGGCAGCCGTTGAGTGAAGCATCAGCCAGCAGGAGAATCAGTATTTTCAGCAGTGGCCTTCTCTGATTCTGATGTCTCCGAATCAGCGGCTTGCTGGGCGCGGAGACGCTCTTCTTTCTTTTTGCGATCCGCTTTCAACACATCTTCTAAAACCGACTGGGCTTGCACGACCTTATCAAGATTACTGCGATACAGTTCCAAATCTTTTTGCAGCTTGCTCGCCGATAGGTTCAACTTTTGCCCCAATTCTTCCAGCGCTTTATTACAGCGATCGCTGTCCTTCACTAATTCTGGGTCTATCAATTCCAACAGGCTATACACGCCAATGGCAAATAACCGGCTGTACTTGAATGATGCAGAATCCGCAACCCCTTTCAAGGTAGATAAAATCACGCCATCGCCGCCGGACTCGATCGCCTGCATCAAGCCGTCTACCGAATGCTGCGACGCTTCAGCTTCAATTTGCTCCGCGCTGTGGCGATAGGTGTTTGGATCTGCCCCAATAGACTGACAGAGCGCCGAGAAAATGGATTCCCTATCCTTTTCAGGGCGATAGCCTTGCATGAAGCGATCGAAGGCTGTAACAACACCCAATGCGTAGATCGCATCATAGTTAAAGTCTGCATTGACAGCCAGCAAGTGCATTTCCACCATCAATTCTTCGACAACACGGCGGTAAATCGAATTGATGGGGCGGGTGTGTAGCGTGTGGAAAGCACGCTTTGTGTCGGAAACAGTACGAACGTTGTTCACAGGTTTGGTGCTACATCTAACGTTTTTTTATTCTCTCGTTTCAGGGGAAGTTTGCCAAGTTCGATACAGGAATTTGTCATTCAAACGCGGCTGAACGGCTGAGGCTGTCATCGTTTCGCGCTTTTCATCAACACAGTGACCGCCCCTAGCTGATCGGGTTCTGTGGTTGTCTGGGGTTCATGGATGAACCCTCACTGGGCGATCGCCCAATCAGTTGCTCACGTTATTTTTCACAAATACCAGCCCCAGCAGCGCTGTTGCTCTAAAACCCATAAAACTTAAGAAACTAGGGTCAATGCTTAAGAAACATTGCTAGGACTGCCGCTCAGCGCATCCTCTTCCGTGTCATAAATTTCAAACACTGAATCCATCATCGTGACTTCAAACACCAGCTTCGCTTCGGGATGAACATTGCACAGTCGGAAGCTGCCCTGATGCTTGTCGGCATCTCGCATCCCAGCAACCAGTGAGGTTAATCCAGAACTATCAATAAAATTGACTTGCCCCAGGTTAATAACAATGTGGGGGCTGATGCTCGAAATACATTCTTGAAGTTTCAAGCGGAATTGCCAAGCGGTTGTAATGTCCAAGCGTCCAGTTGGCGTCATTACAATCACTGTTCTACCGTCTTGAGTTTTGTGTTCAATTTGCTCCATGACAATTCTTAGGTCTCCGATAGGGTCAGAGTGAGCTGCCGTTGCAGGGAGTTGGGCGATCGCGCTCACTTTCGAGAACTATTCATCTATTCACCTAACTTTTGCGCATGGGAATGCAAGTTTCAGTGACATCTGCCGGATGAATAGGATGGATGAGAGATTAGATGGGATGTTCTAGAAATCAACGAACCATCAGCGGACAACGGCAACAAGACGGTTCATTGTCTAGTAGGGTCATACTCCAAGCCTCGAAGGAGTAGCCCACCCCTCAGGAACCGCAATACGGTAAGAGCTAGTTGTCTGTTCCAACGTCAATGGCGTTAATCAGGGGCAGATGGGTGGGTCGCGCAGCCGAATTAACTGACCAACGATCCCATGTTGGTTAATTCGGCCATGGCACAAGGTTAACTCACATTCAGGGCGGTTGTTCGATATGACACCTGATTTCAAATAGTCGCCAAGTGGGCAGCCATGCCGGTGAACTCAGTTCTGCCCTGCCATTTTATTGATGAGAATACCCAGTTTCAAGGGTAGGCATCAACTCTGTGATAAAAGGCTGTAATGAAGGGCTATGCCGGTATCCGACTGAAGGCATTGCGCCTTAATAGGTGGTATTCAGGTAATGGTTTTTGGTGGTGTGGGACGGGTCAACAATCGCGGCTATTTCATCACGAATGCTGATTGTGCTAGACGGGTCAACGATCGCGGCTATCTCGTCACGAAACTGCTGCCAGCCAGCCAGCGCCGTTGGATCAGACGTTGCGTTCAACTGCATTAGGAGAATGCCATCGGTAAACCCCGTAACGCCATAGCGATCGTTGTTCAATAACCGATCTACCCTGCGAACATAGCGCTGTAGCCGTTGGCGATCGTCATTAAAAACGACTTGGTAAATGTTGAGCTGCTGGAGATCGAGCAGCACATAGTCCATCCAGATGACTGCGTCGGCATCGTTGCGCAGACGCAGTTCCGGAAACCGCACGATCGCTCGTCGGCTAGAGAGATGGGGCGCAATGTGGGAGGTCGTTGAAACGCTGGCATCCGCTGGAATATCAGCCATAAGCTTGCGGATTTGGGCAACGTGCTGCCATTGTTGCGGGGCCGGGAGATAAACGCGAGGCGAGATGGAATCCGGAATGATGAACGAAAGGGCGCGGTTAGGGTTCGAGGTGATGGTAAACAGAATGGACAGGCTGATGGCCGCTATCCAAACGCCGCGAAGGATACGAGAACGAAAAAGAGTTGGATGCGCTGACCACCACAAAATAGCGCCGTAGAACAATCCTGGGACGATGTTCATGGCGTAGCGTAGGTTAATCGACAGGGCGATCGGGTCTTGGCGCATAAAGGTTTTAAGGAATGGAAATGCCGTCAGCAGCCAGGCAGAAGGGGCGATCGCCGGAATAAACATCAGCGGCAGCCAGTGCCCCAAACAGTAGCGCAGATTATCTCCCATGGGCGTGATGATTTCCACCACCAGCCGCCACGGGTTACTCAGCATTCCCCAAATCACATCAATGGTGCTAGCTTCATCGCCCTCCACGTATTGCCCAAACTGTTCAATCATGAACCGTCGGGAAATATCGTCCGAGAACAGCGGCATGATTAAATTAGTCAGCAGCAGCAAGTAGCTAAAACTGACAAGGCACAGAAATATCCCCTGCACCGGATGACGACGGCTCACTAAAAGATAAGCCCCGATGCTGAATAGCGGAATTCCCGTATCTTCCCGCACCATTAGCACCAGCACCACCATGAACCAAACCAGCCACCACCGACGTTTTTCGATCGCAAGAAACAGCGTGAATAAGTAGAGCGGCAACTGACAGAGGTCATGAAAGTTCGCCAAGGTCGGGCCGATGACTGCATTGGCACCGTAGTAGCTGACCGTAATGGCGGTGGCGAGCGCAGGGCTGAGGCGCTGGCGGGCCAGGCTGTAAAGAACCAGTCCTGCGGCCGTAATCAGGGTGACTTGCAGCACCAGCAGCGTAGTGGGGGATGGAAACAGTCGATACAGCGGCAGCCAAATCAGCAACGCCGGGGTAAAGTGCTGTCCAAGACGGCGATAGGATACATCTGGCACCATGCCATCGTGAACCACAGGGGTGGAGAGAGTAGATGAAAGCGAACTTTGAAACAGTCGCCCGTGGGCACTATTCCAAAATACTTGGTTAAAGATGCCTTGGTCGAAGGAGGCATAGGACGGATACATGGCATAGTGCCGATGCAGCAGCAGGGTCAGCACAATTAGCCAAAACAAAACGGCGGCTACGATCGCGCCTCGGCTCACGTCCCATGCGATCGCTCCTAGCTGAATTTTCCATCGCCCGGTCGCCTGATGCATACCCCCTACTCCCCACTCAATGGGCTAACCCCACAGCGATCGCTCAGCGCTCCTAACAGTCGCCCTGCGTTCTCCCAATTCAATCACGGGTTGTCCTCTAGCGGAAAGGATTTTTTTACACCACAAAACATCCTTTCACGACTGCATTACCCAATCATGGCAAGGAATCGCTTTGTAGGGTTGGAAGCCAGACGCGCTGAGCTATCGCAGCGCAAACCGCCGCACCGCAAACAAACTACCCATCAACCCAACCGAGCTACCCAGGACGAATAAAATCAGCGGCAAGAGTATCATCTGCTGGGGCGCAATCACTAAACCATC
>CAYSIR010000108.1:0-13122 GCA_964431105.1 uncultured Leptolyngbya sp. | reverse complement strand
TAGGAAATTGCCATAGGATGGGGCGATCGCATCCACATGGTCTTTTCCAAACGTTTGGTTGACTGAATAACTGCTGAAAGGCTGATTTTGCCATACGTTAGGTGGCCGACTGCGTTACTCAGTGAGCCATTGGCAGATGCTTAGCTTCATTATCTCAACCGAGTGGGTTAGTCTTCTCAGCCAATCAGGTCGAAAATACGCGCCATACTTGAGAAAAATCCTTAGGAGTCGGGTTTTGGAGCGATGGTGAGATAGAATTTCCAAGCTAACTGTTTGAAGGGTCTGATAATGAGCAACACCTACGGACTTGGAACGCAATGTCTTCATGCCGGGCAAGAACCCGATCCCACCACTCTCTCACGGGCACAACCCATCTACCGCACCAGTTCCTACGTGTTCAAAGATACAGAACACGCTGCCAATCTCTTCGGGCTGAAAGAGCTGGGGAATATTTACACGCGATTGGGTAATCCGACGCAGGATGTTTTGGAAAAACGAGTGGCAGCGATGGAGGGTGGAGCCGCTGCGTTGGCATTAGCATCTGGGACGAGCGCAATCTTCTACAGCGTGATTAATATTTGCCAGGCGGGAGACGAGATTGTGTCATCGAGCAATCTCTACGGCGGCACGTACACAATGTTTAAGGATATTCTGCCGCAGTTTGGGCTGAAGGTTCACATGGTAGATCCGCGCAATCCTGAAAATTTTCGATCGGCGATTACGCCCAACACCAAAATGGTGTTCTGTGAAACGGTAAGCAATCCCGGCTTAGAGGTATCTGATTTGGAAGCGATCGCGGCGATCGCCCATGAAAATGGATTGCCTTTAATGGTAGACAGCACCTTTACCACCCCCTACTTGATTCGTCCAATTGAACACGGTGCGGATATTGTGATTCACTCGTTGACTAAATGGCTGGGCGGTCACGGCACCGGCATCGGCGGCATCATGGTAGACTCTGGCAAATTCGACTGGAGTTCGGGCAAGTTTCCGCTGATGAGCGAACCTGACCCCAGCTACCACGGCTTGCGCTATGCCCATGACCTCGGCCCGCTAGCCCCGATCGCCTTTGCCCTACGGATGCGTTTGGTTCCGCTGCGGAATTTGGGAGCTTGTATTGCACCAGATAATGCCTGGATGTTCCTGCAAGGCATCGAAACATTACACCTGCGGATGCAGCGTCACTGCGAAAATGCATCCCAGGTGGCGCAGTTCTTGCAAAACCATCCGGCGGTGGAATGGGTACGGTATCCAGGGCTGGAGAGTGACAAAGCCTATCCGGTGGCCCAGCGCTACCTGAAAAAAGGCTTTGGGGCGATGGTGGTCTTTGGCATCAAAGGCGGTATCGACGCCGGGAAGAAATTTATTGAACATCTCACTCTGTTTTCCCATCTAGCCAATGTGGGCGATGCCAAGAGTCTGGCTATCCATCCGGCAACGACGACCCACTCACAGCTTTCTGAAGCTGATCAAGCAGCGGCGGGCATTGCGCCGGAGTTGGTTCGTTTGGCGATCGGGATTGAGGATATTGAGGATATCGAGGCGGATTTGAAACAAGCGTTAGCTGCCGCGATTTAACAGTCCTCCCAATCTGGGCGTGGTTTCCGCGCCCTATTTTGATGGTTGTACGATTTCTGCATGGGGGCTTAGCAGATGGGGACTCATAGCCCGCAACGCCCGATTGGACAACCTGCCCCCTACAGTGACCGATCGCCCAATCGGTATCACCACCACGGCTGAGGTAAAGGTCTACTGATTGCATAACAACTACAAATTTGGATTGAGGCGAAGTCCTCGAACCCGATTCAAGCGATCGCCCCCATCCAACACAGCGGTTTATTTCCAGATTTATCAGATTCATAATGAGTATCGGCCTGGTTAAAACGCAATTTCTAACCCTCGATCGCCAAACGCCCTTTGTGTTGGAGTCGGGCGACGTGTTGCAAAATGCGGCGATCGCCTACGAAACCTACGGCACTCTCAATGAGACGGCCAGCAATGCCATTTTGGTCTTTCATGCCCTGACCGGCAGCCAACACGCCGCTGGCATTAATCCAGCCGTACCGGGGGTAGAGCCATTGTGGACTGAGGAATGCGTTCCCGGTTGGTGGGATGCCTTTATTGGCCCCGGCAGAGCGCTGGATACCGATCGCTTTTTTGTGATTTGTGCCAATTATCTTGGCAGTTGCTATGGGTCAACGGGGCCGCGATCGATCAATCCAGCGACCGGAAAGCCCTATGGCAGTTCATTTCCGCAGATCACAGCCTGGGATGTGGTAGCGAGTCAGTTGCGCCTGTTGGATGATCTGGGCATCGACTGTTTGCATGGCGTGCTGGGGTCATCTCTAGGCGGAATGTTGGCGCTGGTGTTGGCCACCCGCTACCCCGATCGCGTTCGCCATGTGATTCCTATCGCTACGGGTCTAGAAACAACAATATTGCAGCGCACCCTAAATTTCGAGCAAATCCTAGCCATCCGCAATGACCCCAACTTCAACAATGGCGATTATTACGATGGGGAACCACCAACGGCAGGCGTGTTGCTGGCCCGCATGATTGCTCACAAAACGTTTATCTCGCTGGGGGTGATGGAATATCGGGCCCGACAGGAAATTTCAGTAGGAGAACCGATTGGTGATTTTTATCCGCTGTCCCATCCGATTGAATCTTATATGTATCACCAAGGGCGGAAGTTTGCGACGCGATTTGATGCCAACAGCTACCTCCGCATTATGGATCTATGGCAGCGATTGCATCTGAAAAATGGCGATCGCCATCTGTTTCAGCCCTGCACTCACCAAAGTTATCTAATCTTTAGCATTGATTCAGACGTATGTTTTTATCCAGAAGAGCAAATGGCGATCGTGAAAGCGCTCAAGGCAGATAATGTAGATGTAAAATATATTACGGTGCATTCTGATAAGGGGCATGATTCGTTTTTGCTGGAGCCAGAACTGTTTTCGCCCTATATTCAATTTATACTGAACTAGGCTTCGCTTAGAGAGAGTCTAAAAAATCAGGCCCATGATTGAACTAAAGTGCTTATTCCCTGTTTTGCAGCCCTGTGCGGTTTGAATGCGAATGTCCCTATTTCAATCGCCGTTATCCCATTTATCTGATTTGCCACCCGCGATCGCCCGCCAGATTCGCGTTAAAGGCATCGTCCAGGGCGTGGGCTTTCGTCCGACCGTGTACCGCACTGCCCAAGCGTGTAAACTGCGGGGCTGGGTACGGAATGATGCGGAGGGGGTATTGATTGGTGTAGCGGGTACACCGGCGGCGATCGCCCTGTTTATCGACACCTTGCAGCGGGACGTGCCGCCCTTAGCCCGCATTGATCAGATTGTTCAAACTGAGATGGATGTAGGGGCGATCGCGCAAACCAATTTTGTGATCGCTCAGAGTCAGACCGGGCGAGTGCAGACCAAAATTGCCCCCGATGCCGCCACCTGTTCAACCTGCCACGCCGAAATTTTTGACCCCAATAGCCGCCACTACCGCTATCCGTTCACTAATTGCACCCACTGCGGCCCACGCTTCAGCATCATTCGCCGCATTCCCTACGATCGCCCCAATACCAGCATGGCGGCGTTTCCCATGTGCCCGGATTGCCAGCAGGAATACGGCGATGTGCTGAACCGACGATTCCATGCTCAGCCGGTGGCCTGTGCTGTGTGTGGCCCGCAGGTGTGGCTGGAGGATTCCGATGGCTTGCTGGCGGGGCAAGATCAGGAACAGCACGATGCGATCGCAATGGCGGCTCGGCTATTAAAAGACGGCAACATTGTGGCGGTGAAAGGATTAGGCGGCATTCATCTAGCTTGCAGTGCTACTGATGAGGCAGCGGTACAGCAGTTGCGCCAGCGCAAACGCCGCTATGACAAGCCCTTTGCGCTGATGGCGCGGGATGTGGATATGGTTCAGCGGTATTGTGCTGTGGATGACTCGGAACGATCGCTCTTAACCAGCCCGGCCGCGCCGATTGTGTTGCTGCATCAACGTGCAGACGCGATGGTTACAGCGATCGCTCCCTCGGTGTCGCCAGAATTATCCACTCTGGGATTCATGCTGCCCTATACGCCGCTGCATCATTGGCTGATGGCAGAATTGGACATCCCCATTGTGCTGACTAGCGGCAACCTGTCGGATGAGCCGCAGTGCATTGACAACGAGACAGCGCGGGACAAATTGGGGGCGATCGCTTCCTATTTCTTGCTGCACAATCGCGACATTGTCAACCGGGTAGATGATTCGGTGGTGCGGGTGGTGCAAGGTCGGACCCCTCATCACTTGCAAACCCTACGGCGGGCCAGGGGCTATGCTCCGGCTCCGATCGCGCTACCGGTCGGGTTTGAGAATGCCCCGCCGATGTTGGCAATGGGTAGCGAACTCAAAAATACGGTGGCACTGTTGCGGGACGGCGAAGCGATCGTGTCTCAGCATTTGGGCGATTTAGAAAATATGGCGGCGCTGAACGCTTACCAAGACACCCTGGATCTGTATCGCCGGTTGTTTGAGCATGAACCTGCCGCGATCGCCATTGACTTGCATCCTGAGTACCTGTCCAGCAAGTTAGGGCAACAGTTGGCCGAATCCCAAGCCGTACCGCTCTATGCCATCCAGCATCATCACGCCCATATTGCCGCCTGCATGGTCGAGCATGGATTACCGCTGGATGAACCGCCGGTGCTGGGCATTGCCTTGGATGGGTTGGGCTACGGCAGCGATGGCACGCTGTGGGGCGGGGAATTTTTACGGGCGGACTATCGCAGCGCTGAACGGCTGGCCCATTTTCCGGCGATCGCCATGTTAGGCGGCGAACAGGCAATCCGGCAACCTTGGCGCAATACCTACGCCCATCTGATGGCGGTGTTCTCCTGGGAGGAACTGCGGCAAGACTTTGGCGGGTTGGAACTGATGCAGTATCTCGACCAAAAACCGCGATCGCTGCTGGATCAAATGCTGGCAACTCAGTTGCGATCGCCCCTGGCTTCCTCGGCGGGCCGATTATTTGACGCAGTAGCAGCGGCAGTAGGCTGTTGTCGAGACTCGACCCGCTATGAAGGACAAGGCGCGATCGCCCTGGAAGCTCTGATTCAGCCAAACGACTGGCAGGCCGCCCAAGACGCTGCCTACACCATCGGCATCACGTCCGGCGATCGCCCAAGCTTTGACCTAAAACCGCTGTGGTTAGCGTTGCTCGGAGACTTGCGAGACGGGACACCACCCGCGCAGATTTCGGCTCGATTCCATTTGGGGTTAGCCAACGCGATCGCCACCCTTGCCCACCTCCTCACCCGTGCCTACCGTCTCACCCACGTCATCCTATCCGGCGGCGTGTTTCAAAACCAAGTCTTACTCGTCACCGTCCAGGAACAGTTGACCAAAGCCGGTTTGACCGTATGGACTCCCCATCACTTTCCGCCCAACGATGGCGGACTGTCGCTAGGACAAGGGGCGATCGCAGCGGCACAATGGCTACAGTTTCAGCACCAGAGTAACCAGCCGATGTAACAATCTCGCAGCATTCCCAGCATTGATAGATGCACTTGCTGAAAATATCCTGATAATTCTTGTGGATTCGGCCGAGAGCAGCGCATGATGACAGTGGGACGGAACGGCCCGTTAAAGCCGTCTCCAATGTGAATCGAGGACGTGAGCGCGATGTGTTTAGGCATTCCCGGACAAATATTAGAAATTAGCAACGAACAGCACCAACTGGCGATCGTGGATATTGGCGGCGTGAAACGTCCAGTGAATCTCGCCTGCATTGTGGATGACAGCCACCCGCTGGACTCCTGCGTGGGCGATTGGGTACTGGTTCATGTCGGTTTTGCCATGAATCGTATCGACCCAGACGAAGCCCAACAAACGTTACAAATGTTGAAAGATATTGCCGAACTCGGTGAACTCGCAGAGGTTTAGAGGCTGGTTGAGATTTTTTTATTCGCGATTATCGCAATTGAGTAAAAAAGTCATTGCTGTTGGCATGGTGAGAGGAACACTAGCGTGAAATATGTTCATGAATTTCGGAATCCCAACATGGCGGGAGGATTGCGGCGGCGCATCGAATCCCTTGCCGCACAGATTATTCGCGATCGCGCCCTCCAACGTCCGATTAAAGTGATGGAAGTCTGCGGCGGTCATACCCATGCCATTTTTAAGTATGGGTTAGAAGAATTGTTACCAGATACGGTAGAACTGATGCATGGGCCCGGTTGCCCAGTCTGTGTCATGCCTAGAGGCTGTATCGATGATGCGATCGCCCTCGCCCAAGAGCCAAATGTGATTTTTACAACGTTTGGTGATGTCATGCGAGTGCCGGGATCGGGCCACAGTCTTTTGCAGGCGAAGGCAGAAGGGGCAGATATTCGGATGGTGTATTCTCCGCTGGATGCCCTAGCGATCGCCCAAGCCAACCCCAGCCGCGATGTCATCTTTTTTGCGATCGGCTTTGAAACCACCTCGCCCAGCACCGCCCTGACGGTTTTGCAGGCTGAGGCACAGGGAATAAAAAACTTTAGCTTATTTGCAAATCACGTTTTGGTAATTCCAGCCTTGGAAACCTTGCTGAACAACCCAGATTTACAGTTGGATGGCTTCATCGGGCCGGGGCACGTTAGTATGGTCATTGGTACACAGCCCTACAATATCATTGCCGATCGCTATCACAAGCCCGTAGTTGTAGCAGGCTTTGAACCGTTAGATATTTTGCAATCCCTAGCGATGGTGCTGGCCCAATTGGCGGAACAGCGCTGCACCGTCGAAAATCAATATACGCGCTTAGTCAATAAAAATGGCAATGCGGTTGCGCTGGATGCGATCGCCAAAGTTTTTGCAGTGCGCGATCAGTTTGAATGGCGAGGACTGGGTGACATTCCGGTGTCGGGTCTCAAGATGCATCCCAACTACGCGCAGTTTGATGCCGAAGAAAAATTTACCTTACCTCACAATCAGATCGCTGATCATAAAGCTTGCGCCTGTGGCGATATTCTCAAAGGTGTGAAAAAACCCTGGGATTGCAAAGTGTTTGGCACAGCCTGCACGCCCGATCGCCCCCTCGGAGCCTGCATGGTATCGTCGGAGGGAGCCTGTGCCGCTTACTATAAATATAGTCGCCGTCGCACACCAGCACCTGCCAAAGTAACAATCCGCAACTAGATGCTTTCAGACGGTAGGAAAGGTCAGCACCATGAACGGAACGACTCAAGATAAAATATTGCCCAATAGTCACCCTAAAGTATTGGATAAAACGATCACCCTTGCTCACGGCAGCGGCGGTCGGGCCATGCAGGATTTGATCGCCGACATTTTTATCCAGCAATTTCAAGATGTCCCCTCCCCGCCGGAGGATCAGGCCCGGATTCCACTGGAAACGCTGGCAAAACTGGGCGATCGCCTCGCCTTTACTACGGATTCCTATGTCGTTGATCCGCTCTTTTTTCCCGGTAGCAATATCGGAGAACTAGCGGTGAATGGAACGGTGAATGACCTCTGTGTCAGTGGCGCTATTCCTCTGTATCTAACTTGTAGCCTAATTTTGGAAGAAGGCTTTTCGATTCACCAACTCCGTCAAATTATTAAGTCGATGAGAACAGCAGCCGATCGGGCAGGCGTTCGCATCGTAACCGGCGATACCAAGGTGGTTCCCCGTGGCTCTGCCGATAAGATATTCATAAACACGGCAGGGGTTGGCATCATGCGAACGGGCATTACTCCAGCGGTCGATCGCCTACAGCCTGGTGATATGGTGTTAATCAACGGCTCCATTGGCAATCATGGCGCTGCCATCATGGTAGCGCGGGGTGATTTAGCGCTAGATACAAATATCCAAAGTGATTGCCAACCGCTGAATGGATTGGTAGATACGATTGTGGACGTATGCCCGACGGTGCGCGCTATGCGAGATGCGACACGGGGCGGGCTGGCTACGGTGCTGAATGAATTTGCGATCGCATCCCAGGTTGGCATCCGGCTGGTAGAATCAAATATTCTAGTGGATGAAGCGGTAGCGGGGCTGTGCGAACTGCTAGGTCTGGAACCGCTGTATTTAGCCAATGAAGGTAAATTAGTGGTAGTTGTGCCCCCCGATCGCGCTGAGGATACATTAGAAGCCATGCGATCGCATCCAGCCGGGCAACAGAGCCGCATCATCGGTCGGGTCGTCGCAGAATCACCTGGCTTCGTTTCGCTGACAACTGGCTTTGGTACAGAGCGCATCATTGATTTGCTCGTGGGCGATCAGCTACCGCGAATTTGTTAACCTGTAGTGAAGGAGTTGGAAATGCATGAACTGGGAATTACTGAAAATATCGTTGCGATCGCCCTTAACCACGCCCAAGGAGCCAAAATTATTCGCATCACCCTAGAAATTGGGCAACTCACTGCCGTTATGCCCGATGCCATCCGCTTTTGCTTTGATGTTTGTACCCAAGGAACGATCGCAGAAGGAGCAACGTTAGAGATTCTAGATATTCCCGGCACAGGGCAATGTCAACAATGCGGGCAATCTATCCCGCTTACCGATCCCTACGGTCTATGCAACTGCGGCAGCACAGATATTTACATTACCCACGGACAAGAACTCGCAATTAAATCACTAGAACTGGAGACTGAACCATCATGTGTATAACCTGTGGATGTTCTGACGATGCTCAACCCACCCTTACAGATATGAAAACCGGACAAGTCGAGGCGATCGCGCCTGATTCGTCAGCCGGTCATTCCCATTCCCACACGCTCCCCGATGGCACAGTGATCACCCACGCCCACCATCCCGATTCTTCCCATCCCACCCAACCCACAAATTCTAACCCTGCTCCTGTAGCGATCGCCGCTGCTCATGCTCAGATTCACCATACCACCCTCACGTTAGAGCAAAATCTGCTAGATAAGAACGATCGTATCGCCGCCGAAAACCGAGGCTGGCTGCGAGGGCGAGACACTGTAGCGCTCAACCTAGTCAGTTCCCCTGGCTCCGGTAAAACTAGCTTACTCGTTCGCACCATTCAGGATCTCCAGCACGAAATTCCCATTTCGGTGATTGAAGGCGATCAGGAAACCACCCATGATGCCGATCGCATTCAAGCCACAGGCTGTCGGGCAGTGCAGGTAAATACTGGCACTGGATGTCATTTGGAAGCGGCAATGGTGCGCCATGGGCTACAGACTCTCAAGCCGCCCTTAGACTCTTTGGTGATGATTGAAAATGTGGGAAACTTAGTCTGTCCTGCCTTATTTGATTTAGGCGAACGAGCAAAAGTCGTGATCCTCTCGGTTACAGAAGGTGAAGATAAGCCAATCAAATATCCGCACATGTTTCGGGCTAGTCAGGCGATGATCCTAACCAAAACCGACCTGTTGCCCTATGTTTCCTTTGATATCGATCGCTGTATTGACTATGCCCGCCAGGTGAACCCCCATCTCGTCATTTTCCAAGTATCGGTCACAACTGGAGAGGGACTACACGATTGGTACGCATGGCTAAAAACGATGGTTGCATCAACCGATGCACACGCTAATGATTAACAGCAGATGATGCTTTGGTAAATAATGCCGATAATCTCTCCTAGGGTTCTTTTTTGCTCCGACAGACTGCATTTTTAGGCTGAAACAGGTATTTTCTATTGCCTAACGGCGGTATAGTGGACGTATATCCCGCCCAGCCATGCCTGGAAAATAGTTGTCAGCCTACGGCGATGCAATTCTGCAACAGCTATCAGAATGCAGTTGAGACAGGTTTTACATGACACGTTCCAATACATTATCCCAAGTCCACACCCAGCGATCGCTCCTTGATCGATACTTTGATGTGCGGCAACTTAGCGAAACCCTCTGCGATCCGTTAGAGATTGAAGATTATGGGGTTCAGAGTATGCCAGATGTTAGCCCAGCTAAGTGGCATCTGGCTCACACCACCTGGTTTTTTGAGACATTTTTGCTTGTGCCGTACTTGGATGGATATTCAGTTTTTCATCCGAAATACAATTACTTATTTAACTCCTACTACGAATCGATTGGGGCCCGTCATCCCAGACCTCAGCGAGGATTGTTATCACGGCCGACTGTTGAACAGGTTTATCAGTATCGTACCTATGTGGATGAAGCCATGCGATCGCTCCTGTCTCAGGCAGCGAATCCCCCCGAAGTAAATGAGCGCACCCTCTTAGGACTCCACCACGAACAGCAGCACCAAGAACTGTTGTTAACCGATATTAAGCATATCCTGTCAACTAATCCTCTACACCCAGCGTACTGCGTTGATTTACCCAGCTTGAATTCAGCAACGCCCTCCAGCGAAACGTGGCTAGATTATCCAGCTAATCTATATCATATTGGTGTGGATGAGGCTGAATTTTTCTTTGATAATGAAGGGCCGGTTCATCCTACCTACCTGCAAGATTTCTGGCTGTCCTCTCGCCTCATTACCAATGGCGAATATCTGGAATTTATTCAAGACAGCGGCTATGAAAAGTCGGGTTACTGGCTTTCAGAAGGATGGACGACGGTGCGATCGCAGCAGTGGGATGCGCCGCTGTATTGGCAACAGATGGGTGATGAATGGTTTGTCATGACCTTGGGCGGATTGCGTCCTTTGAATTTAGATGAACCCGTTTGTCATGTTAGTTATTTTGAAGCCGATGCCTATGCATCTTGGGCAGGGCAGCGGTTGCCCACTGAAGCCGAGTGGGAGGTGTCTGCCAGCGGTGTCCCGATTCAAGGGAATCTGATGGAAAAAGGTTATTTGCATCCAATGCCTGCAACGGGCATCAGTCGTCCGGATCAACTGTATGGGGATGTATGGGAGTGGACTCAGAGCGCCTATCTACCTTATCCCGGCTATCATACTGCTGAAGGAGCGATCGGAGAATACAACGGTAAGTTTATGTGTAACCAGATGGTGCTGCGGGGTGGGTCTTGTGCGACACCTCCCGGTCATATTCGCCCTACCTATCGAAACTTCTTTCCGCCCTCGTCGCGCTGGCAGTTTTCAGGCATTCGCCTAGCTCGATAGCGTAATTATTTTGATTCAGGTTAGAGGCTTGGGTTTGAAATCCAAGGGTTTGGAAGGGCTATTGGAAATGGTTCACCCCAGTGACACGATCTCAATAAAATATTATGGACTCATTCGTAGCCTGAATAGAATTGATTTTGACTAACGTGTTCGATTCACTCAATTGCGGAGAATAATTGATTCATGAGTATTTCACTGCATTCTGCATCGGTTAAACTGTATGACTTACATCCTCCCTTGGATGATGTCCGCGCTGATGTATTGCAAGGACTCACTCAACCCCAAAAGACCATTCCGGCTAAATATCTGTATGATAAACGCGGTGCTGAACTGTTTGATCAGATTTGTCAGCTTGATGAATATTATCTGACCCGAACTGAAATTCAAATCTTGCAGGCTCACGCGGCTGAAATTGCTGAACTAATTGGCGATCGCGCCCTCGTCGAGTTTGGTAGCGGCAGCAGCCAAAAAATTCGTATCTTATTGGATGCCATGTCACTAGATAGCACCTATGTTGCCCTTGATATTTCAAAACAGCATTTATATGAATCCTGTTGTGAACTGGTAGAACAGTATCCTCGACTGAATGCGATCGCCGTCTGCGTAGACTACACTCAACCCTTTCAGCTTCCCGATGCGCCTAGCCTGTCCCAACTTCAAAAAATCGGTTTCTTCCCTGGCTCCACGATCGGTAACCTCGAACCGCATGAAACCGTTGCCTTCCTCAAAAATGCTGCCTACATTCTTGAACCCCACGGTGATTTACTGATTGGTGTAGATCTCAAAAAGGAAGCATCTGTCCTAGAACCAGCCTACGACGATGCGGCAGGCGTATCTGCCCAGTTTGCCTTGAACGTACTGACCCGTATTAACCGAGAGCTAAAAGCCAATTTTAACTTAGACCAATTTACTTACCGCGCAGTGTATAATCCCATCGGACGTATTGAAATGAGCATCGTCAGCCAAGTAGATCAAACTGTTCAGTTGGATGATGTGAGGATTCCATTTAAGGCGGGCGAAACCCTTCGTACTGAGCATTCCTACAAATATACCATTGATGAATTTCAAGACTTGGCAACTCAAGCAGGCTTTCAAGCAAAACAAGTTTGGTGCGATGCAAATCAATGGTTTAGCCTACATTATCTGCGTGCTGCTTAGCACGCTTAACGCGCAACGCCAGTTATAAACATCCTAAATGGGCTGTCAATGACAATGAGTGTTGTGAGAAGGAGTCCTGTGGACTCTTTCTCACATTCAAATAGGATGGCTATAGACAATCCTAACCCCTTAAACTATCCAGGGTTGCTGATTCCGGGGATGAATTTTAGGTGATCCTCCATTGGCAAAGATTTTGGGTGGTGTAGGCATCGCCCACACCACCCAAAATCCTGACGTGATACTACTGAGTTTTACAGTTAAATGACCTGACACTTCCTTCCAAGCCATCCTGCCGTTCATCAACACCAACTATCCGATTGATTGGGTGATTTGCTATACTTCAATAGATCTTCATTTCAACCAATATTGATGGCACAAATTCTTGAACCCCTTTCAGTAGATGTGGTCACAATTTTTAAGGCCCTGTCAGAACCGATCCGGATCGATGTGATTGAAATGCTGAAAGAGCAAGAAATGTGCGTCTGCGATTTGTGCGATTGCCTCAATGTCACCCAGTCTAAACTCTCATTTCACTTAAAAACCCTGAGAAATGCAGGATTGGTGCGATCGCGACAGGAAGGACGCTGGATTTACTATCGGCTCAACTTATCGCGCATCGTAGCATTAGAGGAATATCTAGCCGAGTTTCGTCGGTGTAGCCCCCAGCTACCGGCACGGATCTGTCCTCCAAAAAAATTATAACTACTGGGTTTGAGTCAATTGCATACCAATGCGATAAGCGCTGTTTAGCCTCTCCGGTACATTTCACACGAAAAATTGGTAGGACTCTATTAGTCGAGATTTTGGGTGGTGTGGGCAACGCCCACACCACCCAAAATCCTGACTTAAACACCACTACCTCTATAGAAATTGTTTATCAACCCACATCATCAACAATTTCTATAGCAATCCTAAATGAGTTGTGAAGTGAGAATGGTTGTTGTGAGAAG